>JAQULZ010000055.1 GCA_028718375.1 Victivallaceae bacterium | reverse complement strand
GAAAGTATTCAATGGCTGATCGCGTTTGACGCCGTTCAGCGAACTAATAACAAACAGATTAAAAGTTTAGTGGAACTCGGCGACGCGGTGGAAACATCCAGATTCTTACGCAAAGTTTTAGCTCCGGGCAAAGAATTCTTCAATTAACCGAAATAAAACTATCTTTGAGAAATGAAAGGTGAAGATGAAGGTAAGGGATTCTCATTTAACCAAACTTCCCCAGACTAAAAAATACGTAAAAACTAACATATATAGGAATACAATATTATGGTGAAAATAAATGACAAAATCAATCGGTCTGGTTAACCTAGTACTGAGTCAGTGATGAGAGAAAACACGAAAGTGCAAGCTCTCCCGGGTAAGGATTAGTCAACCGCCCAGTAGCAGCCCACTTTACAAAAACAAAGGAAGAATGCAAGTACGACGAGGTGAAGGGTGCAGCCCTGAATCTGAGACATAGCCCCGATAATTGATATAAGTTTGGGAAGATACCGATTCCATCAGGCCGGGTGCAGGCGAAACAGGCATAGACACTATAGACGGGTTATTAATCCGCAACAAGTATATGCCGACTCCCCGGGGGCTAAGACAGCATCGAGTCGTACAACGTCACTGGAGCAACCCAGGCATACGTTACTGCTCTCGGTATGAATCGAGTATGAATGACCAACGTAACAGGAGGCGTTCAAAAGGCGGAACGCAGTGGGATGAGAACCGGATTAGCTGTGAAGCGACTAATCATCGTGGAGTGAAGGTTCTCACGTTTAAACACTCGTGAAGAGAGAAACACAGACCGCATACAAAGGAGGAACAATCTGTGGGAACAAACTTGACACGAATAGGGGAAAGAGCGCGGAAAGAGCCGAAATTGGTGTTTACTTCATTGTACCACCACGTAACGGACATAGATAATCTGCGCGAATGCTACTTGGCTTTGGATAAGGACAAAGCAAGCGGAATCGACCGGGTCAGTAAGGCCGGATACGGTCGGAACCTGGAAACAAACCTGGCAGATTTGTCGGAACGTTTAAAACGGATGGGATACAAACCCAAACCGAAACGGCGAACCTACATAGAAAAGCCGGGCAGTTCCAAGAAGAGACCGTTGGGAATAAGTGCGTTCGAGGATAAGATAGTCGAGCTTGCAGTCAAACGAACAATCGAACCGCTGTTCGAAACCTTGTTCGAAGATTGCAGTTACGGATACCGCCCCGGGAGCAGTCAGCATCAGTGTGTAGATGCGCTGGGCCGCACGATTCAGCAACAGCACGTAAACCATGTAGTTGAAGCCGACATTAGAGGCTATTTTGACCATGTGTCACACTACTGGTTGGAAAAGTTCCTGAGACAGCGAATTGGGGATGAACGTATAATACGTCTGATAACCCGAATGCTGAAAGCCGGAATAATGGAAGATGGACTGGTAACGGCAGGAGAGTTCGGAACCCCGCAGGGTTCAATACTTTCCCCTTTACTGTCAAATGTCTACCTGCACTATGTGCTGGACTTGTGGTTCCAACGCCGAATCAGGAAAAGTTGCCGTGGAGAAGCATATCTGGTCAGGTTCGCGGATGATTTTCTTGCGTGCTTCCAGTATCAGGAAGAAGCAGAAGATTTTACCGGAAAACTGGCGGAAAGATTCAAAGGCTTCAACCTGCAGTTGGCGGAAGAAAAGACCCAATGTATCCCGTTTGGGAGATTCGCCCGGGAAAATGCTTATCGCAAGCATACGAAACCAAAAGAATTCGATTTCTTAGGCTTCACTTTCTACAGCGGTAAGAACAGATACGGCGGATTCAAAGTCAAGCGGAAGACAGCAAGAAAGAAACTTCAGCAGGCACTGGCGAAATTCAGCAACTGGCTACGACGCCGGCGGGGACTTCTGCCGACTGGAGAACTTGTAAAAAGAGCAATAGCGAGATTCAATGGGCATCTCAACTACTATGCGATAACCGACAATCTGAAGAAATGCAACCTATACAGACATCTGTTCAGGCGAATATTATTCAAATGGTTGAATCGCAGAAGTCAGAGGAAATCCTATAACTGGAAAGGATTTGAAGAGATGCTTAGACGTGCAGGAATGCCTCAAGTTAAAACCAGGCATGGCCTGAATCCGTTCAACTTAATACCGAATGTTTAAACGAGGAGCCGGATATGAGAAATACATTTGTCCGATTCTGTGAGGGGCTGTGGCACCATAAGCGTTAAGCTATTTAGAAAATATAATTATTTTCATACAAACACGTGCATTTTTCGTACATATTTTCAGAAAATCCGATGCATCTAATGTTTTTTTATAGCGTTTATCAAACAAATTAACGCTTATGGGCTGTGGCACAACTGTTGCATGGCTGGATATTGTGACACCCTGCAAACGAAAGCGCAGGGCAACGGGGAATACAAACACAACCTAAACAATGGGGGCCTCAGTCTACTCGACCAAAAAAGCAAAATTTTTTCAGGGGAAGCAATTTTTCAGGGCTCTAAATAATTACGATTTTATTTACCGGATCGTAGTAACTACTGGATGATTATGATGTTGGATGGAAAAAACAGCAGTGTACAATGGCAGCGGAGCGTTTCGGATGTACTGGTACTGCCGGTCGGAGCTTTCGAACAGCATGGAGAACATCTGCCTTTGTGTTGCGATGCTGTCTTTGCCAAATATATCGCGCGTAAAGTCGCCGAACGTTTCGATGCGTGTTTATTACCGGTGATCAGTATTGCCAGCAGTTTGGAGCATACCGGATTCCGTGGCAGTTTTTCGTTGCGGCCAGAAACTTTGATGCAAATAATCCGAGATATTGCCAACGAGGCCGAAACGCAGAATTTTCGATATTTGCTGGTGGTATCCACCCACGGCGGCAACTTTCCACTGGCCCCGGTGATCCGCGACATCAACCGGCAGGACCGTGAACTGAAGCTGATTTTCGTCGATATGGCCGCCTATTTCTGCCGGCGTTTTGAGAACGGTGTGGAGCCGGAACTGCATGCCGGGGAAATGGAAATCAGTTTTCTGCGTTTGATGGCGCCTGAAATGATGAAAGATCCGTTGCCGGTTCCTGAAAATTTCGGAGTGATAAGTCCCGGAATGCAACGTAGCGACCTGAATACTTTTGGGATCGGTCATCTGAATAGCGACGGTGTGGTCGGGTCGGCCAAAGGTTATTCGCTTGAAGATGCAAAAAAGGATCTCGATGCTTATTTCGAACAGACTTTCAGCAACATCAAGCGTACCATGACCTTACTTGAAAAATCGCGGCGCTATGCCGGACACGGCGGCCAGTTAATTCGCCCGATGCATCCGAAAGATATTTCGCAACTGTTGCGACTGACCCGCCATTCGAACTGGAACCAATTGGCTGGCGACTGGAATTTCTTCATCAGCGAATACGGCGACAAGGCCTTTGTGATGGTTCACAACGGTCGAGTGATTGCCTCAGGTACCGGGATAAATTATCATGACGAAGTTTCATGGATTGGGATGATTCTGGTCGACGGTGAATTCCGTCGCATGGGGATTGCCACGTGCATGATGAATACGCTTATCGATTCCCTTGAAAGAGAAGCAGCCTGCATCAAACTGGATGCGACCCCGGCTGGCAAGACGGTCTACGACAAGCTCGGATTCAAAGACGAATGCGTCTTGCGCCGCATGTATCTGCCGCTGGCAACGGTGTCGGATGTTGCCGGCCCCGCCGGGATTTCAATTATTCCGGCTACAGAAGCCGATAACAATGCGATCATTGAATATGATGCTTCGGTATTTGAGGCCAAACGTGAAAAACTCATGGCTCGGCTGTTACACGATGGCCAGGAATTTTCATTCAAGGCCGAGCGTAACGGCGAACTGCTTGGCTTTGTTACCGGTCGGCGCGGTTTTGATTATGTGCAGATCGGGCCGCTTGAAGCCGAAAACGATGAAATTGCCTTATCGCTGCTGAAAATGGCGCTGAAGCAACTTCACGGCAGTGCGATATTGTTGGATTGTTTCGAATCGAATGTTGAGCTGGTTAAAAAATTTGAAGAGCTTGGTTTTATGAATCAGCGGATTTTCATCAGGATGTGCCGTGGTGAATATCTGGCGGCTACTGATTACCGTAAGTACCCGGTGATTGCCGGACCTGAATTCGGTTGAGTTGTGGAGATTAGAGCATGAAAGACAATCACTAGCATCCCATAGGAATTGATTTTTTTTGAAAATAGGATGCTTCACAGCTATCTTCTAATTTACCACAAAAAGGAGAAGCCGATGAAGACATCCAAAAGGAAAATAACCGTGTTAAAACAATTTTGCAAATTAATCCCAGGGCATCTTGTTGGGAAACTCGCCAAGCGTCATGGTGTAGACAAACAAAGTAGAACGTTCAGTCCTTGGTCACATGTAATCAGCTTATTTTATACTCAGTTATCACACGCCCTGAGTTTAAATGATGTATGCGATGCCTTAAGTAATCACAGCGATGCCTTGGGAGATATTAGAGGCGCAACCGCGCCCAAGCGTAATACTTTCTCTCATGCTAATAGGACCCGGAATGCTAATATGGCGGAAGAACTGTTTTGGAGCGTTCTGAAGCATTTACAAACAATATCCCCGGAATTTGGACTGGGGCGCAAATATAAAGGTATTCCAAGACGTTTCAAAAGAGTTGTCAATGCCATTGATTCGAGTACGATAAAGCTTTTCGCCAACTGTATGGACTGGGCAAAGCATCGCCGCAGAAAGGCGGCGGCAAAGATGCACTTATGCCTTAACTTGCAAACTTTTCTGCCGCGTTTTATTGTGGTCGAATCGGCTAAAGGGCATGATGCGACCAAAGCGATGCAATTGTGTTCAAATCTGCAAGCGGGAGAAATAGTTACCTTTGACAAGGCTTATATCAAATTCAAATTTCTGTGTAATTTGACTGAACGTGGGATTTTCTGGGTCGGGCGCGCCAAAGATAATATGCAATACGAAACTGTGGGACAGCATACGGCTCCGAAAGGCAATATCATACGGGACGACAGGATCAAATTAACCGGCATTAAGCCATCAGAAGATTATCCTGATGAGATGAGATTGATTGAAGCGGATATTGAAATTGAAGGCAAAATCGTTCGCATGGTATTCATAAGCAATAACTTTGAATGGTTTCCGCAATCCATTGCGGACTTGTACAGAGCCCGCTGGGGTATAGAGGTGTTTTTTAAGGAAATCAAGCAGAGCCTCAAGCTTGCTGACTTTCTCGGCTACAACGAGAATGCCGTACGCTGGCAGATATGGACGGCTATGACAGTATATATTTTGCTACGCTACATCGAATATATCAGCAAGTGGACGCATTCGTCTTTCAATCGACTGTTTACGGTTCTGCGAGGAGTCTTGTGGAGCTATAAAGAGATATGGGCACTGCTTGAAAGTTATGGGACAGCATCCGGGCCATTATCGTTAAAAGGAGCCCCCGAACATGCTTGGCTGCCGGGATTGTCGCCCGGCAAAACGTAAAATGGTTTGAGGTGAAATTTCTCAAAATCCGTACTTGAGTTTTTCAAAACACAAAAGTTTGAGTTCAAGATGATTGAAAATATAACGAAAATTAAAAATTATGGGATGTTAGTGAAAGACAATAATTTTTCTGACTTAACCACTTACCAACAAAGGAGGTTAATGTCATGCAAAAAGTAAATGACAAAATCGATTGTCCTGAAAAAAGTCAAAATTTTTTCAGGGGAAGCAAAAGTATTTTAACAACAAGAGGAATCGTATAATGTAACAATAAACTTTATTCAACAGACAATTGAAAAAACGGATCATATGTCCCTGAACAGGGAGGAATGATAAGTCAACCCGGTCTTATCGGGGCGGAGTCCGTGAAGTAATTACGGCAGGCCGTCAAGGGAGACGCATTCGCAAGGGCGATGAATTACATCGTCGTGTGAGTGCGTCTCTTTTTTTTTGTTAATCAGAAACAACGGAAAGGACAACCCATGTCAAAAATATCGAATCTATTGCGGGCGTTTTTATGGGAAACGCCGCACGGCAACAAAAAAAACACTAATCCAATCGGAACGGCAAAAGAAAAACAGCGCATTGATGAGTTGGAAGTAGGCATTCTGAAGTTCTGTGGCGGTGTGAAACTTCTGGATAACGCTTTTCAGAACGACGAGCTCGTTCAATTGCGACTGGATCTTTTCAATCTGGTACAGAATTCTCCGCCCCCGGAAAATCCGGCCATATACATTGACGATCTGGAATCGGAAATCGATCTGGCCATTGCCTGCCTGAAGAGAACCAAACCGGATATCCATTCGAAACAAGTCGAAACGCTACGTCTGTATCTCATTGCCCTGCGTCAGGGCAATCCCAATCCGCCGGTTATCGACCGGCTGGAACTCAATACAGTCGAATAATAAAAGTTGAACCGGGAGAAATGCCTATGAAATAATAACCACGCGGCAACGGGCGGGCCGTCCAAAACCGCCCGATCAATTTTAAACCATTAACATAAGGAAAACGTATTATGTTGCACAAAATCTTTTTTGACGAAAACGGCATTGTCAATGAAATCCTGAAAAACATGGGCTTTCAGACCGGGGAAAAAGAACCGTCGATCGAGGATGTTCCTTTCTACCGGGGCGTCAAAAACCGGATAAATGAATTGGGAGTATTTGAGGAAAATGCCCGCCTGGAACGCAAGGTGTTGTCGCACCTGCTCAATTACATTGACGAAGCCTGCAAAGAGCCCACCAAACCGGAAAAACCGGAAGCGCCGAATGAACCGGAAAAGGCACAGGCGCCGGAATCCGCGAATGAGCCTGAAATTCCGGCTGAAGCGAAAGTCCTGGAACCACCCGTTCCTGAAAAAACGGCTACTCCGGAACTCCCGCCAGTCGACTCCGCCAACCCGCGCCTGCGAGTTCTTGAGGACGGAGTAAAAGACGCAATCGAAAATCTCGAAGCGGCGCCGCTGACGGAACATTTCAAAGACGTAAAACGCATATGCGAACTGCTGAAGTTAGCGTGCAAGCCTGCTCCGGAACTGACGGAAATGGAACGCCTTGCCAAACTGGAGGCCGCAATTGGAGAGGCTCATAGTTTCCTCCAGAATTCCAGGCTGGCTACACGTTTCAACGTTCTGAAGGATGTTAAAAAAATTCTGGAAGATGCCATGGATAAAAAAGCGCAAGTCTAAGGGAAGGTTTTTTCGGAACGAATATGAATCCGTCCTGTATATTGCGCGGGACGGATTCACTTTTTCAGGGGAAAAAACGAATGACATTAAGAACGTTTTTCAAATACCTTGACGCGAATTTCAAGATTACCGCTCCGCTTTACAACTGGCGGCATATGCTCAATGGCACGGTTGATTTTGAGGTTTTCAAGGAAAATTTTCTGGCGCCCACCGGAGAGCTTGCCGGGACGATCGTCTGCGTATTTCCCTGTGCTGAAAAATGTCGCGTCCGGAAAATCGTCCAAGCCCCAGACGGAAAGATCAGGGCGGTCTGTTCCCGGCGCAACGGGGATTATTTTTTTATCGATATAAAGGAAATCGTCGTTTATCAGCTTGACGTCAGCGCCCTGGTCGAAGCGATTGCGACGGTATTGAGCTCCAACGAATTCAAACGTCCTCAACCCTTCCTGCTTCCCGAATCAGCGATTGCCGCAAACGATGCAACCTCGAAATCTAATAATTATCCCATCCAGTATGTGTTTCCGTTTGCCAGGCATTATATCCGCAAGGAGATGGATGATAGAACTGAGAAGTGGTATGTTGACGGGAAGCTTAAAAAAATTTATGGTCCGAAAAAGAAAAACTGTCTACAGTCAAAAACTCTGAATATTCTCTATGATCAGATCGGTAACGGCTGGATTCCGCATCGGACTTTTATAAATGCTACCGGCTGGAATGAAAAGGAATACTTCGGAAAAGATTATTATGATTCGGGTAAAATGCAAAAACTACTATCTCGACTTCGGCAAAAGCCAGGTGTGAAAATTTTATTTAATAAAGAACGTGGAATCAAGTTCTCAGAAGAAGTTGTCAAGTCTCATATCCAGTCGCACGATCATATTTTTTAAAAAATCCATGATTTTGCAAGCTGCTTATTGTCAATCATATAGATATAAAATTTACATATGTATCAAAAATAATACAGTCGCATATCCAGTCGCATATTAAATTTTTCTCAAACCATGGAGTATAATACCGCCACAAATCGCAAACCCGGCGCGCAGGGTTGTAAACCATAAATGAAAGGCGAAAACTATGAGAAAAAACGAGCTGTCGGTTTCACAATGGAAGCTGTTGGAACTGATGAGACAAGTCGGCTATGGCCGCATCAACAATCTGATGGTGGAAAAGGGAGACCCCGTTATTTCCCCGGAATCCAGCATCGAACGGGACCTGAAACTGGATGCGGAAGACATTCGAATAAAAACGGCGGACGACTCCCCGCTGAAAAAGAAAACCATCAAATGTTTTGATCAGCTTGGGAAGATTAAGGATGGTTTCATCCGCAAGATCGAAATCCGGGGCGGACTGCCAATCCAGATTCAGACCATAGAAAAGATAATAATATAAAAAAATATGGAAAATCCGACTGGATTTTCCCGCAGTTCAGGGCTTGCCCTGAGGCACCAGACAATTAACCGGACGCAAGGCGGAGGTGGTTGTGGGTGTCGCCGAATAACATGGCGACGTCACTCTATCTCCGCCTTGCGTTTTTCGTCGACGCCCACGCCGGTCTCCGCCGCTGGAGGCAAATACGAAAATGACGAAAAACAATTATGCCGGGATCAGCCCGGCGGTGGTGCGGATCGCGAAAAGTGCGGCTCGCAAGGTTATCGGCAGGCACGGCTTCACCGAATCCGATCTGCCGGATCTGGAACAAGAACTGGTCTGCGCCGGATTGAAAATGATGGCGCGTTTTGACCCGGGAAAAAGCAAAGAAAACACATTTATCGCCCGGGTGGTCGAAAGCAAAATTCTCGATCTGATCATCCGGCGTCAGGCGGAATGCCGCGACTGGCGCAAATGCCGGGATTCCCTGAACCAAACCGTCACGTTGCCGGACGTCGGCGTTATCGAAAAGATCGAAACGCTCGAATGCGAACAGAACTGTGATCCGCTCCTGATCCTGGACGTTATCCTGATCCTGGAACGGCTGCCGCCCGATCTGCTGGAGCTTTGCGAAATATTGAAATACTGCGACAGAAATGAGGCGCTGGAAGACTATCCAGTCTCCCGTTCCGCATTTTTTCGCAGGCTGCAGTCGCTCAGAGATATCTTCCTCCAAGCAGGACTTGATGAGAAACTTTCATTAAAAACGCTTCCACCCCCAGTTTGACGGGGTCAAATTTCGCTCCCGTTCCGTATGTATAGAGTGGAGGCGGCAATGTGCCGGTCAGTACGACTGACAGCGATGATGCCGCTTCATGCTCCGCACTACGTGCTACGGAAGCGGGGTGGAAAAACAACAATAACAAAGGAACTATTATTTTGGAAAAATACGATTTTATCATTACCGAACCGGCCGAGGAATACCACGCTAAAAGAGACCGGTTTTTGTCCAGCCACGCGCTGGCGGACTTTCGCAAATGCCCGGAGTTCTTTCATAAAAAAGAGACCAGCGCGATCATAGACGAGGATCGCCCGGCTTATGTGATCGGCCGTGCCGCGCATACCCTGACGCTGGAGGGCATGGATAAATTCAATGCCGAATACACCGTCGGCGAACCGATAAATGAAAAAACCGGCAAAGCTTACGGCAAAAACACCCAAGCGTATCAGTCCTGGCTCGAAACCCAGGACAAACCGGTTATCTCCTCAAGTGATTTCGATTTTATCAAACGCTTACAGATAGCCGTCCATCTGCATAACGGCGCCGCCAAACTATTACAGGATGGCGTTGCCGAAGGCGTCGTGCGTACCGAATACCGTAACACTCCGTGCCAGATCAGGATGGACTTTTTCAATCCGGAATTCGGAATTATCGACCTCAAGACCTGCGATAATCTCGACTATTTTGAATTTGACGCGCGACGCTTCCAGTATCTCCACCAGGCGGCGTTTTACCGCGCTGTCCTGCGGGGAGCTTCAGGAACCGCTTATCCGTTCCACCTGATCGCGGTGGAAAAACAGGAGCCGTTCCGTTGCGGCGTGTGGAGAATCTCAGATGACGCGCTCTGCTCTGCCGAATCCGAAAACGCCGCCGCCATCGAGCGGCTTAAATGCTGCCGCGCCGAAAAGCTCTGGCCGACCGGTTACGAGGAAACCAGGCTGCTTTCCTTCAACCGATAATCACCCGGAGACCATATATGTACATAGACGACATCAAAACCGCTTCGCCTTTCCGCGACCTTTTCCCGGTCAGGAAGCGCATCCTGGAAGATATCATATGGGATATGCGCAGGAACGGTTACGACAACAGCCAGCCGCTGGCGCTGTGGAAAGACCATGGCAACGTCGTTATCGACGGGCATACCCGGCTGACCGCCGCGAGGAAAGCGAACATCTATCAGATCCCGATAATTTTTAAAGCTTTTTCCGATGAGGAAGAGGCTTTGAAATACGCGATTTCATGCCAGAAGAACCGGCGCAATCTCTCTGACAGTGAACTGGTTGCGTGTGTTGTGGAATTGGATAAGAGAATGAGCAAAGCCGAGGCCGGAGCTAAGCGTTGGGAGCTAGCGCCAGATGGCGCTAGCTCTGGAAAATCCGCAGAGGAAACAGCCAATCTGCTGGGTGTTTCAACCCGCAAGGTAGAACGCATCAGAGCAGTTATTGACAACGCCCCGGATGAAATCAAACGAATGGTCAAAACCGGGCGCATGACGGTTAATTCCGCTTATAACCGGACGGTCGGGGCCAGGCGTAGCGAGAATGAGCCGTTTAAATTTACTCGGAAAGTCCTGGATGATTTCTGCAACCTTACCATAAAACGTTTTGACCGCGAAGAACTGCGGTATATCGCCGATGTGTTAAACAAAGAACTGGAAAAAACAGAACCCGAAAACCAACAAGGAGTCTGACCATGAGCAGCAACGTGTACCCCCAGTTAATCAACCTATCCCGGAGGTGAAATAATGCAGGAAAGAATTACTTCCATGACAACCTTGGAACTGCGCCGGATACCGCCGTTCAGCACGCTTTTTCCCGTTAAGGAAAACGTCCTGAAAAAAATAACCGGGGACATGAAAGTCAACGGTTACGACTGTGCTCATCCGATCATCGTATGGGCGGGTAACCGCTGCAAGGTAATCGATGGCAACACCCGGCTTGAAGCCGCGCTTAAGGCGGGTATGAACACAATTCCGGTTGTGCTGAAGGAGTTCAAAACCGAGGATGAAGCGCTGCAGTACGCCATCAAATCGCAGAGCAACCGGCGTAACCTTACCGACAGCGAGCTTTTGAACTGTCTGACGGAGTTGGATAAGAGAAAAGATAAAAATGCCAACTTAAAGCAGAACCGTACCGAAGCGCCATCTGGCGCTTCGGGAAAGACTGCTCAAAATACCGCCGATTTGCTGGGAGTTTCAACCCGGAAAGTTGAACGCATCCGCGCCGTGAATGAGCATGCGCCGACACATATCAAAAATGCTGTTGTCGCCGGGAAGATGTCGGTTAACAAAGCCTATAACGAAACCATGGAAACCCGGCGGCGGGAAGCCGAAGCCGAAATTTCTGAATCCCCGGAGCAGGTCAAGGATAAACGCAAGGAGGCCATCGTCAAAAGCATCGGCGGCATGCTCCATACCCGCCTGGAACGTGAGATTCAGGAATATCCTGAAATCCGTTATTCTCAAAGTGAGATAGAGGTCATCGGTGATCAGGTACGCAGCCTGGTTACAGAAAGTATCAAATTACTTCCAATAGAAACAGATATCCAAAACAATTAACCCCAGGAGAAAGAACTATGAGTCTGCTCGAAAACATCAAATCAGGAAAACAGCCCATGCCGCCATAAATAATGGCTTGGCATTGCCCGGCACAGTGAGGCGATGCGGGGTTTGGCAAAGCAATGCAAGGATTTTTCAAGGCAATTTAACCAGGAGACAGTATGAAGGAATTCAAAATCAAAATTACAGGAACAACACCGTTAATCTGTAACCGTTTTACCGACGAAGCGCAGATTTCGGCAAGCAATGGCAATCGTGCGGTGACTATCGGAGACAAAGGTAGTCCCAAGGAACAGGCGAGCAAAAAGCTCTATATCGGAAACAATGGGAAACCAATAATTCCGCAGCCCAATCTATTCCGCGCAATTATTGACGGCGGGAAGTTTTTCAAGGCCGGCAAGAGCAAGGTTACCACACTTAAAAGCAGTCTGATTCCCGCCTGTCTTGAAATAGACGGGATTGAAATTCCCATCAAAAGCCGGGAAGGCTGGGAAGTCGACACACGAGCTGTACGCATCCCTTCAACCGGAGGACGCATACTCGCTCATCGTCCAAAGTTCAATGACTGGGAACTGGAATTTACCGCGCATCTTGACGAGGAATTCATGAGCCCTGCTCTGTTCCGGGAGATTATTGACGCTGCCGGGAAGCGAATCGGGCTTGGCGATTTTCGCCCCGACTGCAAAGGGCCTTTCGGAAAATTTGTAGTCACTCTCTGGCAGGAAAAATAGCATTCAAAATATCAAGTGCATGGTGAGGTAAGGTGCGGCGATGCGGGGCGGGGCTAGGATCTGCAAGGTGCGGCAAGGCAAGGAATTATTAATCTAAAAAAAGGATATATCTATGAGTATACTTGAAACCATTAAGGCTGGCAAAGAAGCAAAACCTCCACGGATTATGATTTATGGAATTGAAGGAATCGGAAAAAGCTTATTTTCCGCATCAGCTCCCAAAGCGGTTTTTTTGCCGACAGAAGATGGACTATCCGAGATCGACTGCCATAAGTTTCCGTTGGCGAAAAATCTTGATTCCGTTTTTTCCGCGTTGGAGGCTTTAGCTAAGGAAGATCACGATTATCAAACTGTTGTAATTGATTCCTGTGACTGGCTGGAACGGCTGATCTTCGATGAAGTGTGCCGTGAACACGGTGCGAGAAACATTGAACGAGTGGACGGTGGTTATGCCCGCGGCTACACCCATGCCCTGACACACTGGCGCAAAATTATTAATTCTTTAGAAGAACTCAGGGATAATAAAGGCATGGCCTGCATCCTGATCGCCCATTCGAAAATCGAAAAATTCGAAGACCCGGAATCTTCTGCCTATGACCGGTATTCGCCCAGACTGCATAAACACGCCAACGCCCTGATTTCCGAATGGGTGGACGCGGTTTTATTCGCCACCCGCAAGTTCAGGACGCAGAAAGAGGACGCCGGATTCAACCGGGAACGCACTATCGCCGCCCCCCTTGGAGCCGCTGGCGGTGAACGGATACTGCGGACGGTCGGCGGCCCCGCCTGCGTGGCGAAGAACCGCTTCAATCTGCCCGCTGAACTGCCGTTGTCCTGGGATGCGTTCATGGCGGCTATGTCAAATAACGGAGTGGAAAAATGATCCGGCGCAATTGGGTTATCTACCGGCGCAAGTCGCGGCGGATTATCAGCGTCGTTTACCATTTCAGGAAGGACGCGCTCCATGATCTCAAACGCCTTAACGATTATTACGGCAGGCGGCATTACGCGATGCGGCTGACGAAAACCGATTCCGAAACCGGGAAAATCATCTCCCGGTACCCGGACATTTCACTCAAAGAACTTCCCAAGCAGGAGGCGGAATATGGCTAAGTGCGGCAGAAAATGCGAGGTCTGGAGTCGCCCGTGCGGCTATTTCAGGCCGGTGGCGGACTGGAACATCGGTAAAAAACAGGAATTCAAAGACAGAAAAAATTATCAGATCCCAAAATTAAGTACAAAACCCGCTTTGCGGGAAGGAGAAAAATAATTATGGCAACGCTGAATTTCAACGCTCACGAAGTTGAGCCGGTTATGGCTCTTGAAGCCGTTCCCGCCGGAAAATATATCGCGGTGATCGTCGCTTCGGAAATGAAACAGACCAAGTCCGGCAACGGAAATTATCTCGAACTGACCTTCGAAATCACCGAGGGAGAATACAAGGGGCGCAAGGTCTGGGCTCGGCTCAATATCGACAACCCGAGCGCCGACGCGGTGAAGCTCGCCAGGGGAGAGCTTTCGGCTATCTGCCGGGCGGTTAACGTGATGATGCCGAATGATTCGGTTGACCTCCATAACCTGCCGCTGGAAATCAAAGTTAAGTGTAAAAAGCGCGACAATACCGATGAAATAAGCAACGAAATCAAAGGCTATGCCGCCAAATCGGCTCCGGTAACATCGTCCGAGCCGCGCCAGCAGTCCGCTCCGTGGAAAAGATGAAAATAACAAGATGAAAGATGAAAGTTGGGAAGAATTTTTCCTGCTTTCAACTTTGGGGACGTGAGTCCCCTCTTTAATCTTTCAACTCAAAAACAGAGTTTTTGCCATGGAATTTGAACTGCCGTATCCTCCGAGTGTCAATCACTACTATCGGCATGTCGGGCCCCGGGTGCTGATCAGCAGGGCCGGACGCAAATACCGCGAAATCGTGGTTGCGCGTCTCCGGTCCTGCGGGATCGAACCTCTGAACGGCGGGATAGAGCTTTTTCTCGAAGCCTATCCGCCGGACCGGAGGCGTAGAGACCTGGATAATTTACTGAAATGCGTCCTCGACGCGATGCAGTACGCCGGGGCTTATGGCGATGACAGCCAGATAGTGAGGATCACCGCCGAGAAACATGAACCGCTGCCGCCGGACGGCATGCTTTATATAAGGATGGAAGAATTATGCAATGCAGATGCAGAAAAATAATCATAACCAAGAGAGTCATTGAGAACATGAGCAATCCGGTTATGCGGGAAATCTGTTATTTACTGATGGCCGGGCTCGACCTGAGCGCCGCCCGGGACAAGCTGAAACTGCCATTTACCACTTTTTATACGTTCATCGACGAAATCAAGCTGCTGCTGATCGAAGCCGAGCTGGAGGTCAGGAGAAATCCAAATCCAGTCTGAGAAATTCCTCCGGCGTAAGCACCGGAATATCAACCCGGGGAAAATCCTTGACATTTCTGGTGATTAGATAATCGGCGCCGGAATGAAGCGCGGAGAAAAATTGGATCGCATCCTCAAAATCCTTCATTCTGGAATCAATGGCCTGGTTGAGAATTTGCGTGTCAAATGGGATCGGAGTACATATTGCCCTGAGAATATGCATAGCTCTTTCAGCTTTCTCCCGTCCCATCTCCCGGCGCATGATGTAGTAAAGATTGTTGAAAGTTGTTACGGAAACACATCCGATAATTTTACCGCGTTCTGCAAAGTTCCAGATTTGTGCGGAATCATCGTAAAAAGGATGGCGTTCGGCAAATACATCGTAAATAATGTTGGTATCCAGAAAAAGCTTCATTTGTTTGCTCCGTATTTTTCGATCAGAGCATCTGTCAGAGCTTCCTTGTAATCAAAATCCGGAGGGACTTTGAGCATGCCGGTCGCTTCTTTGGTCAAAGGTCCAAGTTCAGGCCTGGTTTTTGAGGTTCTCCGGACTTCTCTGGCTTTGATAAAGTTAACGAACATAGCTGATATGCTGGTACCGTCCGCTTTGGCCTGCTTTCGGGCTTTAGCGACAACATCGCTATCGGCGCTGAGTGTAAGTCTTGTCATGGTCATAATACGTCTCCTGATTTTATGCGTATCGCTTTTCTAATACTATACGCATAAAATGAACTTTTGTCAATTATTTTAGAGGTAAAATTTGAAATTAAGACCTTATCAAAAAGAGGCGGTCGAGGCGGTTTATGAACATTTAAGGACGCGCGATGACAACCCCTGTGTGGTGTTGCCAACCGGATGCGGGAAAAGCATTTGTGTAGCTCAGATAGTTTCCGATGCCGTGCAAAAATGGTCCGGTCGAGTGCTGATTCTGGCGCACGTCAAGGAACTTCTGGAACAGAACGCCGATAAAATCCGCAGGCTCTGTCTGAAACTTGACGTTGGAGTTTACTCTGCTGGACTCAACAGTCGCGATACCGACCACGCGGTGATCGTCGCCGGAATCCAGTCGGTTTATACCCGGGCCTGCGAGCTCGGCCCCTGGGATTTGATCGTCATCGACGAGAGCCATTTGTTAAACAGCGATTCCGAAGATTCGATGTATAAATCGTTCCTGAACGATATGAAAATCATCAATCCTCATGTCCGGCTTATCGGTCTGACCGCGACGCCGTACCGAATGAAAGGCGGGCTGATCTGCAAACCGGAAAACCTCTTAAATCATATCTGTTATGAAGCCGGGCTCAAGGAAATGATCGCGCAGGGCTACCTGTCGCCGCTGGTTTCCAGAGCGGGGAGAGCGGAGGCGCGTTTCGACGGCCTACACGTTCGCGGCGGGGAATTTATCTCATCCGAAGTGGAAGACCTTATGGATAACTCTCAACTGGTGGACGCCGCCTGTCGGGAGATCGTCGAACTGACCCGGGAGCGCAATTCAGTCCTGATATTTACCGCGAGCGTTGAACACTGTAATCATGTCGCGGAAAAGATCGCGGCATACTCCAGAACGGAATGCGGCATCGTTACCGGTTCTACTTCACCCGGACTCCGCGCGGAAATTATCGCGAGGTTCAAGGGCGAGGAAGTTCCGGCAGACTTTTTCAGCAATAAAGAACCGCTGAAATACCTGGCGAACGTCAATGTCCTGACCACCGGCTTCGACGCGACCAATACGGACTGCATTGTGTTATTGCGCCCGACGAACTCCGCCGGACTGCTCGTACAGATGGTGGGCCGTGGAACCCGGTTGCATCCGGGGAAAGAAAATTGCCTGGTTTTGGACTATGGGGGCAACATCATGCGCCACGGGCCGGTGGATATGATTCAAGTTAAAGAACCCGGCAATGGTAACGGTGAAGCTCCGGCAAAGAAATGCCCGGAATGCCTGGCGCTGATCCACGCGGCTTATATGACCTGTCCCGAATGCGGTTATGAGTTCTCGCCGCCGGAAAGCAAAAACATCACAGCCCATGCGGAATCCTCCGGAGTGCTCTCCGGGCAGGTGAATTATTTCGATTATGACGTCCACGGCATCGAATACAGTGTCCATCATAAACGCGGCGCGCCCGACGACGCGCCTAAGACCATGCGGATCGAATACTGTACCGGTTTCAACCGCTACGAAAGCGAGTGGGTTTGCCCGGAACACAGCGGCTACGCGAGGCGCAAGTTCGAAGCCTGGTGGAAGCGCCGTTCGAAGATCGCGCCACCGACAACCGCGCACGAAGCAGTCCGGCTGGCAGATGACGGAGCCCTGGCGAAGCCCTCAAAGATAATAATCAGAGCAGTAGCCGGTGAGAAGTTCGTCAACATTGTGGACTACGAATTGGGAGAACTCCCGGATTACTGCCCTGAACCGGGCTGCTACGATGCAAATCCATACCATGGTTCCGATAATTACGACGAGGACGAAATTCCATTTTGAGTGAAAAATTATGCACATGACAAAAATATTTCCGGTGATTTTGATCACTTTGGACGTTGCTGCCGCCGTAGTTTACTGCTGGCACGGTGACCTCAAGCACACAATATACTGGCTCGCCGCGGCAACCCTGACCGCGACCGTGACTTTTTAAAAAGGAGACTTATGAAATGGCGACTTATGACAGGCGGGATTTTCCTGCCACATGCGAGATATGCGGCGCTATCGTCAGTCGCGGTGAAAAGATTTGTGAAAGCTGCCTGAATGATAACGACAAAACCGGCGGCCCGGCATCGCAACTGCATAACTGGTGCCGTTTGTGCAATTGCGATTACAACTGTCAACGCTGCGCCGCCTACCTCGATCAAATGGCCGATAAAATTCAACTGCAGGACGCCGAACAGGAAATGAAGTCTGAAAATTACCCTCGGAGAATAAAATGACTGAATACACATTCCATGAAGCGGCGCGGCAATTTCCGCTGCTTCCCGAAGACCGGCTTACCGAGCTGGCTAAAGATATCAGGATCAACGGCCAGCACGAACCCATCAGGGCGATCGGGCAGGAAATCGTCGATGGCCGCAACCGCTATCTGGCCTGCTCGAAAGCGGGCGTTGAACCTTACGTCGAACAGATATCGGAAATCATCAACCCGTACGTTTATGTTTGGAGCATGAATGGCGAACGCCGCGATCTGACCCAGGATCAGCGGTATCTGATCTGGAAAAAATGTTCGGAAAAATCCGGGGAATGGGAAGCCATCAGGCGGCGCGTCCGGGAACAGGGAAACGCATCGCGCGGCGAATCGTTATCAGGTCGTGCCACAAGTTGTGGCACGAC
>JAQULZ010000054.1 GCA_028718375.1 Victivallaceae bacterium | reverse complement strand
CAGGCCCGGTAGGCGCATTTTTTGGCGGTATCCGGTTTATTCATGCCGATGAACTGGCCGGCGATGATCGAAACGGCATCGGAAAATCCCAATAAGGGCAGAAAAACTATCTGGTTGATCGCCAGGGTGATCGTTGTCGTCGCCAGTGCCGTCTGACCGAGATGTCCGATCAGGAAAATCACCAGCGTGAACGCTCCGACGTCGCAGAGCACCTGGATTCCGGCGGGGGTACCGAAACCGAATAATTTTTTCAGATATTCAAGGCGGAAAGAGCGGTACCGGCGCGTCGGCAGCCGGCGCTGATTCTGTCCCAGAAAGACGATTGCGATGCAGAGGAAAGAAAATAGCGCGGCTAATGAGGTCGCCAGCCCGGCTCCGTAGATTCCCAGTGCGGGGCAGCCCCAGTGACCGAAGATCAGCAGATAATCCAATAAAATGTTCAGCATACAACCGAGAGTGTTGATGGTTGCCACGTAAGCGGTTTTGCCGCGCCCGGAAAAAAACGCGAAAAAAGCCGCTCCCAGGCAGGCGAACGCTCCGCTGGGGCCGAGCGCCCGGAAATATTCCATTTCGCGGGCGATTATTTCCGGGGAATGCCCGCCGCGCTGAATAATGGAATCCCCCAGAACGGGCAGGAGAAAAACGATCAGGCAACCGGCCAGCAACGCGAAATAAAACCCGGTCCAGCAGGCGCGGACGCAGGAGACCAAATCCCGGGCCCCGAAAAACTGGGCAACCAGCGCACCGGTGAAATTAGTGGTTACCAGAAAAAAACAGAACAGCGTGAAATAGAGAATTCCGGCCGGCAGCGCCGCCGCGACGTCTTCGGTTGAATTGTAAGCCAGAAAAGCCCGGTCGGCAAACTGCATGATGGTATTGCCGGCGCTCAGGATTATTAACGGATACGCCACTTTCAGGATTTGCAGATAGCCGCCCGGCTCGATAAAACTTTTTTTAGTGAACATTTGCCTTGACTGACTCAAATTATATTTACAACAAAGCCTCTAATATACAGCAGTTCCGGATAAATAAAACGGCGATTGGGAAAATTCCGCTTTGACTTTTGCCGGTTCATCCTGTCTAATAAGTTCTGAACATCTGAGTCAGGAATTGAAAATGCTTGTTTACTTCGAAAAATTTTTCAGTTCTTTCTGGACGGTAACCTGCCTGATGGCGCCGTGGCTGCTGTTCGGATTTTTCGCCGCCGGAGTATTGTCGGTCTTTTTTTCTCCGGCATATATTTGCCGGCATCTGGGTAAACCCGGGTTCAAATCGATTTTCAAGGCGGCGCTGTTCGGCGTGCCGCTGCCGTTATGTTCCTGCGGCGTGATCCCGGTGACGGTTTCTCTGAAAAAACAGGGCGCGGGCCGCGGCGCGGCCGGTTCCTTCCTGATTTCCACCCCTCAGACCGGCCTGGACAGTTTTTTCGCCACTTATTCCATGTTGGGCTGGACTTTTGCCGTATTCCGGCCGGCGATCGCCTTCATAACCGGGATAATCGGGGGGCTGCTGATGGAGAAGTTCGGCGCTTCCCGGGAGGAAAAGGACGCTGAAACCGCGGCGCCGGTTCCGGAAACCCAGGCCTCGCCGTTTCCCCGCGGCCTGAAAATTATCGCCGGGATTTTCCATTATGGTTTCATCAGGTTATTGGGGAATATCGCCGCGGCGTTATTGACCGGGCTGGCGCTGGCGGCGTTCATCGATCTGCTCGTACCGCCGGATTTCGGCGCCGCTTACCTGAAATCGGATTGGCTGGCCATGCCGGCGATGCTGTTGTTCGGCATTCCGCTGTATGTGTGTTCCACCGCCTCGGTGCCGATTGCCGCCGCCCTGATCGTCAAGGGAATTAGTCCGGGGGCGGCATTGGTTTTTCTGATTACCGGCCCGGCTACCAATATCACTGCCATTACCATCATGACCCAGGTATTGGGACGGAAAGCAGTGATTATTTACCTGTTCACGGTAGTGACGGCGGCAGTCGGCGCCGGTGTTCTGTTGAACTGGTTCGGCGTCAGTCTGCCGATATTGGAGGTTATCCGGACCGGGGGAAAAGCGGAGTTGAGTTTAATTCACCGGTTCAGCGGGGCGGTTATGCTGGCTTTAATCGCTTTCGCCTTGGCGAAGCATTATGCCCGGCGGCGGGGAATTGGCACTGCAACCAGACCCGGCGACCTGGAAATCAAAGTAAGCGGGATGACTTGCAGTCATTGCGCCGCGGCCGTAACCCGGGCGGTAAAAAGCGTCGACGGGGTTTTGAATCTGGATTTGGATCTGGATTCCGGCCGGTTGAAAATCTGGGCTGAAACCCCGGATTTGCTTTATCCGGTGATTGAACAGGCGGTCATTGAGGCGGGATTTTCCTGTGCCTTGGTCAGACCGCGCTGAAAAAAGGTTGAAAAATTATTTAATTGCGGTATTTTGAACGGTACGCTGAAATATCAATCGGGAATAAAACATGGAAACGGTATTTGAACGTCCGGACTGGGATCATTATTTCATGAAAATCGCCCAGGTGGTCGCGATTCGCGGCAATTGTTCCCGCCGCCGGGTGGCGGCGGTGATCGTCAAGGATCGCCGCATCATTTCCACCGGCTATAATGGTACGCCGCGCGGCATCCGGAATTGTTTTGAGGGCGGCTGTCCGCGCTGCAGTTCGGAAACCCCGTCCGGAGAGGATTTAGGTTACTGCTTGTGCAGTCACGCCGAGGAAAACGCTATCGTTCAGGCGGCTTACCACGGCATCGCGGTCAAAGGGGCGACGCTTTACACTACTTTCAGCCCCTGTCTGCTGTGCGCCAAGATGATTATTAATTCCGGTATCAGTGAAGTCGTTTACCATCAGGAATACACTATTGCCGTCCAGGCTTTCGATCTGCTGCGTGAGGCCGGTGTCGTCATTCGTCCGCTGGAACATGATCAGGAGGAATAATCCCGTGAACTTTATTGGCAGCAACCGCGATCCCGCTCAACTGATAATGACTTTGCCCCAGGCAAAAGTCTGGCGGGCCGAATTGAAGGCGAAAAACCTGAAATTGGTGGTCACTAACGGCTGTTTCGATATTATGCACCGGGGTCATGCCGAATACCTGATGCAGGCTCGCGCTTTGGGAGATGCGCTGCTGGTGCTGGTCAATTCCGACCGTTCCGTGCGCGAACTGAAAGGGCCGGGGCGGCCGGTAATCGATGAAGATAACCGGGCCTATCTGCTCTGCGCACTGGAATCGGTGGACGCCGCAGTGATTTTCGACGCGCCGCGCTGCGATCGGATGTTTCTCGAGTTATGTCCGGATATTTACGTCAAAGGCGGGGATTATCAATTGGAAACCATCGACGCCGGGGAGCGCGCCGCCCTGCAACACGTTCGGGCCGACATCCGCTTTCTGCCCTTTGTGCCGGGATTTTCCACGACGGATATTCTTTCCCGGATAAATTAGTTTTTCTTACTGAGTCTGCTTAACGCAGCTTCGATTTGGACGCCGATCTCATCGAGGGAATACAGCGGCGTTTCCGGATTGCCGATGACCGTGACGTTGCCGCTGAATAAATTGAAATCAATCGCTCCGTAACGGGCCGGTTTGCCGGAATTGGTCAGATATTCGGAATAAGCGTCCCCCTGGCTGAAGTGCCAGAATTCAAACGGATAGGGCATGAAGCCGTATTTTTCCAGGATCGTCCGGATTTTAAGCCGGTTATGGGTGGCCGTTTTGGGAATGAACGGCGAATTCATGAAGGTAAGTTCGGATATTTCCTGGTAAGGTGCGCCCCGATCCAGGGGGCGCAGACTGCCGGCATGATAGACGGAAATATCCAACGCGCTGCCGGACAGGTGAGTTCCGGTTTTAGGAGAGGCGGCAATAAAAGCCATTAACCGGCGCAGCATCAGTTCGGGGGCGGGAACCTTTCCGTTATTTTCCCATATTACCGCTTTCAGGATCTGATCAAAAACCGATTTTTGCAGCCCGACACATTTCTGCATGACCCGGGAACGGAAACAATCCTCGACTTTCAGAAACCAGCCTAAATTGTTCATTTCCTTGGCGACGGCCAGGAATTTTTTTACCAGCCCTTCCCGCAGATAAAAGATGTGATCATATTTGCCCGCCAGTTGCTTGTCGGAAAATTTGACGGTCAGCCGGGCATCCTTTACCGCCTGGCGCAGCGGCACCAGCGTTTCGCCGCATTCCTTTACCGGGTAATCGCGCATTTTAGCCATGAAACCGCAGGCCGATTCAGTCTGTTCGGTCCAATAAGCGCGGCGGCTGGATTCGCTCCGGGTCTGGTTGTTCATGGTCAATTATTCACCATATACTTGAATTTAGACGGTTTTACGGCAATAAGTATACAATTATAGTTTAGTTTTGCAAGCGGCGTTCGGCGCTTTTTTATTTTTACTTCGGAACTTGGGTAAGTCCGGTTGTTTTTGAGCTGAACTGGCGCTATACTAAGGCTGGACTAATAACCTGAAGGTGTTTATAATGATTACTGTCTTAGCTTCGATTCGGATTAAAGCCGGTAAAATGGCTGAATTTCTGGAAATTTTCAAGGCCAATGTCCCGACGGTATGTGCGGAAGACGGCTGCGTGTCCTATGTGCCAATGGTGGATATTGATTCCCAGCTGCCGGTGCAGGAAAAAGACGGGAACGCCGTCACCGTCGTTGAACAATGGGAAAGTCTTGATGCCCTGACAGCGCATCTTGGCGCGCCGCACATGCTGAAGTACCGGAACAATGTCAAAGCCCTGGTTGACCGGGTTTCTCTGAAAATATTGCGGAATGCCTGATTAGCCGATTATTTTCCGGCGTAGTAAACCCGGAGAGTGCCCCGCCAGTAAGTATGTCCCGTAACCGAGTTGTAATAATGGGAAGATTTAATTTCCTCCATTTGGACCGGGCGGAGTTGATGTTTTTTGGCTTCGGCGATCCATTCGGCCAGTTGTTTGAGTTTATACCGGGCGTCGAATATGGTTTTCGGGCTGGTGCCGCCCGACTCGAATTTGTAATAGGTCATATTGAGTTGAAAACCGTCATTGTAGTCAGTGACGTTATAAGTGGTATGGCGTCCGGTTTTTTCAGTATAGTCTTTTCTGAAAGCATGCGGAGTAGGACAGCCGTTCAGGCATAACGCCAGAAATAAAAAAACCGCCTTCCAGCCGATCCCCGTCCGGGTCCATCCGTGTTTGTTCGTGTCCATCCGTGTTGTCCGTATCCGTCCCTTACCGCTGTACCAGGTCCGGGATAATGGAATCCAGTTCTTTATTAACGGTTTTTTTATTTTTGGGAGCGGCTTTGTCTTCCAGCAGGTCGATAGAGGGGAATTTCCGGGTTTTATGCCGGGCCTCGACTTTTTTCGCCTCGGCGATGATCTTATTGACGGTTTCCGGGGTGAGGTCTTTGACGCCGAGGGTATTGAGCAGCCGGTAATAGGCGACATAATAGTTGCTCATAGCGACCAGGCGGCTGACGTAAGTTTCAGCGGTTTCGAGTTCAAGCCGATCCAGTTCGAGCTGGGACAGTTCACTGCCGCTTTTGTAGGACTGGCTGGCGGCGAAGAAATGTTTTTTATAGGCGCCGTAAGTGCGGTCGGCCAGTTCGTAGCGTTGTTTTACTTCCTCGATATTGGCGTGGGCGATCCGGACCTGGGCCATGATGCCGATCGAAAGCGCCAGGGTCCGCATGGAAATTTCATCTATTTGGGCATGCGTAGCCCGGTATTCGGCGATTCGCTGCGGCAGGCGGAGCAGGTTGTAGGCCGCGTGTATTCCGACGTCCGACCAGCTTTGGGTGTAAAGATAGGAGTTGTTCGAATTGGTGAAGTCGATGAAAATCCTTACGTTGGGAAACATGGTCAGAATCGTTTTGCGCGCTTCGTTGAGGAGAACATCGGACTCGAAGTCCAACTGATAAAGTTCCGGACGTTCGATCAAAGCGATCTTTTCCATCAGCTCGACGGCCGGCAGGGCGATGGGACGCAGTTCCTTCAGCCAGCGGGTATCCACTTTGATGTCTTCTTCCGGCAGGTAGCCCATTAAAGAGCGCAGCTCAATACATGAATTCTGATAATTGCGGCGGTAGGCCATCAGGGCCTTTTCCAGTCTGATGAAACGTTTCCGTTCATCCAGCAGCCGAAACGGGGAGACGGATTTATTGTTGTTCAGGGCAATGAAAACTTTTTCAAGATTCCGGCATTTTACCAGGAGTTTTTCGGAGGTTTCGATGGCGTCCTGAGCTGCCGCCACGCTGAAATAAGTTTTCACGACGTCGAAAATCAGATTCTGGGCGGCGCGTTTCTTCTGTTCCCGCGCGATCAGGCGCTGGTCTTCAGCTTCGAGTGAATTCAGGTAAGCCAAACCGAAATCCAGGATGCTGAGCGCCAGTTCGATATTGATTTCATTGACGGTTTTATCGATGCTCTGGCTGGATACGAGGCTCTGCTGCCCGGTTTCGATGCTGTAACTGCTGGCGCCGGGAGTACCGGTACGGGATTTGAATTGGTTGTTGATATTCAATTCCGGCAGCATGCCGAGCAGCCGCGCAGTAACTTTTTCGCCGGCGATTTGTTCTTTCAGATCGTAAACTTTGAGATTGAGGTTATGTTTAAGCGCGGTAGTTATACATTCGTCGAGGGTGAAAACCTTGCCGGCGGCGATGGTTTTACTGCTGATTTCCTTAAACCCTTTGCGGGCCTTTTCCACCCGCTGCCGGCGGTAATATTCGGAATTATGACAGCCGGCGACCAAGAGCGCGATTATCGCCAAAACTGATCCTCTGAACCCTTTGAACATTTCCGGCTCCTTCCACAAGTTCCGGTTGGTTTTCATCTCTGGAAAACAGGATTTGCCAATATAGCGTGAAGATAGTGAAATGTCAAATCATTTTATCGTCATATTTACCGGAAACCGGCAAATATCCAATATCCGGCGTCCCCTTGCCGGAACTCCTGTTCAGCCCGATAAGTTCGATTGCCGATTTTTTTATTTCCGCACTTGATTTTATCTAAAATATAATTCATATTTTGTGGTAACGGAATAACGTTGTTTAAGGAAATACTCATGCGGCTGTTGGCATTTGCTTTTTTCACTTTATTCGGCATTGGCGTTTGCTCCGGCGGAGAGCTTCCCAAACTGCTGGCCTGGTATAAACTCGACGGTGATTTCAAGGATTCTTCCGGTAACAACCGGCATCTTACGGCGTTTTCCGCCGCCAATATCTTTTCCGATGCCCCGGAAATCGTCGGCAGCAAAAATCTGTGTTTCGGTCCGACCGCGGTCCGAACTGCAAAATACGGCGCGATCGGCCCGGAATTGCCGCTGGACAATAAAAAAGGCTTCACGATTTGCGGCTTTACCTGTCTGCCGCAGGGAAATTCCTACGGCGGCGAGTTTTTCGGTTGCGGCAGCGCTGCGGACGGTTCGCCGGGGGCGCTGCTCTTTCCCTCCTGGGGCATAATCAACTCGAAAGTCGGCAAAAAAGCCTGCAGCTATCAGCGCTTTGCCGACTGTCAGTGGCATCATTACGCTGTCGTCGTTCAGCCGCAGGGACGGGGAAATAACACCTGTTCCGTATATGTCGATGGACGGAAAGCCTATTCGAGCGCGATGGAATACCTCAAAGATTACGGCCGGTTCGTTATCGGCCGGATCAGCATGAACCAGGATTACGGGGTGCGGATCGATGAGGTCAAGGTTTTCGACGGAGCGTTGACCGGGGAACAACTGAAAACAGCGGCGGCTAAAGGCGGCGTTACGCTTACCGAGGCGCTGCGGGAGTATTATGCAAATAAGCTCACCCGGCAGTTGCGCGGCCGCGGCATTACCATCGGTCCGGTACAGCGGATTTTTCCGAAAGAACCGGTGCCGATCAAGGGCAAACTGAAAATACATTTTCTTACCCGGGACTGGATCTGCGTGGTCGGAAATTACAATGATTTCATCCGGGACCGGGTCAAAATCGAATGCGGCGCGTTTTTGAAGAAACTCGATACCGGAGAGATTAAGGAACGGGAATGGTCCTATAATTTTTATTATAATTTCAATACCGTTAACGTCATTGCCTCCTACCGCCCGAAAATAAAAAAGAGTTTTGAGAATCCCGCCTTCTTTTCCCTGACTGATGCCGCCGGGCGGAAATGCGCTTTCGTTAAAAACAGTTACTGGATCAACGCCGTCGGCTTGATGCGGATTCCCAAATACAACGGCGAACTCAAACGCGTCCGCTGTGCGGCGGTGGCTCATTTCGCCTACCTGAAACTGGCGCAGCCGCTGAGACCGGGTGGGAAGTATGCTCTTGTCACGCAGTGGGGAGAAAAAGTCGAATTCACTTATGATGAACCTGAACTGATTTCCCGGACCATCAAGGTCAATCAAATCGGTTACCTGCCCGCGGCGGGGCGCAAATACGCTTATCTGGGGATGTGGCTGGCCGCGGCGGGGCCGCTGAAACTGGACGCATGGATCGGCAAGCAATTCTACCTGATCAATGAACAGGACAATTCCACTGCTTATACCGGTCGAATCAACTTGCGGATGAACGAACAATATTATACCGGCGAAGGCAAACATATCCCGCTCAACGGAGAGCAGGTGTGCGAAATGGATTTTTCGGAGTTCAACAAACCGGGGAAATATCATATTTATGTGCCCGGCATCGGGCGTTCCTGGAGTTTTGAAGTCAGCGACAACGCCGTCGGGCGCGCTTTTTACCTGCACATTCGCGGCCTGTATCATCAGCGTTCCGGGATCGGCAAGGGACCGCCGTTTACCAACTGGGTGATGGGGCCGGACCACATGGCAAGCTGGGTGGCGCGGTTTTCCCCGGAAGATGCTGATTATAATGCTTCCGAAAAAAATTGCGGCTACCTCGATCAGAACGGCAATCCGGTCAATATCGATCATTTCACCGTGATTGCCGAAAACCGCACCGACCGGAAGCTGCCCGACGTGCGCGGCGGCTGGTGGGATGCCGGAGATTTCGACCGGCGCACCTTCCATTTTGAGATTGTCCAGGATTTGCTGTCCGCCTATTTCATGTTCCCCGAAAAATTCAGCGACGGGCAGCAGCATATTCCCGAGTCCGGCAACGGCATTCCCGATATCATCGATGAAGCCGCCTGGGGCGTGGAAGTCTGGCGCCGGGCTCAGCACCCGGACGGCGGCGTCGGCTGCTGGCTGGAGGCGACCAGCACTCCCCAGAATGACAACCCGGCCCAGGATACCCAGCGCTATTACAACGCGCTCCCGACCCGGCACAGTTCGATGCAGTATTCCGCCCATGCCGCTCTGCTGGCGCGCGCTTATCGGCAGTGCGGCGCCGGGGACAAGGCCAAATTGTTCTGTGATTCCGCCGCCCGGGCTTTCCGTTATGCCATCAATCCCGCCAATCAGATTAAATATAATTGGAATCATGATATCGGCGGCGGCAAGACTGCCCTTTACAGTTATGTCGAACCGCCGAATTTGCCGGCGGAAATGATTTTCAAGGCGGCGCTTAATCTCTATATCCTCACTAAAGACCAATATTACCGGCAGTTCCTGACCGAAAAGAATTTCAAGGTATTGCTGGCCGGACTCATGTATCCCCTGAATCCGTTTTTCCTGACCGAAATCCTGTTGCCCGATCCCGATTTCTTCCGGTTCCGGGAACAGTACAAGGCCGCCGTGCTCCAGGAAGTGCAGAAATGGAGCGGTTACCAGGAGCGGCTCGCCTACCGCAATCTGAATTTCCCGCCTAACCATCCGTTTTTCACGACGCTGGCCTGGGGCAACGCCATTCCGTTCAAAAAAGGCCGGGTGCTGATCATGGCCTACTGGATTTCCGGGCTGTATGCCTACCGCGACGCGGCGCTGCTGCTGAATGACTGGCTGCACGGCTGTAACCCGATGGGACGTTCCCTGCCGACCGGAACGGGTAAAAACTGCCCGATACGGATCCTGTCGCTGCCTTCCTATAGCGACGGTATTCTGCCGCCGTTGCCCGGGATAACTCCCTACACTTATACGTTCTATGTGGAATATGAGGCTTTTCAGATGGTTTTCGCTCTGCGTTATCCGCCCCGCCCCGACCATTATTTCAACGGAGTGACGGTCGATCTCATGCCTGAAGCCCTGAGCAAAGGAAAACTGCTCAGTTACGAAGAAACCACGGCAATTATGGATAAGGTTTATCCGGTCTGGCGGCGCTTCGCCAATATTGAACGCTATGCCGTGCCGCAGAATGAGTTCACCGTTTGGGAAACTATCGGTCCCTGCGCCGCCTGCCTTGCCTGTCTGCTGCCCGATAACTGGAAACCGCCCGCCGAATGGAAGAATGAACAGCCGGCAAAAACCCTTGATGAAATGGAAGGTTATCTTTTTCAACCGTAGATACTTTCGGAAAATATACGGTGGTTTTATCAGCAAAAAGACGGATACGTGTCCCTTGAAGTTTTTGTTTTTCAGCTCGAATTTTATTGACTTACTGAAAGTCCTGGGTATATTAGCTTAAAGGACACGGTGATGCTTAATTCGTAGCTTGAATTTCCGGGATGAGGGTGGAATGAAAAAGTTTTTCTTATTCATAGCTATTATAATCACTTTTTGCCTTGGCTATTTTATTTTTTCGAATTATTGCGGTGAATCCGATATCTCGAAGAAGTTCCCGCCGTGTTTGAATAACGGCCGCAAATGGAAGCTCGGCTATCTCCAGGGCGGCGACCTCAAGAGTTATGATTCCTCGTTTAGAAATTTAATTACCCGGCTGGCGGAACTGGGGTGGCTCGAACCCGTAGACTGGAGTGAATTGCCCCCTCGTTCAAACGTCCGGGAAGCCTGGAATTTTCTCGCCCGGAACATGCACAGCAAATATTTGCGGATAGAAACGGAGCATTTTTGGAGTGCCGACTGGAATCGCGACCGGAGAAAAATAATCCGGAAACAGGTGTTGCCGGCGCTGCGGAAGAAAAAAGTCGATCTGATGTTGGCCATGGGCATTTGGGCCGGCCATGATTTGGCTAATAACCTGCATTCCACTCCGACGGTTTATTTCGGCCCTTCATTTTCCGTGGAAAAATCATTTCAACATGATCCGGCGGTTTATGGACATATTTATCTGCCCCGTCATTCTGATTTCATCTTGCGGCAGGTTCGGCTGTTCAAACGTATCACGGATTTTAAAACCCTGGGGGTGGTGTATGTGGGGACCGAGGAAGGACGTTTCCTGGCTAACCTGGAGCTGCTGAAACGAATCAGCAGAACGGAAAATTTCAGCCTGGTAACAATTAAAATCTCCCCTTACACCAGCTTCATTTCAGGTCAAAACCTGCAGGATTATATTGATGCCCATAAAAAAATATCTTCCCTGGCCGATGCAATGTGGATTACCTCATGGTTTATGAACAACCCGGTAACCGCCCGGCGGCTTTTAGCTCCGCTGGTCGCCCGTAAAATCCCGACCTGGTATCCCCACGGAGAACATGGAATCGTCAACGGAGCGGTTTTCGGACTGATTCATAATCCCCGGATTCAGGCACGGCGCTATGCCGACGTTATTGTCCAGATTTTCCACGGGGTCAAACCGACGAGTCTGATCGCGGATTTACCGGTCGACAACCAGTTGGTAATGAATTATGCCGCGGCCAGCAAAATAGGATTCAATGTCCCCGGAAATCTGCTTGCCGCTGCTCATAAAGCCTACCTAACCATTAATACAGGAGAGGATAAGGAATGAAATTACGGGCCACAGGCATTTTTATAAAAGCAATTTTGATTGCGGGCGGGTTCAGCCTTGCCTTCTGGTTTGCGGAGAGTGTAGGGCACATGTTTTACTTTCATGAAACGTTCGAGTATTTCCTGAATCACGAACCCCTGACGTTTATGGATGCTTTTATCAACCATGTGCCTAAATATTCCTTGTTTATCCGGCTGATCTATGTGGTGATGACCCTGATGGCGGGGGCTGCCATCGGCCTGTTGCTGGAGCGCGATCATAAAAAAAACACAACGCTGCTCGCCAAGGAACGGGATTACCGGGAAGCGGTGCAGGCGGTTAATGAAGGGATTTTTACTTATCTCGCCGATTCCGATAAAATCAGCGCCAGCCCGCTGTGTTATTCCATGCTCGGTTATGTTCCCGGTGAGGTCGGCAATACCCGGGAAGCATTTTTCCAACTCATTTCCCCCGAGCAATGCCGGGAGTTCAGAAAGTCCCTGGCCGCCCATATTGCGAAGGGAAAATCGTTTTCCTTTGAGCTGAAAATGGCGACTAAAAACGGCAACTGGAAATGGATTTTATTAAAGGGCAACGTCCAGGAGATCAATCCCGACGGCTCCGCCCGCCGGATAGTCGGGATTGTCGCCGACATTACCAAACAGGTGGAAACCCGGAAGCAACTGGCGAATTATACCGCCTGTTTGGAAGAAGCGGAACAGGTTGCCCATGTCGGGCATTGGGAGTTCGATTACAAATCTCAGAAAATCTCCTGGGCCCGGGAAATTTTCAATATTCTGCAACTTCCGTTTTCCCCGGAAATCCGCAGCGATCCGCGGATTATCGTGAATCTCGTCCATCCCGAGGACAGAAGACGAACCCGGCTGCTCTTTTTGAACTCAATCAGAAAACACAGCAATTTCGACTGTACCTACCGTATTGTCCTGAATGACGGGAGTATAAAATATATCTCCCAGCGCGGCCATCACGTGTTCGATAAAAGCGGCCAGGTGGTACGTTCCTTCGGGACCATTCAGGATATTACCCAGAGCAGTCTGGCCACTCAGGCGCTGGCAAATTCGGAAAAACGTTACCGCACTTTATTCGAAAACGTCTACCAGGGAATTATAATTGCCGATCAGGAAACCGGGCAGCTAAAACTCGCCAATAAAGTGTTCTGTGATATGTTCGGCTATCAGCCGGAAGAAGTGCTTGGCTGTCAGATAAAGGATTTACATCCCGAGGTCAATTTCCGGGAACTTTCCGCGTGGGCCCGGGCAGGAGAAAAAACATTTTCCGGCAATACCGACTGCCGGCGCCGGGACGGTTCCGTTTTTCCGGCTGAAATCTATGCCTCGAGCATAACCTTGGATAAATGTCTCTGCGTCATCGGGATTTTCCGGGATCTCACCGAAACTTATCAGGTCGAGTACGAGCGCCATATGCTGAAAGTGGCGGTGGATAATTCGGACGTTGAAATAGTTATCATTAATTCCGACGGAACTTTTGATTATTGTTCCCCGGCAATCTGCCGGCGGTTGGGATATAATTTCGAGGAAATCCGGAAAATGCAGGTCTGGGATATTGAAAGCACCGTCAATGAAGAAGACGTACCCGGGCTCTGGAAGGAACTGAAAGCTAAAAAGGTGCTGAGAGGTGAAGGCATTGAGACTGCGAAAGACGGCACGAAGTTTGAGATAAATTACGTAGCCGATTACGTTAAAATCGGTAACCGCGAATTGATTTGCTGTCAGGTTCAGGATGTTACCGAGCGGAAACAGCGGGAGGCGATCCTGGAGAATGCCCGCAAAAAGGCGGAGGAATCAGACCGGCTGAAATCCATTTTCCTGGCGAACATCAGCCATGGCATCCGTACTCCCATGAACGGCATTCTGGGATTTGCCGACCTGTTGCAGAATCCCGAGCTGCTTCCGGAAAAGCGCCGGCAATATGCGAAAATAATTTCCGAATGCGGTAGCAATCTGATGCACCTGCTTAACGATATGCTGGATATTTCCCGAATAGAAGCCGGCGGGGTTGAGATAAAGAAAGCGAATTTCTGTGTCAATGAAGTCATTGAGGAACTTTATGATTTTTATGAACCCCAGACCCGGCAGAAAGGGCAGAATCTTTTATTGCAGATGCATAAATCGCTGCGCGACGATGAAGCGGTTGTTTGTTCCGATGAACGCTATTTCCGTCAGATTCTGACCAATTTGCTGAACAATGCCTTGAAATTTACCGAGAAAGGGGAAATTCTGATGGGCTACAATGCCAAGCGGAACGGCATTGAGTTTTTTGTCAAGGACAGCGGCAGCGGGATTGCGCCGGAATTGCTGGATAAGATTTTCGAGCCGTTCCGGCAGGGAGAAGAAGCTCTGGCCCGGAAATATCACGGTTCCGGGCTGGGATTGGCTATTGCGAAGAATTATGCCGAACTGCTTGGCGGTTACATGTGGGTCGAATCTGAAGTCGGACAGGGAAGCACGTTTTATTTCACATTGCCGTATTCAAAAAACATCGGCGTCCGGACGGATATTGCCGCTCCGCCTGTAATACCGGATTATAATTGGAAGGATAAAAAATTCCTGATCGCCGAGGATAACCATGTTACCTTCATGCTGTTCGAGAACCTTCTCGAAAACACCGGAGCGAAAATTTATCGCGCCGAAACGGCCCAGCAAAGTGTGGATCTGGTTAAACAGCTTCCCGACCTGGATTTGGTGTTGATGGATGTGCGGCTGCCTGATTTTACAGGTTGGGAGGCGGCCAAGCTGATCAAGAAATACCGGCCGGATTTGCCGGTCGCCATCCAGACGGCTAATGCCACCGTTGAGGATAAAATCAAGACTTTTCAGGCCGGCTGTGAGGCTTACCTGACTAAGCCGATTATCAAAAAGGAATTTTACGGTACCCTGGCGAAGCTGTTGCGCAAATGAATGTCACTATTTCGTAATTAGTTTATTTTAAGTCACTTTTATTTTTTATTTCCTTTGCTATATTACAGAAACCCGGGAGACTTGGCAATGATCAAGATAGGTATTTTTACCACTGACTTCAACATTCATCAGATCGTCTTGTGGCGGCTGATAAATGCTTTGGAGGGCTATAGTGTAAAAATGTATATCCTTACCTATGATCCTAAACTGGGCAAATCCCAGATGGAAGCCTATACGGAAATGTTCGGCGGTCTTGATTTTGCCATCATTCCGTCCACCAAGGGTAAAATTCGTCTGCCGCAGAAGTTTCTGGCTAAAGAAAAACCGGATGTCGTGGTCTTGTACGATTACTGGTATCATTTTGAACGGCAGATTGTTAAGGAGGCCCGCAAGTATAAATACAAAGTAATCCTGCATACGATGGTGGAACGGATTATCGACCTGCAAAAAAAATCCGAATCGTTTTTTTCCAATTTTCATTTGCGGTGGTGTTTCAATAATATCGACGCTTTTTGTCTGCTGGGATATACCGCCAGATGGCGTCTGAGTACGTTGGGGGTGCCGCCGGAAAAGATATTCCTGGCGCCGAACGTGATCGATGAAACGCTGGTGACCGCGCAGCAGCACTTGTATGACCGCAATCAGATCCGGGAAGAGCTCAATATCGCTGAAAACGATATCGTTTTTCTGTTATACCACGACTGGATTAATGACCGGCAGGCGACCTCCTTGATGAGGGCGATGAGCCTGTTGAAGGATTACCCGCAGATTGCCCTGATTTTCATCGGCGAGGAAATGCGCAAACAAAAAATCTATGATTTGCTGCATAATGATTTCAAGGGACGGCTGATTATTGCCGGCAAATGCAGCAGTGAGAAAAGCAGTTATTATTTTTGTGCTTCCGACGTCTTTGTCATGTGCGCCTCGAAATATTATTGGGGCGACATGGGAAATTTGGCGTTGCAATGGGGGCTGCCGACCATAATCAATAACGCCTGCGAATGCGGCGGGGAATTTGTCATTGACGGCTATACCGGTTATTCGTTTTATGATAATGATGATGAGGCGTTAGTGCGTTATATGCGAAAATTCATTACGAATCCGGGGATGATTGGCCGGATGCGGATTGCTGCCGGTAACCAGGTTCAGAATTATACGGCGCAAACCAGTGCGGAAGGTTTCATCGAAGCCGTAAACTATGTCCTTAACCAGTGAAGTTTGATAAAAAACCACCTGTAACTGTGGATAATTCCCGGCGGGACATGTATAATAGAAGTGAAGAGTGTCGAACTATAAAATGCGGGGAACCGGAATACCATGAAAATGCGACATGTACTGGCCGAAAAAGTAAACCGGAAACACCAGCCCATTTATACTATCGCTTTCGATGCTTCGGTACGGGACGCGGCCAAAATGATGGATAGAGAGAATATCGGGGCCATGCTGGTGAATATGCCGGTGCGCGAGGACGGGGTTTTTGCGGGTATCATTTCCGAGCGGGATATTATCGGCAGTTGTGCTAATTACAGTAATTTTGAAACGCTGCCGGTATCCAAGATCATGTCGAAGGATTTGATCTGCGCCGATATAGAAGACAGTGTGAACAAAATTGCCGTCTGCATGCGGAAAAAACATATCAGACATATTCCGCTGGTTGAAAACGGCAGGATTGTCGCCCTGCTGTCGATTCGGGACCTGATGTATTGCATCGATCTGCAAAGGGAAACCGCCTTGTCGCATATGAGCGATATGTTCGGCGCCTGTTCCCGCAACCGGACTTATTGACTGTCGTGAAACCGCTTGCCGATGATTTTTCCCTGAAAGGAGTTTTACGCCGGCCTTGTCTCCTGACTCTGGCGGCGGTCTGCGGGGTGGTTTTGTGGTTGAATTTGCGGGGGATCGGTTACGGTCTGCCTGCTCAGGAACGGTTGCGGGTTACACTGGGCGGCGAAGCGGAAATGGTCCGGATGCTGCCGGCGATCCGCAGCGCTTTGCGGCGCAATATCGCTGAACGTTCGGAAGCCTTCGATAAGACCCGACCGGAGAATTTTACTGAACTTGCCCGGCTTTCCCCTTATTTCGATCAGGTGCGAAGCAACAATCCCGACGAATTCTTTATTTTCAAAAACCTCTCTTATATGGCTAAAAACCGGACACCGGTACCGAGTATGTTCAATTACGGGCCGTTTTATTACTATCAGGTCGGCGGGGCGCTGTTCATCGGGAAATTGCTGGGCCTGGCGGATACCAGCCACAGCGCCGAATATTATTTGCTGCATCCGGAAAAAATGGCGCCGTTTTACCTGGCCGGCCGGGCGTTGTCGGCGGTTTTGCTGACATTGACCGTCGGCGTGGTTTTTCTTATCGGCCACCGGCTGGGCGGCCTGCCGGCGGCGGCGTTCAGTTCCCTGCTGCTGGGGTTCCTGCCGCTGGTGAACCTGGCCGGGAAAGCCGTGAAACCGGAAGCGTCGCTGTTGTTTTTTTCCGCGCTGACGCTGCTGTTTGCGGTGCCGGTGCTGAAGCGGGTGCGCTGGAGCGATTATCTGTGGTCGGGGATTTTTATCGGTCTGGCTGCGGCGGTGAAATATCCCGGCGTTTTCAATTGTTCGTATCTGGTGATGTTCCATTTGATCCGGCGTTGTGCGGACTGGAAAAAGCGGCCGGCGGAGGCACGCCGATATCTGGTGAAGGACGACGGGAAACTGATTGCCGCGGGAGTGATTTCGGCGGTTGCTTTTTTCGCCGTCAATTTTGCCGTGCTGCTGAATTTTTCCGGATTTTTCGCAGATTTAAGCGGCATGGCGTCCGTTCCCCGGCCGGGTAATGTACTGATTAATCTGCTCGATTCGTTTTTATGCTATTTTGAAGACGGTTTCCGGTACACGCTGGGAATTCCCGCCGCGGCGGCGATAACCTGCGCCATGCTTTATCACCTGTTCCGGCCGTCCCGGCTCTGGCTGGGCTGCCTGCCGGGAATGCTGTTATTCTTGTATCTGGCCAGTATCGCCCCGCGGACTTCCGACGCCTATTGCCTGCCGGCGCTGATTCCGCTCTGCCTGATTGCCGGGGACTGGCTTTTCAGCCTGAAAAACAGAAAGCTTGGAACGGTATTGGCGGTTCTGATCATCCTGGGCACTTTCAGTTACTGCTGGGCTTACAGTGAGGTGACGGTGCATAGAAATATCCGTCTGGTCGCGGCAGAATGGATCAATGAGCATCTTCCCGCCGGGAGTACCATCTGTACGCTGCGTTATCCGGTTTTTTACCGGGTGCCGATGGTCAGCCCGCGGAAATATAAATTAGTAGACCAGTTTGTCCAGGGCAATGATATAATTGAAAGTGCGGATTATTATGTTCAGACCTCCTATCAATGGGAACCGGCCGCTTTCCTCGACCGGCTGAAGTCCGGGGAAGACCGGCCTCCGGCGCCGGGATTTAAAAGGATAAAGGAATTTGAAATAGTTCCGAAAGCTTTTTTCGGCTTGCTGCCGCTGACCAGGGATCACCGCCTGAACCATTATTTCGAGAACATCATGCCGAAGATCATCATCTTCAAAGCCGAACGCAAACAGCCCTGATTATAGTTAAAAATCTGTAATGGAACGCCAACCGTTAATGTCGCCAATGCAGTCCCGAGTATGAGTATCGCTTTTTCAATCGCGGTAAAGTTTTTCCGCGGCGTCGAGTCAAGTTAAAAAGCCTATAAGGGCCCGAAGGGCCGGAGCGCAGCTCCGTTATGCGGCTTTTTTGACTTGACTTGTAACGGATTTTACTTGGCTAAATTCGTAGTATCTCCCTTATAGTAAAACAGTAAAGTGTAAAATATTTTTAAATTTTACTGTCTACACTAATTTCACCTTTAAAAGTTCCAGGATTTTCTTTT
>JAQULZ010000053.1 GCA_028718375.1 Victivallaceae bacterium | reverse complement strand
AAGAACAAAAGAAAATCCTGGAACTTTTAAAGGTGAAATTAGTGTAGACAGTAAAATTTAAAAATATTTTACACTTTACTGTTTTACTATAAGGGAGATACTACGAATTTAGCCAAGTAAAATCCGTCATAAGTGCCGGGGAACAACCCCGAAATCTTTGAGAAAAGATTTCAAGGTTTTTCCCCGGACCCCATTTCCTGTCTTTCAAACTTTTTTGAAATCATTTAACAGCCTGCACTGCAGGCTGTTAAATAACTTAAAAGTTTTTGTGGAAAAAGTTGGGGTGCGGGGAAGAAAAGACCGCTTTTTTCAAAAAGGGGACTTGTCTTCCCCCCCCCTCACCTGCTTTTGAGACTGCCGTCCACATCACAAACTCGAAAGATTTTTTCAATATTAATTAATATCGGGATTGACTTTTCCTTGAATTAAACTTAAAATAATCTAAAGGGGAAGATGATGAAGGCGGTATTTTTGTATTTCGCTTTCGGCATCATCAGGAAAAATTATTCAGAACAAGTTCCTGAGCGCTGGTTTTAATGGGGTCCGGCAGGGTGTTTTCTGCCGGTGAAGGAGAAAAGCATGACCAAAGTCCAGGGGAAGTATGTCTTCGGCGTTATTCCCGCCGGAGTGCAGCCGCTTACCGGTCGGCCGGGACAGTTTGAAGTAGTCAAATCCGGCAAATTCACCGCAATCGTCGCCGCTTCGGAAGTTTCCGAGTACGAAAACGCTTCCGCCGAATTCCGGATGCGCCGGCAATCGTATCATCAGCAGGTGCTGGAGGAAATCATGGCGGAAGGTTATACGGTTATTCCGATGAAACCGGGCACGATAGTCGGCAGCAACCGCGAGGTAACCGCTATTCTGGAGCGGGGCAACCGGGTGTTTCAGGAGGTTCTGGAAAAAACCGCGGATAAACTGGAAGTCAGCCTCCTGGCGGTGTGGAATGATTTCCGGGCGGTACTGAAACAAATTGGTGAGACGGATGAGCTCCTGGCCTTCCGGCGGGAACTGCTGCACCGGTCGGGTTTGATTACCGAGCGGGACCAGCATCGGGCCGTCAAGTTGATGAAACAGGTATTGGAGCGGAAAAAAAAGCGCTGCGTGCAGCAAATCAACGACCGGCTGATGCGGGCCGGACAGGAAATCCGGGTCCATGAACCGCTCAATGACCGGATTGTTTTCAATACTTCCTTCCTGCTCGACAAGAACCGGCGGAAATATTTTGAGGAGCAGGTTGAAGTGACAGAGCGGGAGTTCGGCCGGGAACTTAAATTCCGGCTGCTCGGGCCGTTGCCGGGTTACAGTTTTTATACTCTGGAAGCCGTACCCGTCGATTTTGAAGGTTTTCCCCGGAGCGGAACTGACCATATATTTGACGTCCGCCCCGGCCAATGGCCGCCAACAGCGCCGGATCTTTCCGGTTTTGATACCCCCGACCAAACCTTTAAAACGGTGATGGATTATTGCGCCGCCGCCGATTTCATCCCGGCGAAACCCGAGTATTATTCGCCCTTCCGGAAAGCAGTCAGTAATCATTCCTTCGTGGTAAGACTGTAGTCCTGAGGCAAAATTTAATACCATCCGGAGGGAAACGGAAACTAACAACGATGGTTGAAGACAGTTATATTTATCTATATTGCATAGCGGGAAAGCCGCCGGCACTGCCGTCGCGGGCGGAAACCGAGCAGGGGCTTTATTGTATCCGGAACGCCGAACTTTACGCGACGGTCGCTAAGGTGCCGGCCGCTGAATTCGGCCGGGAACAATTGGAGCGCCATATCGCCGATCCGGTCTGGCTGAAACGCCAGGCGGAGCGGCATGAACAGGTGATTGAGGGCGTTATGCAGGATACCGCCGTAATTCCGTCTGAAGTCGGGACGGTTTTTTCCGGTGAGCACAAGGTTCAGGCATTTCTCGCCCAATATAAAAAAGAACTGCGGGAAAAACTCCAGACGCTTGAAGGCTGTGAAGAATGGAGCGTAAAAATCTGCTGCGACCGGAATGTTTTGCAACGCTATACCGCGGAAAACAATCCGGCGGTGACGGAGCTCGACCAGCAAATCGCTTCGGCTTCTGCCGGCAAAGGTTACTTGCTTAAACGGAAGCGGGAGCAACTGATCGAAGAAACGGCTGACGAAAGTATGACGGCGGTGCGGAAATTATTTACGGAGGTATTCAGAGCGCTCGACATCCAGCTTAAATTCAAACCGTCTTCCAAAAATCCCGCCGTACCCGACGAAGAACCCCTGCTGGAGCTGGCGGCGCTGGTCGGCCAGAACAATCTGCAGGAATTTCTCACCTGTATTGAAATGCTGAAAACCGAATACCACGGTCAAGGTTTCGCGTTTGACTGTTCCGGTCCCTGGCCGCCGTATAATTTCAGTCAGATAACGGCGCCATGACCAGCTACCGCTGACGGTGCAGCTTCAGCGCCGCGGCCACAAAATCCTTGAAGAGCGGGTGCGGTTCCAGGGGGCGGGACTTGAACTCCGGATGAAACTGGCAGGCGACAAACCAGGGATGACCGGTGAGTTCGACTATTTCGACCAGCTCGCCGTCCGGGGAAGTCCCGACGATTTTCAACCCCTTCGCCTCCACCTCGTTCCGGTAAGCGTTGTTGAATTCATAACGGTGCCGATGTCTTTCGGAAATAACGGAAGCATCATAGGCTCTGGCGGCATTGGTGCCGGGGGGCAATTCGCAGGGATAAGCTCCCAGCCGCATCGTACCGCCTTTGGCGGTGATGCTTTTTTGAGCGAGCATCAGGTCAATTACCGGAAACGGGGAATTTTTATCGAACTCGGTGCTGTTGGCGGCCTGATGGCCGAGGACATTGCGGGCGAATTCGATTACCGCGCACTGCATCCCCAGACAGATGCCTAAAAACGGAATCCGGTTTTCACGGGCGTATTTGATGGCCTTGAGCTTGCCGGGAATACCCCGGTCGCCGAAACCGCCCGGCACCAGAATCCCGTCGGCTTTGCCGATCAGTTCAAAATCTTCCGCGGCGTCAAGTTCTTCGGCTTCCACCATGAGAATATCTATTTTGACGCTGTTATGGATTCCGGCATGATCCAGGGCTTCGTAAATACTTTTATAGGCGTCGCGCAGACTGATATACTTGCCGACTACGGCAATAGTGACCCGGGATTTTTCATGGTTGATGATGCGGTCGACCATATTTTTCCAATTCGTGATATTGAGTTCGCACGGCTCGAGCTCCAGTCGCCGGAGAATTTTCAGGTCAAGCTCCTGCTTCGCCAGTTCGATCGGCACCTCGTAAATGGAATTTTTCACATCGCGCTCTTCAATGACCAGCTCTTTACTGACATTGCAGAACAAAGCCAGCTTCGAGATATGTTCATCCTGCATCGGCTTCTCGGTACGGCAGATAAGAATATCGGGGATAATGCCGATATTGCGCAAAATGCCTACTGACTGCTGGGAAGGTTTGGTTTTTATTTCCCGGGCGGCCCGGATGTAGGGAACCAGCGTCAGATGGATAAACAGGGAATTATGCGGGCCCGATTCATGATAAAACTGGCGGATCGCTTCCAAAAAAGGCAGAGACTCAATATCGCCGGCCGTCCCGCCGATTTCGGTAATGGTGATGTCGTTGTCGGGAGAATCCAGCGACGCAACCGCTTTTTTGATCTCGTCGGTGATGTGGGGGATGACCTGAACGGTTCCGCCCAGGTAGCCGCCTTCCCGTTCCCGGTTGATGACGTTGCTGTAAATCCGGCCGGTAGTGTAATTACTCGCCTGGGAACAGCTGATTCCCGCAAAGCGCTCATAATGTCCGAGGTCAAGATCGGTTTCGGCGCCGTCATCGGTCACATAAACTTCCCCGTGCTGATAAGGAGACATGGTGCCGGGATCGACATTGATATAGGGATCCATTTTCTGCATGGCGACCCGGTAGCCGCGGTGTTTCAGCAGCATTGCCAGAGAAGCGGCGGTAATGCCTTTTCCTAATGATGATACTACTCCGCCGGTGACAAAAATGTGTTTGGTCATAGTTCCTTCAGCCGGTTAAAAATTTTTTATTGAGTAATACTGATCCGCGATATTATTTTTTTCAACGTAAAAAAACAGCAAACAGGTTGAATTACCGGGTATTGAAATACGTCATTCAAGATGGGAATGTAAACTATCATAAAATTTTTGAAAAAGCAAGTTATTTTTATAAAAATAGTTAATGAGGCAAAAGCTTGCTGCTCAAAACTCGAATTTTATTTGCCAGAATTTGCTAACACCGTGATTTGCTGTTTTTTGATACGTTGCCACACTATACTGAACGATATCATACAACAGCAGTAGTACACCATGTTTTTGATTTCTGAAAGCATTCTCCCGAAAAAAAAGACATCATTAACTGGTTCTCATACCAATTTGCAATACCTTCTCATAGGAGTATCGACTATCTATGACTGATCGCCCATTGGTATAAAACGAAACTGTTTCAGCCGCGCAGTGAATAGATTTTGCCGGGATGCTGGACCAGCAGCATTTTTATCGCCATTTTGGTCAGCAGGCCATTTAAGGTCGCGACCGGGATTTTGGTATAATCCGCCAGGTAATCGAACGATTTCGCCTCATCCTGCAGCAATTGCAGAATCCGGTATTCAGCTTCGCTCAGGTTGGCGGGAAGCTCCGCCGCATAGTCTTCCCGGTCCTCGTCGCCGGTCTTTTCTTTGACTTCCTGCGGACGCGCGAAACCGGGCAGGAAATCGTAATCTTCCAGAATGTCGCTGAAATCTTCCGTCAGTTTGGCACCCTGTTTGATGAGCTTATGACAGCCTTTGGCCTGGGGGTTGTCAACGTGGCCGGGAACCGCGAAAACATCCTTGCCCTGTTCCATCGCCAGATCGGCGGTAATCAGCGCCCCGCTCTGCAGTCCGGCTTCCACCACCAGCACCGCCCGGCTCAATCCGGAAACGATCCGGTTGCGGCGCGGAAAGGATTGCCGGTTGACCGGGAATTTCATCGGGAACTCACTTATCAAAGCGCCGCCGCCGTCGATGATGCTGCGGGCCAAAGGCACGTGTTCCTGGGGATGAATCCGGGCCAGGCCGCCGCCCAAAACCGCTACCGTGACACCTCCGGCTTCGACCGCCGCCTGATGCGCGACGGCATCGATCCCGAACGCCAGGCCGGAAATCACTTTCCAGCCGGCCAGCACCGCGGCGACGGCGATATGTTTCGCCATTTTGCGGCCGTAAATGGTCGCCCGCCGCGACCCGACAACCGCCAGTGAATTATGACTGAAATCCGGAAGTTCGCCGCGGACATACAAACACAGCGGCGGATCGTAAATGCCGTGCAATATTTCAGGATATTCAGCGTCCGCCAGGGTAATGATTCGGGCTCCGCCCAATCGGGTAAATTCCAATTCTGCCCGAAGATCGATATCCTGTTCCCAGGAAATTATTTTATGAGCCAGGGGCTCGCTGATGCCCTTTATCCGCCCCAGATTTTCGACTGTTTGACGGAAAATTTTGTGCGGTTCGCCGAAATTCTCGACCAACGCTTTGAGGCGGCTGGTTCCCACCCCGGAAATCATATTTAAAACGATATAGGCTTCCCGGTCAGTCACAGCAATTCCTTACGGCTCGGATAATCAGTTTTGAATCGAGGTCGTCAATTATTGCAACTGCGCCTTCGGCGACCGGCAGGACCAATTTTACTTTTGCTCCCACCGCCTTCTTGTCATGAAGCATGGCCGCGTAAATCTTTTCCGGCTCCAAGCCCGGCGGAATCCGCACCGGCAGTCCCAATGTTCGCAGCAGGGAGTTCTGCCGTTCGGCGTAATTGCCGGGGATTTTCCGGAGCAGGACGGCGAGTTCAGCCGCCGCCGCCATCCCCATTGCCACCGCGGCGCCGTGCGCAATACTGAAATTCGAAAGCGATTCCACCGCATGGCCGAACGTATGACCGTAGTTCAGAATCGCCCGCAGACCGCCTTCGCGTTCATCCCGGGAAACTATCTCGGCTTTGATCTCACAGCAGCGCGCAATGATCCGGGTATAGAAATCCAAGTCCAGTTGCTTCAGTCCCGTACTATTTTTTTCGAGCCGGCGGAAAAATTTCCAATCCCGGATCATGCCGTATTTAATGACTTCCGCCAAACCGTTCCGGAGCTCTTCAACCGGTAACGTTTTCAGGGTTTCGGGATCGATGATCACCAGGCGCGGCTGCCAGAACGCGCCGACCAGATTTTTCCCCTCCGGCAGATCGACGCCGGTTTTGCCGCCGACGCTGGAATCGACCATGGCCAGCAAAGTAGTCGGCAGTTGGATAAAATCGATGCCGCGCATATAAACCGCCGCCGCAAAACCGGCCATATCCCCGCATACCCCGCCGCCCAAGGCCAGGATCAGGGATTTACGGTCCAGTCCCGCAGCCACGGCCTTGCGGCAGATAGCGGCAACCGTTTCGACAGTCTTATATTTTTCCCCCGCGGGAAATACGAATTTTGAATAATTGCAATGCTCGATCCGGTCGATGGCCTCGCCGTATAACGGCTCGACATTACTGTCCGTGACCACCAGCGCGGCCCGGTTTGAGCAGAACGCATTCAGAATGTTGTTCAGGCTTTGCAGGAGTCCCGCTTTAAGCATAATCTCATAAGAGCGGTCACCGAGGGATACCTGAATTTGCTTGATCGGCTGCACGGTTCAATCTCCATTATTAATTAAGCAGTACCATATTACCGGAATCAGATTTCTGCAACCGCTGAAAGTAACAACCTTCAAAACAAAAAATATTCCGGCTCAAATTATCAGGGCGTCAAGGCGGTCCGAAAAAAAACCGGATATTTTTCTCATGATGATTGATTATCCGTATTTAATGTATATTATATATAAAAAAGCATTATATATATAAACAAGGTGGTCAAGGATGAAAGCGTTCGAATTTATCATGCCGAACCGGATCAGCTTCGGCATCGGGAAATTTAAGGAAACCGGGACTTTGGTTGCGGATTTAGGTAAAAGAGGATTGATCGTCTGTGACGACTGGAGCGTAAGCACCGGTCTGCCTGCCGAACTGGCTGAAATCCTGAGCGCTGCCGGGATTGAAAGTGCGATTTACTCCGGCGTAATTCCGAATCCCACGGTCGAAGTTATTGATGCCGGAGCGAAAATTGCCGTTGATAAAGGCTGTGATTTTGTTATCGGCCTGGGCGGCGGTTCATCGATGGATACGGCGAAAGGCATCGCGGTGGCCGTTACTCACGCCGGTTCGATCTGGCCTTATGCGATGGGGGAAAAGGAGATTACCGCCGCCACGCTTCCGATTGCCGCGATATCCACAACTTCCGGCACCGGCAGTCAATGCACTTGTTTCGCGGTAATCAGCAATCCTGAAACCCGGCAGAAACCGGGCGTGGGGTCGCCGCACATTCTGCCGCGACGGGCGATCGTCGATCCGGAACTGATGCTTTCCGCGCCGCCGCAATTGACAATCAACACCGGTTTTGATGCTTTTTGTCACGCCGTAGAAGCTTATACTTCGACGGCGGCTTCGGAACTGAGCGACCTTTTCGCCGAAAAAGCCCTGAAACTGGTCGGACGTTACCTGGAAAGATGTTACCGGGCCGGCAAGGACCTGGAAGCCCGCACCGGCATGGCGCTGGCGGATACCTGCGCCGGGATCGCCATCTGTAACGGGGTGGTAACTTTGCCGCACGTGATAGCCCAGATAATCAGTGCCCATTTCAGCGATATTCCGCACGGCGACGCGCTTTACAGCATCTATCGCGAGGCCCTGAAATTCAATTCCCGGGCGCTGGCGGAAAAACACCGGTTCATTGCCAATGCCATCGACCCCGGAAACAATGACGTCGTAGCCGCGTTCGAAAACTTTTTCGACCGGTTCGAGTTCCGCAATCTGCTCCGGGATAAATTCCGGGAGAACCCGGCCGTCATTGCTTCCCTGGCCCGGGACACTTTCACTTACATGAAAGGTATTACCGAACTCAATCCGGTGGCGGCGACCGAGGAAGACGCCCGGAAAATTTTGTCCGAGTCCCTTAAATAACATCAATCCGAGGATAGCAATATGCCCTTAGTAAATCCAATGGCAATGCTCGAACGCGCACGGCGGGAAAACTTTTGCGTTCCAGATAAAAACAATCCGATAAATTCTTGAATGCGGTACGGAAGTCATGGTCTGGACGATGTATATTATATCTATAATTAACCCTGTTAATATATAAACCGGCGGGGGCAATCCATGCTTAAACAGAAAAATACCCGGGATCAGAACTATGCGGTACCGGCAGTTGACGGGATGCTGGACATCGTCGAATTCCTGGCTGATCATAACGAGAAATACGGCGTAACTGAAATGTCTCGCGAGCTCAAGCTGTCAACCAACCTGGTTTTCCGGATAATGAAACGCCTGACGGAACGCGGTTATGTCCGGACTTATCCGGGCGGCCGCTATCAGCTCGATACCAGGTTTTATACCCTGGGACTGAAACTGCATTCCCGTTTCGACCTGCGTCACCAGGCGCGCCCATTCCTGGAAAAACTGTGCCAAGCGACCGGCGAAACCGTCCAATTGCAGGCGCCGGACGGCAACCGGATGCTGGCCCTGGAAGTGATAACTCCTGATAATGATTACTATTTGCAGGTGGTTGCCGGCAGCCGGGTTTATTATCATCCCAATGCTTTCGGCAAATGTGTTATGGCCTATATGAACGAAACCGAATTGAACCGGATAACGGAAGCCGGCCTGGTAGAATGCACCCCTAATACCATTACCTCTCCGGCGGAATTGAAAAAAGAATTACAAACGGTCAGGAAAACCGGGCTGGCCTATGACCGGAATGAATATCTGATGGGAGTTTACTGCATCGGCGCCCCGGTATTCGACGCCGGCGGCAACGCGGTCGCGGGAACGGGAATAACCGGCCTGAGCAGCCGTTTCAATCGCGGTAATATAAATATCTTCCGGAAAGCCGTAAGACAATGCGCCGCCGAAATATCCAAAGCCATCGGACATACCGAAAATAAATAACCCGGGACCGGATATGAAATGAACCGTGATGAACAAACCGCATTGCTCAGGACTGAAATCCTGAACGAACAGTTGAACAGGAAATCCCGCAAAGGCGACGACCCGGTAATCGACGCCCGCTCGTTACAACAGTCTTCCGAAGTTGAGTCCTGGCGGCTCCGCAGGGGAATGCTGGTCCGGGACCGGCTGGTTTCCCTGCAATTCCAATCCCGTCCGGGGCTTTTACTGGCCGGAAGTATTAAACCGGTGAAATACCCGGAAGCGGAAATAAAAGCCGCAGCCGATTTTCTGCGGACTCTGCCGGACTATGGCGGGCTGAACGGACACTGCGAACCCTGGTGGGAGGAGGTTTTCAAACTCGGGCTGGACGGACTCATCCGCCAAAACCTGGACTTGAAAAACCGGAGCGAAGGCGAAACCGCCGCGACTTATCAGTCCTTCATTTATGCCCTTGAGGGATTGTCGGCAATGATCGAACACGCCGCGCCTTCGGACGAACTCTGCCGGAAAATCGCTCATAAACCGCCGGAATCCTTCCGGGAAGCAATTCAGTTGATCTGGTTTGTGATGCTCGGAATAATGATCGGCGACCAGGTGTATCTGGTTGGTCCGGGACGACTTGACATCCGGCTCAATCCTTTTTATCAGCAAGACTTGAAAAAAGGGAACATCACTGCCGACCGGGCGCTGGAATTGATCGAAGAGCTTTATTTTCTGATCAATGACTTCGACCGTTCCGGGCTGGCCTATGCGGTAATGGTCGGCGGCCGCGATGCCGAGGGCAATGATCTCACCAATGATTTGTCTTATCTGTGCCTGGAAGCCCTGCGCCGGACCGGACTCGTTTATCCGACGGTCGGGGTCTGCTGGCATAAAAACACCCCCGATGCTTTGAGTTCGCTGGCTGTGGAACTCATTGCCGCCGGTTATACTACTCCGGCGTTTTTCAATGATGAAGTCATTCAGCAAGGCTTGCGGAGTTACGGCGTGCCGACAGCGGAAAGCTGGGATTACATAAATTCCACCTGCGTCGAAATTACCCTTTGCGGTTCGAGCAACATCTGGGTGGCCTCCCCGTACTTCAACCTCTGCCAGATCCTGCTGGACACCATCGGAGCTAACGGCCGGTTCAAAACCTATGAAGCTTTCACTGCCGCGTATTGCAAACGGCTGAAGGGGGAAATAACCGAAGCGGCGGCCGTCCAGAATGAGTTGCGGGAACGCCGCCGGCTTTACGGCGGCAAACCTTTGCAAAGCGTGTTTACCCGGGACTGCATGGCGCGCGGCCGGGACATTGATAATGGCGGCGCCCGTTACAACTGGGTGGAATGTTCATTTGTCGGGCTGGCCAATCTGATCGATTCCCTGACTGTTATCCGGGAGGAGGTTTTCCGGCAGAACCATCTGAATTTAAGGGAATTGAAGCACGCCCTGGATACTGATTTCGTGGCTGACGAGGCTTTACTGAAACGAATTGTCCAATATCCCAAATACGGACAGGACAATTCAGCTGTTGACCGGGAAGTTTCCCGGATCGTCGAGTTTATCGTCTCCCAATGTACCGAATTCCGGATGCGTCCCGACAATTCGCCGTTCGTACCGGGAACGTTCTGCTGGATCATGCACCAGCGACTGGGTGCGGACTGCGGAACCACTCCCGACGGCAGGCGGGCGGGGTTTCCTTTTGCCGACGGCGCGGGACCGGCTCAGGGCCGGGAAAAGTTCGGGCCGACGGCCGCCGTCAACTCTGTAACCTCCTGGAAACATACGGCAATGATCGGCGGTTCGGCTTTTAATATGAAATTCAGCCGGGCATTATTTGATTCACCGGAAATGAGCGCTAAGCTGAAACAGCTTATCATCGTTTTCCTGAAACAGGGAGGATTTGAAACGCAAATCAACGTGGTTGACAATTCAACCCTAAAAGCTGCTCTGGTTCATCCCGAACAATATCACGATCTGGTAGTCAGAATCGGGGGTTACACTGATTATTTCACCCGGCTTTCGCCGGAAATGCAGCGGGAAATACTTCAAAGGACGGAATATCAGCGATGAACAAAGAACTCGCCGGCATGGTTTTTGATCTAAAGAAGTTTGCCATCCACGACGGCCCGGGCATCCGGACGACGGTGTTTCTGAAAGGCTGCCCGCTGCGCTGTGTCTGGTGTCATAACCCGGAATCCTGGAAATCCGAACCGGAAATTTCCTTTATTCCGGAAAAATGCATCGGGTGCGGATGGTGTTTCCAGGCGTGCCCGCAGCACTGCCACCGGATGGAAAATGGTCAGCATGTGTTCGACCGCGGCAAATGCACCGGGTGCGGCATATGCGCGCCAAAATGTTACGCTCAGGCGATTGAAGTAATCGGCAAAAAAATGAGTGTGACACAGGTAATTGACGAGGTATTGAAAGACCGGGCCTTTTACGACAATTCCGGCGGCGGCATGACCGTTTCCGGCGGAGAGCCGATGCTGCAGTTCGAATTCACTAAAGACCTGCTGGCGGCGGCTAAAAAAAACGGCCTGCATACCTGCTTGGATACCTGCGGTTTTGCCCGGTCCGAACATTTCGCCGAAATCCTGAAAAACGTGGATATTTTTCTTTACGACCTGAAGGAAACCGACCCGGTCCTCCACCGGGAATATACCGGAGCGGAATTGGCGCCGATTCTGGAAAACCTGCATAAACTCGACACTGCCGGGGCAAAAATTTACCTGCGTTGTCCGCTAATTCCCGGTCTGAACGCCCGGGAAGCGCATCTGGAAGGCATCGCCGCCGTCGCGGCAAAACTCAAAAATCTGGTGGAAATCGACCTGATGCCCTACCATCCGCTCGGCGCCTCAAAATTAACCCGGCTGGGGCTGGAGTCAAAGCCGCATTCAAAGGAATTCGCCGACCGGGTTTTTTGTGAAAAATTGCGTTCCCAACTGGAATCCCGCTGTCAGGTACCGGTAAAAATAGATTAATTACCGGCCGCATTTTGTGCTGGCCGGGGGGCCGGCAGTTAAACCGGTTCGATCCCATAGCGGCGATAGATTTCATTGAGCCGCGCTTCCTCATCTTTCCGAATATATCCGGCAAAAAGCATTAATTCGGAGTGGTCAGTCTGAGTCAAAACTTTTTCGATTATTTCCACCGTTCCTGTTACACCTACATGTGCCAATCGCCCGGCGGCAGTGATTTTTTCATAGACTTCGGGCCAGTGTGAACAATCCGGAACACCGGCTCCCGGCCCCCACTGAATTCCGACCAGTTCCGGTATCGACAGCAAATGATCCAAATGGCCCAATTGTCCCTTGCCGTCAAGATGATAAAAAGGACGCGCCAGCCGTCGGCAGGAAGCGGCGAGTTCCGGCAGCACGAATTCCTGAAATTGTTCGGGAGAAATCATATAGGAAAAATCACACTGTACCACATAGTGGGTTTCCCGGGAAAGCAGCCCGAGCCAAGCGGAATAACCGTGATTGGACCGCGGCCGCAGGGCATTAAAATAATCGAACATTTCAAACCATGCCTCATGAATTTCCCAAGTGAGCCTTTTCACTTCATCCGGAGAATCATACATATCGAACATCAGTTGTTCTCCCGGACGCAGGCTGCTTAATACGTCGAGAGTACCTCCGATATCGGTCTGCCCTATTTGAATTCTTCCGCCGAGCTGCCGCGAGGCGGCAATAAAGAACTCTTCCAGACGGCGAAACCACTTGCTGTCATAATCGAGTTTAACCGATATTGCGGAAATATCGCACTTTTCAAAACGCCCCGGTTCAAACCAGACCGTACCTTCCCCGCAGCGCCCTTCCCCGCCAATCAGGGCCGCCAGAACTCCCGGCCCGAAATTGATCCACTGGTGCGGATAGGAAGCGTCGCGGCAGCCGGATTTCGATTCCTTAATTTTTCTTATCTCTTTTAAGATATCCTCCGCCGGTACGGAAAAATCATACATCGGCAGAAAGTGATGAACCGCAACCGGCGGTTTCATCTCGTCAACGGCAGGGACGGTGATTTGAAAGAGCGGCCGTCTCAGTTCCCGGCGCCACCATTTTTCCCAAATCTCCGCCTGCCGGTCCCAATCAAAATTATTGTTTTGCATCGCAGTTTATCCTTTTTCCGGTTGCGTTGGATTTTATCTACTATTATATTAGTATCAATTAGTTATTTCTTACACAAAACAATATAAAAACTACACTATAGTATAAAGATGCTCTGGAGCAGATACGGCAAAACTTCCTATGTGATGCAGCCTCACCGGCATGACCTGCACGAGTTCTTTGTCTGTCTCAATGAACATGGGGTTCAGCATGTTGAAGGCCGGAGCTGCGGCTTTAAGCGCGGCCGGGCATTCATGCTGTTCAGCGGCTGCCGGCACTGGGTGGAATTCAGACCGGAGGCGCTGGCGGAATTCATTCTGGTCTGCTTCGACAAAAACCATCTCGCCCAGGCGGGCTACCTGCGGCTTCAGGAACAGCTCGAAAACCACCGCCGGCAGGGCGCTTATTTTTCCGGCGACGCGCCGGATTACCTCGAGTTCAACGTAGACGCAATCACCCGGCTTCACCGGACCATATCCACCCCCGGTCTGCTGCAGAATGAACTGGTCAATGCTTTGCTGGCTCAACTGCTGATCGCGTTTTTGAGGAGTACTGTGGCTTCCGACCTCAGTCCGGAAGAAGATAAAAAACGTTCCGGCATCGTAAAATTGTGCCGACAGGCGACAGCGGATCCGACACTGGAAATGACTTTGGCTCAAGCCGCCCGGAAAGCCGGCGTCTGCCGTTCCGCGTTCGCCGCCCTGGTGAAACAAACCACCGGTTTTACCTGGCGGCAATATATTCTGGATTGCCGTCTGAAAAAAGCCGTTGAACTGCTGGCGACCACCGATATTCCAATCAGTGACGTGGCGTTAAAATGCAATTTCGGCAACCTCGGTTATTTTTACCGGACCTTTCTCTGGAAATATGATTGTACCCCCCGTAAAATGCGTCTTCTCCTGCAGCAAAGCAGTTTTCCCCCGTTTTTAAAGGAATATTGATGCGGGAGGAGGGCAAAAACAAGCGGATTCATTTTTGGCATTTGGGGCAATAGCAGGTATTGCGCCCGGCCAGCCGTTTTCGCTGTATCGAGGTGCCGCAGACCGGACAGTTTTGTCCGTCTTTGCCGTAGATTTGCAGATACTGGACAAATTTTCCCTCGGAGCCGTCAAGGCTTTTGTAAGTCGCGATCGTCGTGCCGCCGATCCGGATGGAATCGGTCAATATTTCCCTGACCGCCGCAACCAGCGCCGCGCATTGCTTCCGGGTCAGATTCATGGCCGCGCGAAAGGGATTGATCCGGCTTTTGAACAGCGCCTCGGCAGCGTAAATATTGCCGACTCCGACTACCAGGGCGTTGTTCATGATCAGTGATTTTATCGGCCCGCGGCGACCGCGGCTCACCCGGTACAGCCAATCAGCGTTGAATTCCGGCGAGAGGGGTTCAAGTCCCAGACCGTTCAGTTCCGCGGGTTTCGCGCCCGCCGCCGCCAGAACCGCCGTCTTGACGAAGCCGAAGCGGCGCGGGCAGTCGAACCGCAGCGTCATGCCGTCGTCCAGATGCCAGACGACATGTTCATGTTTCCGGCGTTCACTTGGAGCCGGTACTACCCGCAGAGAACCGGACATTCCCAGGTGAATGATAAAGGTGCGCCGGTTATCAAGTTCGATGATAATATACCGTGCCCGCCGCCGAACCGAAATTATTTCGTAGCCTAATAAGGCAGCATCGTTCAGCGGCGCCAGCGGATAGCGCACACTGGCGATATGGGTCTCGATGCGGGTAAACCGGCGTCCGGTCAAATGCGGCCTCAGGGCGGCGGTGATGGTTTCAACTTCGGGCAGTTCGGGCATAAGTGTCCTCGGGAAATTATGAGATTCGGTCAAGGAATCGTTCCAGCGCGTCCTGCCAGGCGGGACGCCGGAAACTCAGTATCTTATCGATCGCGGTACAGTCGAATTTCGAGTTATGCGGCCGCGCCGCGGGCGCCGGAAATTCACTGCTGCTGCAGGAAATCAGCCGGGTTTTCAGTCCGAAATGCCGGATGATCGCCGCGGCAACCTCAAACCGGGTTGCGTAACCCGCCGCCGCGAAATGATAAACGCCCGCCGGACGCGTTCCCAGGAAATCCAGAATCGCGCGCGCCATATCGCCGGTCCAGGTGGGTGACCCGGTCTGGTCGGCGACGACTTTGAGTTCCGGCAGTTTTTTCGCCAGACCGAGAATTTTGCTGATGAAATTGCCGCCGTAAGCGCCGTAACTCCACTCCACCCGGATAATGCCGCAGTTGCAGCCGGAAGCCAGCAGCCGGCGTTCCCCCTCCAGTTTGGTCGCGCCGTAAACGCTGAGCGGATGAGGCGGATCGGTTTCCCGCTGCGGCGCGTCCGTCAGATCCCCGAATACGAAATCGGTGCTGATGTGAATAACGTATTTACCCGTCGCGGCCGCGAGTTCGCCGAGCATCCCCGGTGCGGCGGCATTAACCGCCGCGCAAAGTTCCCGTTCCCTCTCAGCCTGGTCCACATTGGTATAAGCGGCGCAGTTGACGATACAGTCCGCCGCTTCTACCGCCTGCCGCAACTGCCGCCGGTCGGTTATATCGAAGTCCGGCAGGTCGTAAACCGTAACGTCCTGCCCGGCCGCAGCCGCAGCGGCCAATTCCCTGCCGAGCATTCCGTTGCCGATAATGGTTAACCGATTCATTTCCGCCCAGTCCTTAAAAGTATGGTATCATCGCCCTGAACGGCGGATTGACCCGGTCTTTGGCGGATAATACCGGCTCGGCCACCGGCCAGTCGATCCCGAGGTCGGGGTCATTCCAGATTATCCCGCGTTCATCCGCCGGCGACCAGTATGCACTGCATTTGTACTGAAATTCCGCCCAGTCGCTCAGCACGCAGAACCCATGCGCAAAACCTTTCGGCACGAACAGTTGTTTCTTATTCGCCGCCGACAGCCGGAAACTTTCCCATTGTCCGAAGGTCGGGGATTTCTGCCGGATATCCACGACCACGTCCCAGACTTCGCCGCAGGTAACCCGGACGAGTTTATCCTGACCGGGATTGATCTGATAATGCAGTCCGCGCAAAGTATTCCTCACCGAGCGCGAATGATTGTCCTGGACGAAATTCAGCTCGATGCCATATTCCGACAGCACTTTGCAATTATAGCTCTCATAGAAAAAGCCGCGGGAATCTTCAAATACCTTTGGTTCAATAATCAGGATGCCGTCCAGCCTGCCCGGAATGATTTTCATATTTGCCTTCAATCCTGCGTAAGTTCCATTAATTTGTCTTCCACTCTTTTACACCAGACTTCGAGTTCCTCCTTAATGGAAATCCCGGAAGGAATTTCCACCGGTTCGCCCAGTACCAGGGTCAGCCGGGAAAACGGTTTCGGAATCTGGAAATTATCCCAGCTTTTCACCTGCCAATAACGCGAAGCGTTGATCATCAGCGGCATGATCGGCTGCCCGGTCACGGAGGCCAGATGCACCGGGCCGCGCTGCAGACGATATTTTGGCCCGCGCGGACCGTCCGGAGTAAAACACACGTGCCAACCCGCGTTGATTGCCCTGACCGCTTCGCGCTGGGCGCTGCTGCCCTGTTTACAGGACGAGCCGCGGATGGTGCGCAAGCCGAACTGGCGGACGAAATCGGCGATATACTGGCCGTCGCGGGACGGACTGATTACGGCCTGGGTGCGTTTCCGGGCGGAACGCGGAAACAACGCGGGCATGAACAGCAGCCGGTTATGCCAGATCACCACAATGAAATTTTCTTTCGCCTGAATATAGCCGCGCGGGTCTTCGACTTTCACCCGGTACAGGCAACGCACCAGGCATTTGGCCAGCAGCATCAGAAGGAAATAGAGAAAATCGGGTAATTTTTTAACCTCCCGGAATTTTTTCGTCAGCCGTTTCATTTATTCCATCCTGCGGTAATACTTACATAAGTGGCGGTAATACTTACATAAGTGATTGATCACACACGATCCGCAGTCCGGCTTGCGGGCCGTACAGGTTTCCCTGCCGTGTAATATAAGCAGATGAGACAGATTAGTCCAGTGTTTATCCGGAATAAACGCGTTTACTTCGGCTTCGATTTTTTCCGGATCGTCCGAAGCACATAGTCCCACCCGATTGAGGATGCGTTTCACATGGGTATCGACCGGGAAACCGGGAATGCCGAAGGCGTTGCCCAGAATCACGTTGGCGCTTTTCCGCCCGATTCCGGCCAGCCGGATCAGTTTGTCCATGGTACGGGGAACTTCACCGCCGAAATCCGTTATCAGGCTTTGAGCGGCACGAATCAGGTTTTCGGCCTTGCTGCGGAAGAGACCGGCAGGGCGGATCAGCGCTTCCAGGCGATCGCGGGAAGCCGCGGCAAGGCTGGAAGCGTCCGGGTAATATTTGAACAGCTCGCGCGTCACCTGATTGACCCGGAGGTCAGTGCATTGCGCCGAAAGTTCGGTCGCCACCAACAGTTGAAACGGCGTTCCATAATTCAGCGGACAGGAACAAATGCCGTATCCGGAAAACAGAATCCGGTTTATTTCCGCCAGTAAAACGCTTTTATCTTCTCCGGCGGACGGCGTCATGTCCGCTCCCGGCAACTGCGGACGAAATTTTCCAGGATCGCCAAACCGTATTTCTGACTTTTTTCGGGGTGAAACTGGGTGCCGCAAACGCTGCCGCACCCGACCACAGCGGTAAACCCGGTAATATAATCGCAACTGCCGACCGTCAGCGCCGGATCATTTACCGCGACATAATAGGAATGCACGAAATAAAAATAACTCCCGTCCGGCACCCCCTGCATAATCGGATGACTGTGGCGGATTTTGACGCTGTTCCAGCCCATGTGCGGAACTTTTTCCCCGGTGCGCGGAAAACGCAGGACTTTGCCCCCGAATATGCCCAGCCCGGCAATGCCCGGAGCTTCTTCACTTGCTTCCAGCAGCATCTGCATACCGAGACAAATGCCCAGCACGGGTTTCCCCTCTGCCGCAGCCCGGCGCAGCGGCGCCTCGAAACCGCGGGAGCGCAGATTCTCCATACCGTCCCCGAAATGCCCGACGCCGGGCAGAACCACCGCCCCGAATCTATCCAGTTCGCCGGCCCTGTCCACCAGCCGGAGCTTGCCGCCCACCGCTTCAAGCGCCTTGGAAACACTCAGCAGATTGCCCATGTTATAATCTATCAACGCGATCATCAGTATACCCTATTTTTGGAATATACTATAATACCGGATAAAAGCGCCGGCAAGCGGCAAACGTCATAAAAAACCTGGCGGCATTAACCGCCTTGCTGTTCTTTAATGACGACACCGACAAAAGTCAAAAAAAATCACAGCCATCCCATAGGAAACTAAAAATTTGAAAGGAAACGGATTCAGGTTACTTTGAAATAATCACAAAACAAGGGAACCTAATATGAATCCGTTGAAACATAAAATGGCAGTATTAAAGC
>JAQULZ010000052.1 GCA_028718375.1 Victivallaceae bacterium | reverse complement strand
GACCGCCGCCGCCTGCTGCAGTTGGAACCGTTGCTCAGGCCGGAGGCGGTTGGCGGGTTATTCGCTCCGAACGGCGGCGTAATTGAACCGTATGCTTATGTTTTCGCGCTGATTGAATCCGCGGTTCTTAACGGGACCCGAACAGCAACGGAGTTCGAAGTATCCGCAGCGGCGTTTGACGGTGAAGCCTGGCGGGTGGGAGCGACTGACGGAAGCAGTTTTACCGCCCGTTACGTAGTCAATGCCGCCGGATTGGATGCGGATAATATTTCGGCGCTGTTTAACGGCGAAAAATTTACCATCATACCCCGCAAGGGTGAAGAGTACCTCCTGGACCGGGACTCGCCGGCCCGGCCTGAACAGGTTATTTTTCCGGTACCCGGGCCTGATTCCAAGGGAACGCTGGTTATTCCCACGGTCGAGGGAACGACGATGATCGGTCCCACTGCGGAAGTGGTTGAAAACAAGGCAGACGAATCCACCTCCGACGAGAATCTGCACCGCATTCTAAAACTCGCCGGTCGGATGGTTTCGGGTATTGACGCCAGGGACATTATTACTTCGTTCAGCGGTTTGCGGCCGACCCTGCCGGGTGGTGACTTTTTCATCGCCGCATCTGAACTTTCCCCGCATCTCATTCAGGTGGCGGGCATCCAGTCGCCCGGACTCACCGCTTCGCCGGCGATCGGGGAATATGTGAAAAACCTCCTCGAACGCCAAGGACTGCCGATGGTGGAAAAAAGCGACTACCGGGAGGCGCTTCCCGAAACGGAGCGGGTTCGACAGGTCGGCAATTCCCGACTGGCCGAACTCATCGCGGACAATCCGGCTTACGGCAACATCATCTGCCGGTGTGAAAATATCTCGGAAGCCGAAATCGTGGCCGCGGTCCGGCACGGGCACGTCACCCTCGACGGAGTGAAGTTCTATACCCGGGCGGGAATGGGACGCTGCCAGGGAGGATTCTGTTCCGGCAAAATCATTGAAATCATTCATCGCGAAACCGGAATACCGGTCAATGAGATCACCAAACGCGGCGGCGGCAGCCGCCTGCTGCTTGGCCGTCTGAAAGCTCCGTACCGGCCGAACCGCCGGAAGTACGCCGGAGCGGAGGCATAAGATGTCAGACGGCAGCTTTGATATTATTGAGGTAGTGATTATCGGCGGCGGAGCCGCCGGACTGTCCGCCGGCCGGATCACGGCGGCAGCCGGGTTGACCACGGCGGTGATCGAACGGGATTCCTGTGCCGGCGGGATTCTGAACCAGTGTATTCACAACGGGTTCGGGCTGCGTTACTTCAGAGAAGAACTGACCGGGCCGGAATATGCCGAAAAAGCGGCGGAACGCGCCACCGAGGCGGGCTGTAGGATTTTTACCGACACGACCGTACTGGAACTTTCCGTTTCGGAACCGGGTAACGGCAAATATAAACTCAAAAAGATCTTATGTTGTTCTCCCGAGTACGGGGTTATGGAATTTTTCGCGAAATCCGTCATCCTTGCCATGGGCTCGCGGGAACGCAGCCGCGGCAACCTGGCGATCAGCGGTCACCGGCCGGCCGGGGTATTTACCGCCGGAGCGGTTCAGCGGCTGATGAACATCAACGGCTATGTACCGGGAAAAGAAGCGGTGATTATCGGTTCCGGCGATGTCGGACTGATTATGGCCCGGCGGCTCAGCTGGGCCGGAGTAAAGGTCAAAGGCGTGGTGGAAATCATGCCGTATCCGGCGGGTCTGCCGCGCAATATCGCGCAATGCCTGGAAGACTTCGACATTCCGCTGCATCTGTCGTGCCGGACGATGAGAATCAACGGCCGCCACCGGGTGGAATCGGTGGATATTGCGCCGCTCGAAAACGGCCGCCCGGTATTGAACCGGGCGTTCAGCCTCAGTTGTGATACGGTACTGATGTCGGTCGGACTGATACCGGAAAACGAACTGTCGAAAAAAGCCGGAGTGGCATTGAATCCGGTCACCGGCGGGCCGGTGGTGGACTCGCGGCTGATGACCGGAATTGACGGTATTTTCGCCTGCGGCAACGTGCTGCACATTCATGACCTGGCGGATTATGTCTCCGCCGAAGCGGAAACTGCGGGGAAACACGTTATCGAATATCTCGGCGGAAAGGTGAAGCGCGGGGAAATCAAAACGCTGCCCGGCGCCGCCGTCCGCTACGTGATCCCGGGCGGAGCCGATCCGGCCTCCGATAATACGTTCTATATGCGTTCGGCCGGAGTGATGGAGCGGGCAAGAATCAACATTCATCAGGACGGACGGCTGATATATTCACGCCCGCTGAAATACGTAAAACCGGCGGAGATGCTGAAAATCGAACTGCCGCAGGCGGTTTTGAAAGAATCTCACGGCTCCGGCGTGCTGGAATTTTCCCTGCTGGCCGGTTAAGGAGTTCAAAATGATCAATGAACAAAGAATATGTATCGGCTGCCCGGCCGGTTGCAGGCTGCGGATCAGCGGGGAAAAAAATAATCTCGAAATATCCGGCAACCGCTGTGCAAAAGGCGCGGAATACGCCTGTAATGAGATCAACGATCCGCGCCGTACCGTTACCGCCGCGGCGCTGCCGGATCAGCCGGACCGACCGTGTTGTCCGGTCAAGTCGGACCGTCCGGTGCCGGTGGCGATAATCGGAAGGCTGCTGGCCGGAATTTATTCGACTCCGGTTAAACTGCCGGTTAAACGCGGCGAATACCTGATCAGAAATTTTGCCGGTACGGATATTAACGTAATTTTTACCAGGACGGTAAATTAAAAGCAGCCGCCATCATTTAGAAACTGCTTTGACGGAAAATGAATCCAGCTTACGCCATCACAACCGAAAAACTGAAATCGATCCGGCATGTGGTTCTGGACCTGGACGGAACGGTTTACTCCGGCAGCAAACTGTTTTCCACTACGATTCCTTTTCTCCGGCAGCTTGCTGCGGCCGATATTGGTTATACTTTTTTAACCAACAATTCGTCGGTCAGTACCGCTGATTACATCGCCAAACTGCATAAAATGGGAATAGATATAACGGAAGAGCAAATTCGGACTTCAACTCATTCGGTGATCAGTTATCTCGGAACGCAACACCCGGGGATCAGGAAAATATTCGTGTTTGGTACCGACAGTTTCAGAAATGAACTTGAAAACGCCGGATTTGTCATTACATTTGGAGAACCGGACGCGGTGATAGCCGGATTTAATACCGAACTGGAATACCGGCAGCTATGCAAAGCCGCCTACTGGATCAGGCGGGGCAAACCCTGGTTCACTTCGCATCCGGACCTTGAATGTCCTACCGACGCCCCGGTAGTGCTGGTTGATTGCGGCGCCGTAACCGAATGCCTCAGGACCGTAACCGGACGCCGCCCGGATAAAGTCCTGGGTAAGCCGTCCCGCGAAATGCTCGAGCCGATTATCGAACGACACGGGTTGCGGCGGGACGAAATCCTGATGGTGGGAGACCGGTTGAATACGGATATGCAGCTGGCCAGAAACGCGGGTACCGCCGCGGTCATGATCGCCGCGGCGCCGGAAGATATTGCAGGCGATGACACTATCATTTGTGCGGTCCGGGATCTTGGAGAACTTGGCAAGTTGTTCAGGCCGCGGAATCAGGGAAACTATGGATTTACTGAATATAGCTCAGAAAATACGCCGGGTCAGAAAACAGCAGAACCTGACGGTAGCCCAGCTGGCTGCGAAATGTAATTTGAGTAAAGGTTTCATTTCCCGCCTGGAAAACTTCCGCATCAATGCTTCGGTAGGCGTATTGGCAAAAATTTCGGAAGCCCTTGGAATTTCAATGAGCGAACTGTTTTCCGAGGAAGACCGCGCCACGGCATACGTCAGCGGAAATATTTTACGGGGGGAAAAAGTTGAACGCAATAAAAGCGCCAGGTTCGGTATCAACTATTACTCGCTGGCATTCAAAAAAACCGACCGCCGGCTCGAACCGTTTATGATCGAATATCATCCTTCATCCCATCAGCGCGGAATGCTCATGCACGAAGCCGAGGAGTTTTATCTGGTGCTGGAGGGTGAAGTCATTTTTTGCGCCGGGGACGAAAAAAATTGCGTCCGGATGAAATCGGGTGATTTAATTTATCTCTCCCGGAATCTGCCCCATTGCGTGAAACTCGCAGACGGCTGTGAATTTGCCCGGGCAATTACCGTTTATGAGAAAAATGAGTTATGAAAATGGAAATTTTATCGTTTCACTTGAAATGCCGTTTGTCTGCCTGACTAACGGGATTCGGCTTGATGGGAGGTTTGATTCTTGTTTTTTTTCGGTTCTGGATTACATTTTTGTTATTAACTGTTTTTAAGGCTGCAGGGAGGCGACTTTAATGGTCATCGATTCAAAAGTTCTAATCTGCCGGAACGACAATCCGTTGGCAAACGAACTCGACGGGGAAGTTATAATGCTGGACCCCGAAGCAGGTACTTATTATAACCTCAACCGGGTCGGAAGCGTCATTTGGAAGTTTCTCGAGCAACCCGCCACTTTGGATGATATTTGCCGGAAAGTATTATCCCAATTCGATGTCGATGAGGAACTATGCAGAAAAGACACGGTTGAATATATAAAGCAAATGAACAGTTACGGATTGATAAAACTTTCCGAACCGTGAGTTTGACGCCTGAATTATGTTTAAGGCTTTTAAAAGTTTTGTCAACCTCCCGTTCGGAGGGAAAAAAACGGTCATCGAAGCGGTTTGCCTGCTTTTGTTTGCCCGGCTGCTTCTGGTGCTGCCTTATAAGTATATGAAACCGTTCTTAGGCAATTGCCGGGAAGCGCCGGAGAAAGCTACTGATCTCAGGGAATTGCACCGGATTTCAGGCTGTATCAGGCGCGTCGGGAACCGGCTGCCGTGGAAATGCAGTTGCCTGGTCAATGCCCTTGCCGCCAAAATCATGCTGAAAAAAAGAGGGATTCCCGCTACCATATATTTCGGCATGACCAGGGATGATGAAATGCGGCTGGTTGCCCACGCCTGGGTTAAGAGCGGAGATTTCCTGGTTACGGGAAAAGATAATGAACGTGAGTATAAAACGGTAGGATATTTTTCGTAACCGGACGGCAGTCTCATAAATGCCGGGGAACAACCCCGAAATCTTTGAGGAAAGATTTCAAGTAATAAAACCGGATGTAACGGGCTCCGGACTCCATTTCCTGACTTTCAAAAAAGTTTTTATACTAATGAGCGATCAGTCATAGATAATGGCGATGGCGGATTTTGAGATGGATTTTGGTTATAAACCGCAGAGCGATATAGAGTATCGCGCGAGGATTTATGGCAAAAATCGGCTCAAAAGAACCATCGAAATGTCTATGAATGAGAACAAATTGGTATTACGGAAAAAGTTGGGGCGCGGGGAAGAAAGGACCGCTTTTTTCAAAAAGGGGGACTTGTCTTCCCCGCTTCCCGAGTTATGAGACTGCCGTCTAGCAGCACTCGTTCCGGGAAAATTACATAAAAAAACCTAACCGGATTTGCAATATAACGGTTAAGGTTTATAGTGAATTAGCGTACTTAGAGTAACTCAAAAGGAACAAGTAAAATGGAAAACAAATCCCCATCTGAACGGCCGCGGGATTCCGGGTTGGAAAAATATGAAAGTCCCCAGGTTTCGGTGTGCGGCATTAAAACTACCTCTAATGGCGGAGGTGAAGCGTATGAAAGCACTAGCACAACTACAAGCTGATTATAATTTTTGGTTGCTGCCCGTCTGAGCGGAGCAATTCCGGATGTTTTTTTGCCATGGGAACCAAGGATCGACAATTGCACCGCCATGATCCGCTTGAAATAAAAATTTCCGATTGCGGCAGCAGCTCAAGTTCTTTTTTCTCCGCTTTGCCGTATAAAACCAGGATTTACAACCGGGCGGAATTGTCGGAGGAATTAGAACTTTCCGGCAATACGGCCGATGACGAAATTTTACGCGTCGGATACCAGAAATACGGTAACGGTATTTTTAATCGGGCCAGCGGCAGTTTTCTTTTCATTCATTTGGATGACGGCGGCAATAATCTGACCATTGCCAGCGGCTGCGAGTGCACCGACACGCTGTTCTACCGGGTGAACAGAAATTCCATAGTGATTTCGCGGCATCTGGTGAAACTGCTTGAATCTCCCGGCATACCGACCGACCTGAATATCCGGCATATCGCATCGGTATTAAGCCATATCCCTCAGGAACCCAACGACACCTGCTATCAGCACATAAAACGCCTCCCCCCCGGGCATCTGCTGATCTTCAACGCCTCCGGAGTGAGAATCACCCCGTATTGGAGATTTCAGAATATCAAGGAGGTTTATTATAAAAAAGATACGGACTATATTGAAAATTTTCTTGAACTGTACCGAAACGCGGTAAAAGCGCGAATTGCCGGCAGCGACAAGACCGGTATTTCCCTGAGCGGCGGTCTCGACTCCGGAACCGTAGCGATCCTGGCCGCGGAGGAGCTCGCAAAAACAAATAAACGGCTCTACTCCTACACTTCGGTTCCCTTATATGACAGTTCTCCCTTTGTCCCCGCCAACAGATTCGGCGATGAAAGCGAATATGTCCGGCTTTTGTGCCGGCGATATACTAACATTACCCCGAAATTCCTGAATGCGGAGAACGTCAGCCCGGTGGACGGCATCATTAAAACTCTCGACGTATTAAGCCAGCCGCTGTTTGCCGCCGCCAATATGTTTTCATTGCATAACCTGCAGCTACATGCGGCCGAAGACCATATCGATACCTGGCTGATCGGCAAAGGCGGCAACGTAACAGTATCATTTTTCGGCCGGGAAAATCATTCAAAAGGCCCGGCCGATTTGATCAGGAATTTTAATTGTCTGCGCCTGTTTCACGGAAAGGACAAAATCAGAATGCTGATCAATATCACGGCTCCGGAGACGATCATGAACGTTATCGGGCATTTCAGACCTCGTCCTCCCCGGCCGGACACCCACTGGCGTAATTTTTCCGCCGTCAATCCGGCATTTGCTGAAAAACTGGGGATCGCCGATATTCAGCCGTTCGCGAAAGATGCAATGATTTACACAAATTTCCGGCGGGCGAAATTCGAAAATTATTTCCGCGGCGTCGGGGCCGATTTCCGTGGCGGCACCTGGGTTGAATACGGTTTGCGGACCGCCGATCCCACTTATGACAGAAAACTGCTGGAATTCTGTTTCGGAATTCCGGATGAACAGTATCGGCGCTATGGAATTTCGAGATTTCTGATCCGGCGGGCTTTTAACGGGAAAATGCCGCAAGCGATACTCTGGAATCAAACCCGAGGCAAACAGACCGCCGATCTCACCTTGCGGGTCGGGGCGGAATCCGGAAGGATTGAAAACATTATCGGGAAACTGAAAAAATCCGATGCCGCCCGCGAACTGCTTGACCTGGAAAAAATGGCTGCCGTCCTCAGCCGGGTTCAAACCGAGAGAACCCCCGCTATAGCCTCGCAAACCGGAAGTATCCTGCTGCGCGGCGTCATGGTCGGCTTGTTTCTGCTCCGGCATGAAGGCGACAAAAACTGTTATTAAGCCATTCCGAAAACGGTGGTCTGGCCGCGACTGTCAGGCTTTACGGTCTTGGCGGGAAAATCCCGTTCAGCGAAATACAGAAATGCAGAGCGACAAACGGCTGCCGGTTTTCGTGGCCGGCGCTTTCTCCCGCCGCGGCCAGCAATTTTCCGTCCATAACTACATATTCCATCGTAGTTTCCGGTTCATAGACTTTGATGTTTTCTGAATCATCAAATCCAAGATAACAGTCGGTCGGATCGGACCGGTCCGCTTTATCGTGTAAAGCTTTTATCTCATGCGTATGAGCGGGAAGTTGACCTTCGTTCAATGAAACCGTTTCACTTCCTCCCTGTTCAGCCAAATAGCGTTGGGATAAACCGGGGCCGCACCCGGGCTGCATCGGAGCTCTTCTCCAAAAATCCGGCAGTTGAAAAGTAGTTCTTCCATTTCCTCCGTAGATCGTTCCGATGACCGCGGCCAAGGCCGGATTCTGGGCAATCTGCAGTACATCACCATTGCACAGCGCCCAATCGGTCGGGATGCGGGATAAAGAAGCATAGGGAAACATTCTTATTTCACCAGTAAAAGAGTCAGCCATGGTCAGATTCCTTTTTTTTATTGGTTCATGATTAAGAACGCGGCGGATAAGTACCGTTCAGGCACACGATGAAATTTACACATAAATACGGCATCAGGTTAGTATGCGACTTACCGTTTCCGACGGATCTGACCGTTTCCGACGATAAAGCGGTTTCCTTATCCGGGGCAGAGGGGTGCTGTTTATAAAAACTGATGGGAGAAGTATTGCAGATCATGTTGGTTGCCACCGTCCGGGAGTTTCGGGTACCGCTGCTGGCCTGCAGCAAATGATTATGGACTGCCATTTGGGAGAGGTCAAGCCCTGTCCTTTCCCTTCCAACCGGCTTCCCGAGTTTCCACAGCTCGGAGCCGCTCTCACAATGTACCGGAAGCCGGCCCCGCAAATCAGGCAGCCCGAAAGTAGTGGTACCGTCGCCGCCGTAAGTTGTGGTGAAAAGCGAATAGAGCGCCGGATACTTTTGAATTTTCAATACTTGTCCGTCGCAAAACGCCCAGCCCACCGGGGCGTAAGGCCCGGCGAATATTTTGATCTGTCCTGTATACCCTTCCATTTTTCCTCCAGCAGTTGGCGGTTTAAGATGGTTTGATGCTACACCGGATATATTCCCTCCAGAGCAATAATAAAGTTCAATCCCAGTGACGGTTGAAGGTTATAATGCGGGATATTACCGCCGGTATTACTGACCGAATCGGCCCGTAACAACACTATATTTTTCGGAGACGAATCGAAAAAATCGGTGTTGTCATCATTTGCCAGCATAGTGTTGTGGTCCTTCCCCGGCCCGCTCTTTGTTCCCGGAGCGTTAATTCCGTAAAACGGGTGGGTATGAACGGGCAGACAATCTTTAGTCAGGACAACCTGTTCGGAACCGCCCTTCTCTCCAATGGGGCAATCTTTGCCGGTTCCCACCGGAACTTTTCCTCTCAAGTCAGGCAAATTGAAATATGTCCGGCCATCGCCGCCGAAAACGGTTCCGATCACGGAATACAAGGGCGTGTGCTGACTTATTGCCATTTGCTGCCCGTCGCAGAACGCCCAACCCCGCGGGGCATACCTGATGCCTACGATTGAAATCTCTCCCAAGAAAGGATCTGCCATAATAAAACTCCTTCTTATTCAAAATGAATTGATTTTCAAGAGACTTTTTATATTGCACCTCTTTCCTGTTAAGGGTACTTTTTCAAGGCATCCTTATGGTCTTGACGGATCATGCCCGTTCAGTGAGATGCAGAAATGCAAAGCGACAAACGGCTGCCGGTTTTCGTGGCCGGAGTTTCCTCCCATGGGGGTCAGCGTCAGCATACTCATAGCCACATGATTCGGTGTGGTAGCGGGTTCGTAGACCTTGACGTCCGCCGCATCATCATACCCAAGATAATTGTTGGCCGGATCGGACTGGTCCGCTTCCTCATGTAAAACTTTGGTCCCATGCGTATGGGCGGGAAGTTGCGTTGTACCCAGCAGAACAGCGGCAACGCCGCTTTCTTCAGCCAAGGAATGCGGGGATAAACCGGGGCCGGTGCCGGGATGCATCGGAACTCTTTCCTGTAGATCCGGCAGTTGAAAAGTAGTTTTTCCATCCCCGCCGTAAATCTTTCCGATGACCGCAGCCAAGGCCGAATTCTGGGCAACCTGCAGTACATCACCATTGCACAGCGCCCAATCGGTCGGGATACGGGATAAAGAAGCATAGGGAAACATTCTTATTTCGCCGGTAAAAGAGTCAGCCATGATCAGATTCCTTTTTTTATTTTGTTCATAATCCGTGCAACGGATAGACGCCTTTCAAGCACACAATGAAATTTATGCATAGATACGGCATCAGGTTGTAATGCGGAAGACCATTACCGGTGGAGTCAACCGCTTCCGGCGATAAAGAGGTTTCCTTATCCGGAGACGAGGCCTGATTTTTATAAAAGTTTATGGGAGAAGTATTGCAGACCATGCTGCCTTCCACCGTCTGGATGGATCGCGAGTGATTGCTTGCCTGCATCGGATGAATATGGCTCGGTATTTGAGTAACGCTGAGCGTTTCCTGTTCATTTCCGACTTGGTTTCCGAGCTGCCACTGGGCGGCGGTATTCAAGTGCACCGGAATCCGGCCCCGTAAATCGGGCAGCCCGAAAGTAGTGGTACCGTCGCCGCCGTAAGTCGTGCCGAAAAGCGAATAGAGCTCCATATATTCTTGAATCTGCAGTGCCTGGCCGTCGCAAAACGCCCAGTCTACCGGAGCATAATTGCCTGCGAATATTTTGATCTGTCCTATATACCCTTCCATTTTTCCTCCGCCGATTGAATGTTCAAGGTTATTTGATGCTACGCCGGATATGCTCCCTCCAGTGCAATAATAAAGTTCAATACCAGAGACGGCTGAATGTTGTTGTGCGCCCCATTAGCACCGGCTGGGCTGCACGAATCCGGCGGCAATAACACCGTATCTGTCAGATCCGAGGAGAAAAAAACCGTGTTGTCGTCATTCGCCAGCATTCTGTCCCGGTTAGTACCCGGCCCATTCTTCGTTCCCGGTGCGTTAATTCCATAAAACGTATGGGTATGGAAGGGCATAGTGGCCATCGTGAGAGCAACCTGATCTGAACCGCCCCTCAAGCCGATCCCGTAGTTGTTGCTCGTTCCGACCGGAGCCTGTCCTCTCAGGTCAGGCAAATTGAAATACGTCTTGCCATCGCCGCCGAAGGCGGTTCCAAGCAGGGAAAATAAGGCACTCTGTTGAATTACCATCATTTGCTGCCCGTCGCAGAACGCCCAGCCATCCGGGGCAAAATTGATACCTACGATTGAAATCTCTCCCAAGAAAGGATCTGCCATAATAAAACTCTCCTTTTTTATTTAATGAAGCGCAGGTTTTCAGCGAAGCTAATTTCCGGATGGGGCGCACGTTTCAGAAACGGTCCATGGGAACGGAAAATACCCTTCTCCAGCCATTATACAAGCCCATCCTGTCTGGACATAACCAATGCCGGCAATGGCAATTCCGCCCAAAAAGATTCGGGCACTCCCCCCTCTTTTAATCAGGTCTTGGCGGATAATCCCCGTTCAGTGCAATGCAGAAATGCAAAGCGAGAAACGGCTGCCGGTTTTCATGCCCGTGTCCGGCTCCGGCAGTCGCCAGCGCCCGGCTGCTCATATTTACATAATGTCCCGTACTGTAGGATTCGTAAACTTTGACGTCTGCCGCATTATCATATCCGAGATAAGCGCCGGCCGGATCGGATTGTTGCGCTTCATCATGTAAGACTTTTGTTTCATGCCGGTGGTGGGGAATTTGATTTGTGTTCAATGTAACCGTTTCCCCTCCTCCTGTCTCACCCAGAGAATGCGGAGATAAATCGGGCGCTTGGCCGGGCTGCATCGGAGCTCTTCCCCGGAGGTCCGGCAGTTTGAAATTAATTACACCGTCCCCTCCGTAGCGGGTTCCGATGAGCGAAAACAACGCCTTGAACTGCTCGACATCCAGTAAACTGCCGTCGCAAAGCGCCCAGTTGGTCGGAATGAAGCGGGAGGCGGCATAAGGAAACAGTCTTATTTCGCTAGTGAAAGGTTCAGCCATGATCAGATTCCTTTTTTTTATTGGTTTATGATTCAGGACGCGGGGGCCACTCACCCTCCAGACACACAATGAAATTTATGCATTGATACGGCATCAGGTTATTATGCGGGGCGTCGCCGCCGATGAAATCAACTGCCAGAGGGCATAAGGAGGTTTCCTTATCCGGGGCAGACGGGCTCGGTCTGTAAAATTTTACCGGCTTGGTATTGCAGATGATGTTATTTGCCACCTTCCGGGAGTTCGGCGACTTACGGCTGGCCTGCATCGGGTGATTATGGCTCGCCATTTGAGCCGGACTAAGCGTTTCCTGTTCCCTGCCAACCTTATATCCGCGCTGCCACGTGGAAGAACCGCTCTCACAATGCGCCGGAAGCCGGCCCCGCAAATCGGGCAGTCCGAAAGTAGTAATGCCATTGCCGCCGTAAGTCCTGCCGAAAAGCGCAAAGAGTATCTGATACTCCCGCACCTGCAGGATCCGCCCATCACAAAGCGCCCACCCGCGCGGGGCATAAATGCCTGCGATCATTCTGATTTCTCCTGTATATGCGTCCATTTTTCCTCCGCCTGTTAGGTTAAAGATGATTTACTCTCAACTCGGAAACATTCCTGTCAGCGCAATAATAAAATTCAACCCCAGAGACGGTTGAATATTGTTATGCGGATCACCCTTGCCGGCCATGCTGACCGAATCCGGCTGCAATGACACCAGTTCTGTCGGTTCCGAGGCGAAAAAATCTTTGTTGTCCTCATTCGCCAGCAGGGCGTCTTTTTTCTTCCCCGGCCCGTTTTTTGTTCCCGGGGCGTCAATTCCGCAAAACTTGTGGGTATGAGGGGGCAATCCCTCTCCGGTCAACCCGACCTGTTCAGAGCCGCCGGTATTTCCGAGGCGGTAGCTGCCGCCCGTTCCGACCGGAACTTTTCCCCGCAGGTCAGGCAAATTGAAATACGTCTTGCCGTCCCCGCCGAAAGTGTTTCCTATTAAGGCATACAAGCTCTGTTGTTGACTTATCGCCATTTTCTGTCCATCGCAGAAAGCCCATCCCTCCGGGGCATAATCGAAGCCGACGATTGCAATCTGTCCTAAAAAAGGCTCTGCCATAATATCCTCCCTTGCAAAAATTTGTGAGATGCGGTTTATTTTTTCAGAAAGTTGAATACCGCCTGATAATGAAATGCATTTTCACTTTCGCCGACGGGAACAATGAATATCTGTTTTTCGCCGTATTCATTGTTGCCCAATTTGTAAGTTTTCTGTTCCAGGAACTTTTCTTTCGGCCCATGGAAAAGCAGCGAAAACGACCTGGTCATTTCCGTCTCTTTGACGTCGGTTACCTCTTTCAGGGTAAGCTTGCAGGAACTGCCGTCTTCCAGTTTGGCGTGAAAGACCTTATTCAGGAACTTCTTAAATTCCGGCTGGTTGAATTTTTTCGACATGAACTTCTCTCCTTTGTTTGTTTATTAATTCAATGAGCAGCCGTTCCGGTTGCGGAAACGGCCCTCAAGCGAAATTCAGAAACAAACCGGGCCCGGGAATAAAACCACGGACAGCTTTCCTCTCCTCTCTGCTGCATTTGAAAATGCCTTTAATAAATTAAGTATATCAACAATAAAAAGAATAGTCAAGCAAATCTTAATTTTTTTAATGAAATTTACTTATACTTCATGAAATAATACACGCCCTGGTCTTCAATTATTTCAAATCCCAGCCGGGCATAAAGGGAGAGCGCCGGATTATTGCGTTCAACGTGAATGGTAACCGGCAATGCTTTCCGGTCTGCTTCCCGCAGGATATCCGTCATGATTTTCGAGCCGATACCCCGGCCCCGGTATTCGGTCAGCAGGGCAATATCAATAATCCGGATTTCAGCTTGACGCTTTTGCAGATAAAGCCGCCCGATGTCATTATGCCCCAGACTGATGATCAACAGTTCGGCCCCCGGGTAGTTTTCGGTATAAGCCCGGTGCTGGAAACTGAACTGCATTTCCAGAAAATCGTTAATCTGAGTTCCGTCCCAGCCGGTAGGCTGCAGTTCTTCGAGGCGGGTGCTGAAATAAACTTTTTTTAAAAAAGGGAGGTCTTTGGTGGTGATATTGCGAAAAGTTATATTTTGGACATCCATAGCATAATCCTCTTTACCCATACGCCAATGCCAGTTATTATAACCGTGGTTTGACTGGTTGTAAATACCGGAAGAAATAAAAAATTAAGTTTTTCGGAAATTGTAAACTTCTGAAATACGGGTTATATTTTTTTTAGTTAGCTTTAATGAGGGGGGCTGAGGAAAGAGGGAGCATGAACGTAAAAGCCGACAGATTCGCCGCCAATAAGGAATTATCGCTGATAATTCAGCTTTTACGTTTTCAGCTGAACGCACAATCCGAACTCAAAGCGCGGATAGCGGAACTGGCGCGGAACCCGGCGCTTGACTGGAATGAATTTCTCCGGCTGGCCCGATTTCATAAAGTTCATACCCACATTTATGATACCGTAAAAACCTTAAAATGTTTTCCTGAAACAACCGCAACGGAGCTGAGAAAACTGAATATTGCCGGTTCGGGAAAGGCGTTGGCGGTTGCCAGTGAACTTAAAGCCATCAGCCGGCTGGGCGGCAGCCGCGGGATAAACTTTACGGTATTCAAGGGCCAGCCCCTGTCGGTATTGTTATACGGAAATCCCGCCCGGCGCGATTCCAAGGACATCGACCTGCTGATCGACATCGCCGACCTGGAAAGAATAATCGAACTGTTCGCCGCCGATTATCTGCGGATAGCGCCGTTGAATATGCCGCTGAAATATATTAAATGCTATTGCAGTCATCTGCTCTATAAAAACCGGAGAACCGGCGTCATCGTGGAAATCCACTGGAAACTCCTGCCCTATGACTGTCTCGCGCCGGGGTTCACTGAAGCCGCCCTCCGGAACACCAGGCGCGCCAACGTCGCCGGCGCCGGACTGAACACGCTCAATTTCCATTACCATCTGTTTTACTGCCTGATGCACGGCATAAGCCACCGCTGGTTCAGGCTGTTCTGGCTGGTAGACGTGGCCGAATTCTGCCGGAAAGATGAATTCGTTCCGGACAAACTCCTTGAACTGGGGAAAGAATATAACGTTTCAACTGCGCTGGGTTCGGCTCTGCTGCTCTGCAATCAGCTCTTTTCCGTCCCCCGGCTTGAGGAAAACTACGCAGCCCGGCTAATGAAAAGCCGGAGAGTGAACCGGCTCTGCAAAATCTATCTGAGTCAAATAGCGGCAGGAAAAATCGAATCGGATTCATCCTATCTTAAGCTGGTAAAATGGAAAACCGGCCTGATTTACGGGGATTTTTTATTAAAAAATAACTTCAGGTATCTGGCTGAGGTGATGAACCGGCACTTTGTTTCTTCGTCCGACATAAAAATGCTGCCGCTGCCCGAAAAATTATTCTTCCTTTATTATCCGCTGCATTTCATATTAACTACGGTCCGCTGGGTACAATGGAAAGCAAAAGCCGAATGAAAAATAATTTACTGCTTCTAATTAAATATACCCGGGATTTCATGGTTTTTTCGGGTATGAAAATCGTCCGGCTGATTTTATACTCGGCACTGACCGGCTTCACCCAGGGGGTTGGGGTTCTTATGCTTATTCCCCTGCTGACCGCAGCCGGAGTCGGTGAATTTGCCAAATCCCAAAGCCGGGGAAACCGGATTCCCGAATTTATTCTTGAAGCATTCAGGGAATTCGGACTGCCTTTGAACCTGTTTACCGTGCTGACCGTTTTTGTCGGGATAATCGCCCTTATCCGGTTTATTCAGTACCAACAGAATATTTTAACCGTTGACACGCGCAACAGTTATATCAGCAATATGCAGTCCAGACTGTTTCGGGCGGTCATTTTTGCCGAATGGCGGTTCATCGCGGCGCAGCGTTCCTCCAATCTTACTCAGGTTATTACTACCGACCTGCCGGTCGTCAGCAACGGCACTTATTTTTTCCTGAAGTTTTTAACCGACCTGGTTTTGAGCAGCGTCTATGTCGTCTGGGCGATGTTTATTTCCGTCGAACTGACCGGGTTCACGCTCCTGGTTGCAGCCCTGAGTTTCATATTTCTCAAATTCTGTCTGCCCCATTCCGTCAAATCCGGCGTTTTCGCCCGGGAATCCAGAACCCAGATATACTCGCTGCTGCTCGATCATCTTTGGGGACTTAAAATCGCCAAAGGTTACGGTGCCGAACAACGGGAATACGACAGATTCAAGGCGATCGCCGGGGAAATGTCCCGCACTCAGACCAGTCTGACCCGACTCAACTCAAGGATAAAAATCTCCTATGCCCTGATAACCAATATCATGCTGGGCATATTTCTTTACCTTGCCATCCGGCTTCTGGAAACGCCGCCGGCCGCGCTGTTGCTGCTCATCGTGATCTTTTCCAGACTGCTTCCTAACCTTTCCTCGTTTCAGAATGATATTCAGCAGTTGTTCAGCATGCTGCCGTCGTTCGAGGCCGCTGAAACCCTGCTTTCCTGGGCCGGGAAACATCGGGAAAACCTGGTCTCCGCCGAAACCGTTCCGCCGCTGCAACTGACCCGAAGTCTGGAAATCCAAAATCTCAGTTTCAGCTATGCGGCGGGCGAGGGGTTCGGACTCAGTAAACTCAACCTTGAAATCCCCGTCCTGAAAACGACCGCGGTAATCGGTGAGTCAGGGGCGGGAAAAAGTACTTTCGCCGACATTCTCAGCGGCATCCTGAAACCCGATTCCGGCGGGCTGGTTGCCGACGGAATCGAAATAAACCGCGGTAATCTGCTCCGATGGAGACAACTGGTCGGTTACCTGCCGCAGGATATTTTTCTTTTTCATGACACCGTCCGGAATAATATCCTCTGGGGAAAACCCGGAGCTTCGGAAGAAGAGATCGCCGAAACGCTGCAACTCGCTTCCGCCGCCGACTTTGTAAGCCGGCTTCCGGAAGGGCTCGATACCGTCGTCGAAGACCGCGGTTCGCGACTTTCCGGCGGGGAAAGGCAGCGGATCGCCCTGGCCCGTACCCTGATCAGAAAGCCGCAGCTGCTGATCCTCGATGAAGCGACTTCTTCTCTCGACCTGGAGAATGAATCCCGGATTTACGATTCCATTGCCAGGCTGCATGGGAAAATGACCATAATATTCATCACGCACCGCCTTGAAACCCTCAAATTCGCGGATAAGACCATCAATCTCAGTGAGCTTACCCGGCCGACAAGCCGGAGTTGAATCGCAAATTCCGCTTATTAACAAAATTTTACCCATTGTCAAAAAATTCAACTTTCGTGTGTTTCGTGTATTTCGTGGTTTCACAACCCGGCAGAAGAACCGCTTTTCGCATTACTCTGCCTTGACATCGAGCGGGAGTACGCTATATTGGCGGTTATGAAAAAATCGCTGGCGCATCTTCCCCTGAATAAAAAGCAGGAACTTAAACGGCTCAAGTCGATTATTCTGGCTGAAGAGCCGAAAACCGAATTCATCATTTTGTTCGGCAGTCACGCCCGCGGCGACTGGGTGGACGACGAATACCAGGAAAACCATATCACTTACCGCTACCAGAGCGATTTCGATATTCTGGTGATTACCGAAGACAAAGAGTCCGCTGCGCGGGAAGGTACGTGGATGCGGATTGAGAACAAGTATTACGGGATCTGCCACGACCGCACGCCTATCGATATTATTCGCCACCATATCCGGGAGGTGAATAATAAACTCAAAGAGGGCCATTATTTCTTTTCGGACATCAAGCAGGAAGGCGTCCTGCTCTACGATTCCGGCAGCTGCAAACTCGAAAGAAGGCGCCGGATCGATCCGGCCCGGCGCCTGGAAATAGCGGTCGAGGATTTTGAACTGTGGTTTGAAAGCGCAAATGGTTTTTTCCGACAATATAAACACGCTGTCAACGATAATGAATTAAATATTGCCGCTTTTGAACTTCACCAGGCGACGGAACGTTTTTATGATGCGGCGCTGCTGGTCTGTACCGGGTACTGCCCGAAACTTCACAATATCGAGCGGCTGGGCCGGATGATTTCCCGGGTTCATCCGGAATTCCTGAAAATATTTCCCCAAAAGACGAAACGGGAAAAAGACCTGTTCAAGCAGTTGAAAAAGGCTTATGTAGACGCCCGCTACAAGAAGGATTACCGCATTACGCAGGATGAACTCGACTATCTGGTGAAACGGGTTGAAAAGCTGCGCGATTTAGTGGAGCGAACCTGCCGGAATAAAATAACCGAGTTGAAGCAAGCCTTGCGGGCTTCATCCTGACCGTATTTCATATCCTTCCCCGGCTTTCATTTTGGCTCGGTCAAATTTCCCGGTATTATTTTTGGTTTATCTTCTTGTTAACAGGTTAATGTTATTTATGCTTGCCTCCGCTTTTTTTGGTGGGCGCTTCGCCCCTACATATTATTAGATTAAACAATTATAATCGTTTAATTATAAGTCAGTTATAACTTTCATGCTAATCAAAGCGTTTACTCTGGTTTTTGCCAGCGTTACGCTCAAACATACATGGTTTTTTATCGTATTGAAACATCAATGGCAAATATTGGCAAATAAAATTTATCATCAAAATCCTGCTTATTCAAGGCGTAAATTTATCAAAAAATTCACAATGCAAACATTTGTGTTATTGTCCTCATCATAAAAAGTTTTTTCCTTTCGTTTTTCGGCAATTGAAATTATGATGCCGAAAAACTAAAACCAAAGGTGCGGTATGGCAAAAAATTCTGTTATGTTTTTTAGAAAAAATGGGTAACACTTTTCTGAACGTTAATGATGCATTCATGGTAATGGATGTACAAACAGAAGGAAAAGTGTTATGGGAACGAAAAGA
>JAQULZ010000051.1 GCA_028718375.1 Victivallaceae bacterium | reverse complement strand
TATGTTTTAAATCAGGGTATACTTCACTTAGAAAGGAACCGTCTCTGAAGCGTTTAAGACACGGCAATGTGACATTTTTTCTGGCCCTTACAAGCAAATCAGCTTCAGTATCGCGCATGGCGCGGAATTGAGGTTAGACATAAGGTATTGCAAATCGGTATTAACAGCATAAATGACAAATTGGGTAATAAATTTTGACAGAACCTTATCCCTGGAAGGGATAAATCGGGAAAAATTAATCAGCTAACCGGATGTTATATTGTAAAACTGCTTATTTTGGCTCTACAGATTGCTTCGGTAAGGTTCTGGAGCAACAATACCCGCTCCGCGAGGTATTGCAGTTCCTCATTGGTGATTTTGTAATGTATGTTATAGCGGGATTCGGTATAAGCGCGTTTGAGCAGTTCGAACAACCGTTTTTCCTCAGCCGTGTTCTGGGGAAATATCCCCTTGAACCTGCTGCTGAGCGGCTCGACCCGTTTCTCCAGTTCCACCAGATCATGGGTGCGGGGTTTATAATCGGTGAATACCAGCAGCACCGTATGATAAAAACGTTCCGCCGCCTGGTGAAGCTGAAAAGCGGCGCCTTTAAGATTATCTTCTTCTAATCCCACTTCGAAAAAACGATAAAAGCCTTTTGCGCTTTCAAACCAGTTTCTGAAATGGGCTTCGGCCTTGTTTTTACGCTCCTTAATGCTGAGTTTTTTTGCCGCGGGAAGCCGGAAGCGTCCGGAACGGTACAACACCACGCCCTCTTTTTTGATATCGACGAAAAAGTATTCCCCGTTGTTAATCGCTTGTTTAAATTCGTCAACGCTGTGCATGATGATACTGAGCGGAGTGGTGCAGCCGGCGGATTTCCGCGCCTGGTATTTAATTCGGCTGCGGTAGCCCTTATACTGGTATTTGGGAAGGTCTTGAACAACGAGGAGCAAGTCATAATCGCTCTTGTATTCGTAAGTAATGCCGTCTTCGGCGGTGTAGCGGTCTTCGACCCAGTCGCCGCGGGCGTAACTGCCGAACAGGATGATGAACTCGGCGTCGATCAGTTCCCGGATGATCTCAACGACGGCTTTGAGTTCGTCCTTTTTTTCCTGCGGCAGGTGTGACAACGATTTTTTCATGTCGGAATATACCGCCGGATAAATAAGAAATAAAGCGGTAATGTAGAAAATCCGGTGAACAATACCGCTTTTTCAACCGCAGCGTCAGCTATTTCCGGCGGTGGTCGAAAACGCGGCGGGTTTTGCCCTCACCGCGCTGAATGGTATGCGGGGCCACCAGTTTGAGTTTCACCCGCAGGCCCAGGGCTTGTTCAAGCTCCCCGCTCAACCGGTGCTGCAAGGCTTCCAGGGTGCGGATCCGGTCCGAAAAAACCGCCTCAGTGATCTCGACGTCCACTTCAATTTCATCGCGGCCGTTTTCAGAATAAAGAACGATATTGTAATGCGGCAAAGTCCCGTCAACGGCGAGCAGCGCCGCCTCGATCTGCGCCGGAAAAATGTTGACGCCGCGGATGATGAACCGGTCGTCGGTGCGGCTCGAAATCCGTTCGATCCGGCGCAGGGTACGGCCGCAGGCGCAGGGTGCTGCGATAATCCGGGTTACATCCCCCGTCCGGTAACGGAGCAGCGGCAGGGCCGGTCTGGCCAGCGTCGTCAGCACCAGTTCGCCCGGTTCGCCGTCCGGCAGCGCCCGGCCGGTGCCGGGATCGATTATTTCCGGATAAAAGCGGTCTTCAAAAACGTGCATGCCGCACTGGTTTCCGCATTCGATGCCGATACCGGAACCGATAATTTCCGATCGGCCGTAAATATCATAGGCTTTAATGCCGCTCGCCGCTTCGATGCGGCGGCGCATTTCCTCGGTCCACGGTTCGGCCCCGAAAATCCCGAGCCGCAACGGCAAATCGCGCAGCTCAAGGCCCGTTTCCCCGGCTTGTTCGAGCAGAAAATTAAAATAACCGGGCGTAGCGCAAATCCCGGTCGCTCCGAGGTCTTTCAGCAGCATGAGCTGCCGTGCGACGTCGCCGGCGGGAGCTGAAATCACTGCGGCCCCGACGGCTTCCGCCGCGCTACTGTCCTCAAATCCGCCGGGAAACAGGCTGTAACCGGAAACGTCCAGAATAATGTCGCCGGGACCGACGCCGGTACAGCGGAAGCAGCGTTCCATGACCTCGGAACGCAGTTCGAGGTCCCGGCGGGTATAACCCGTAATCAGCGGCTGACCGGCGGTTTCGCCCGAAACGTGCAGGCGGACGAGGTCTGTGAGCGGGACCGCCAACAGCCCGTAAGGGTAGTTGTCCAGCAATTCGTTTTTTCCCATCAGCGGCAGCGCGGCAAGATCATCGAGGGTTTTCAAATCGCCGGGGGCGAAGGAAATTTTCCGAAAACGGTCTCTGAACAAGGCGACGTCGGCGCAAAGCCTGGTTACGGTGTCCTGAAGTCCGGCGAGCTGCAAAGACCGGAGCGGTTCCGGGGCCATGAAATCCCGGGACGCGGCGGTTGGGGTTGATTTCAGCTTTCTGTCCGTCATTTCCTTTATCCTGGTTATCCTATACGAAAAAAAATAATCTACCGCCGGAAGCTTTTTTTTGCAAGCCGGGTTTGAAGGTTGTAAAAATACTGTTGCTAAAGTAAATTATTGTTTTAAGTCATTACTTTTTCATTTAACCGGGTTGCAAACACTATGAAAATGAGCAGGATGGTCGGGCGGCGCATCAAGGAAGAGCCGAAAGACGCCAAAACGGTAAGTCATAAATTTCTGATTCGCGGCGGTTATGCGCGCCCGGTTTCGGCCGGGATTTATTCGCTGCTGCCGGCCGGCAAACGGATCGTCGCCGGGATTGAAGCCATCATCCGCGAGGAAATGAATGCCATCGACGGCCAGGAAATCCTGATGCCGGTCGTGCTGCCGGCGGAATTATGGGAGGAATCCGGACGTTACGAAGCGGTCGGCGAGGAACTGCTGCGCTTCCGGGACCGCAACGGCAAACGGATGCTGCTGGCCATGACCCATGAAGAAGCGGTCTGCCACTTGGCCCGTACCGAGCTCAGCAGTTACAAGCAAGTACCGGCGATGCTTTACCAGCTCCAGACCAAATACCGGGACGAAGCCCGGCCGCGCGCCGGGCTGATCCGAGTGCGGGAATTCACGATGAAGGACGCCTATTCGTTCCATATTTCCCAGAACTGCCTGGATGCGTACTATCAGCGGGCGCACCGGGCCTATGAAAAAATTTTCCGGCGCGTCGGTCTGAACGACATGCTTTCCATCGAATCCAATTCCGGCATGATGGGCGGCAAAATTTCCCATGAATTCATGGCGCTTTCGGAGAGCGGCGAAGACACCATTTTCGTTTCACCCGACGGCCGTTACCGGGCGAACCGCGAAATCGCCACCGCAGCCTGGAAATTCCAGAAATCGCCGGCGCTGGAACTGGAAAAAGTCCACACCCCGAACGCGCAGACCATTGAGGAAGTCGCCGCTTTTCACGGGGTAAAACCGGAAAACACCGGTAAGGCGGTATTTTATCAGAACAAACTCACCGGCGAACTGATTTTCGCGATGATCCGCGGCGATTTCGCGGTGAATGAAACCAAACTTCAGAATATCGCCGCGGTCCCGGAACTGGCTTTCGCCGCCGATGACGCCATCCGCGCCGCGGGCTGCGAACCGGGTTTCGCTTCGCCGCTGGCGGTGGACAGTACGAAAGTAAAGATCATCATCGATATTTCGGTATTGGAATCCTCGAACCTGGTCGTCGGCGCCAATGAAACCGGCTATCATTACCGGAACTTTAATTTCGAACGGGACATGCCCAACGCCAAAAACATCATCATCGCGGACATCGCCACCGTCCGGGCCGGCGACCCATGCCCGCTGACCGGCGAACCGCTGCTCGAAAAACGCGGCATTGAAGTCGGCAATATTTTCCAGCTCGGCACTAAATACACCGCCGCCATGAACTGCACCGTCCTGGATCAGGACGGCAAAGCCGCCACTTTGATCATGGGCTGTTACGGCATCGGCGTGGAACGGACCATGGCGGCGGTGATCGAACAGAACCATGATCAAGTCGGCCCGATCTGGCCGATTACGATCGCGCCGTTCCAGGTTCAGCTCTGCGCCCTCAACCCGAAACAGGATAAGATCGCGGCAATCAGCGATAAAATTTACCGGGATTTGACCGCCGCCGGAATCGAGGTACTGTATGATGACCGGGGCGAAAAAGCCGGATTCATGTTCAGCGAAGCGGACTTGCTGGGGATTCCGCTGCGGCTGATCGTTTCGCCGAAAACGGCGGACAGCGGCCAAGTCGAATTCAAACGCCGCGGCGTCCGGGACGGCGAACTCTTCGCGATCGACGGTATTGTCGATACCATGAAACGGCTGATTGCCGCCGAATATAAAAAATTCAATGACTGAGGTATCCGATGTGGGATTACAATGATAAAGTAATGGATCACTTTCTTCACCCGCGCAACGTGGGGGAGGTTGAGAATCCGGACGGGGTCGCTCAGGTCGGCAACATCACCTGCGGCGATGCGCTGAAACTGAGTTTCAAGCTGGATAAGAACAACCGGATCGCCGAGGTCAAATTCCAGACTTTCGGCTGCGCCAGCGCCATCGCCTCTTCGTCGGCGCTGACCGAACTGGTAAAGGGCATGACCCTGGAGGACGCCGAAAAAGTGACCAATAAGGACATCGTCAATATTCTCGGTGACCTGCCGGAAGCGAAGCTGCACTGTTCCGTGATGGGCATGGAGGCGCTGCAGGCGGCGATCGCCAATTACCGCGGTGAAAAGGGCGGCGCTGCCGGAAAAAATGAACATGAAGGACGCATCGTCTGCAAATGTTTCAGCGTTACCGATACCAAAATCCGCCAGCTCGCGCTCGCCAATAATCTGCATACGGTCGAGGAAATCACCGATTACTGCAAGGCCGGCGGCGCCTGCGGGTCGTGTCTGAATGAAATCCAGGGTATTCTGGACGGCCTCTGGAAAGAAAAGAAAACCGAAAGCGAGTCATCGAAGCGGGCGGAATTCATGCGCCTGCCGCTGATCCAGCGGGTGCTCAAAGTCCAGGAGATCATCGATACCGAGGTCAAGCCGATGCTGGCCCAGGACGGCGGCAGCATCGAGCTGCTTGATATGAAAGACAATGTGGTAGTCGTGAAACTCACCGGCCGCTGCGCCGCCTGTCCCAGTGCGGGGGTGACCCTCAAAAGCGGCGTCGAAGCGATTCTTCGGGACTGCCTCTTTCCTGAAATCGTGGTCGAAAGCAGATAGAAACAGGTAAACTTTATGGACGACAAAAAATTGATTTATCTGGATAACAACGCCACTACGGCGGTAGCTCCGGAGGTATTTGAAACGATGCGGCCGTATTTCTGCGAACGCTACGGCAATCCGAGCAGTATCCATACTTTCGGCGGTTCGGTGACGGCCGACATCGAAAACGCCCGCGCCGCAGTCGCGCGCCTGCTGGGAGCGGACTGGAAAGACCGGCACGGCAAATTCACCGAGATTATTTTCACCGGCTGCGGCACGGAAAGCGACAACGCCGCGATCATGAGCGCCCTATCCGCCTGTCCGCGCAAGCGGAAAGTCGTCATGTCGATGGTCGAGCATCCGGCCGTCCTGAGTATGGGCAAAGAACTGGAGCAGCGCGGTTATCCGGTATCCTATGTGCCGGTCGATTCCAACGGCCGGCTGGACCTGGCGCGCTATGAGGAAATGATCGATGCGGATACCGCGGTCGTTTCGATAATGTGGGCCAACAATGAAACCGGCAATATTTATCCGGTCGAACAATGCGCCGAGATCGCCCACCGCTACGGCGCATTATTCCACACTGACGCAGTTCAGGCGATCGGCAAAATTCCCTGTAATCTGGCGGCATCCCGGATCGACATGCTCAGTCTCTCCGGACACAAGCTGCACGCGCCCAAAGGCGTAGGAGCGTTGTACGTGCGCCGGGGCACTCGTTTTCATCCCACCCAGATCGGCGGTCACCAGGAGCGCGGGCGGCGCGCCGGGACGGAAAACGTCGCCTCGATCATCGGCCTGGGCAAAGCGGCGGAATTGGCGCTGGCGGCCCTGGAACGGGAAAATACTTACGTCAGGGACTTGCGCGATCGGCTGGAACGGGGAATATGCGGCAATATCCCCCAAGCCGAAGTTTTGGGCGATCCGGAACACCGGCTGCCCAACACCACGCTGATCGGTTTCGAAGCGGTCGAGGGGGAATCCATCCTGATGAGGATGGACCGGCTGGGGATTTGCGCCTCGAGCGGCAGCGCCTGCACCACCGGCAGTCTGGAACCGTCGCATGTGCTGCGGGCAATGGGCGTGCCGGATACGCTCGCCCACAGCGCGATCCGGTTCAGTTTATCGACCTACAACACTCCCGAGGAAATAGCTTTCGTCATTCGGGAAATGCCGGGGATAATCGCCTGGCTGCGAAAATTATCACCGTTCTGGAAAAAATAAATCCGTACGCCGGTTCGGCAATCTTCGCCGGAGCCGAGTGAAGGATACGAAAACGAAAATATTGTAAATTTTATTCCGAATCTCCTAATAAATGCCTGATTCGCGGGTCATAATAGATAAAACGGAATTCATGAGCTAAAACAGGAAACGGCATGGGGAACGAAAGCGATCTGAAAACGCTCATTGATGTCAACCAGGCGGCTTTGCTGCGCTATGCGGGACGGCTGCTGCGGGATGATATTCTCGCCCAGGACACGGTTCAGGTAACCTTCATGAAATACGTCAGGAACAGTCCGGGCAAAATCAGGAATCCCCGCGCCTGGCTGTTCAAAATTCTCCGGAATCATTGCCTTAATATTTTGCGTTATCAAAAAAACAAAGCCGAAATCATGCTGGACGAAACGAAGCTGCCGGCCGCCGGGCCGGACGATCCGCCGGACTGCGGCCTGATCCGGGAGGAAACCGCGCAACTGCTGCGCCGCTCCATCAATGCCCTGAAACCGCGCCATAAAGAAGTCGTCATTCTGAAACTCGAACACGGCAAGACTTATAAGGAAATCGCGCAAATACTTGATTTGACGGTCACCAATGTGGGATTCATCCTGCATTCCGCCATGAACGAACTCAAAAATAATCTCCGGGAGATGATACTGCGATGAAATGCAACCGTAAATTGATCATCGATAAACTTGCCGGGGAACTTTCAGCGCGGCAAACCGCCAAACTGGACCGGCATCTGGCCGCCTGCGCCGCCTGCCGCCGGGAATACGAAGCATTGAGCAAGGTCTGGCAACTCACCGCCGCAACGTTGGAAAAAGATTCTTTTGCCGCTGAAATCTCTCCGGCCCGGCGTGCCGAAATTTTCGCCGCCGCCAGCCATGAGGAGAAATGCCGCCGCCGGAACAGAATCATCCGCCGACTTCTGGAATACGCGGTCGTCCTGGCGATAGGTATCGTACTGGCCGGAATATTGCTGCCGCCATTGAAGCCGGCCCGCAAAAAAGTCCGGCAGTTGGCGATGCCGGGCCGGATAAAATCGGATTTGTCCGTCAAAGAAGTCAACCGGCTGGAAGAAAGAAGCCAAGCGCGGGTTTCAAGTTGGAAGCGTTCCTGTGATCAAATCGGCAGGGAAGAACGCGAGAAAAAATCCGCGCCGGCTTTGGGCGCAACGACCGTACTTCCCGCTTCCGCTCCCGCCCCCGCCTCGGAAATGAACTTTAAACACCTGCGGAACAGCCTTCCGGTCAAGGATAAAAAAAGTGAAAGTTTGCTGCAGGTCAGTAAAACTCCGGAACCGGCTGAAAAACCTGCCGGGAAAGTATCTTCGGATGAAACCCCGGCGGCGGATTCTGACCCCGGTTTGAATTTCGTAAGTTGTCCGGCGCAGCCGTTGTCGACCTTTTCGATCGACACGGATAACGCTTCCTATATCCAGGCGCGGCAGAGCATCCGGCGCGGCAACCGCCCCGAGCCGCTCAAAATCCGGCCGGAGGAATTCATCAATTATTTCAATTATCATTACCGTCCGCCCGCTAATGCGGTGTTCGCGGTCTATCCCGAAGCCGCGCCCGCCCCGTTCCGTCCGCAAAATATCCTGTTCCGAATCGGCATTCAGGGCAAACGGCTGGGGCCGAACGCCGGCCGCCGGGCTCATTACACGCTGCTGCTCGACACCAGCGGCTCAATGGCGGTGAAAGACCGGATGGAACTGGCCCGGAAAATTTTAATGAACCTGTTCAAAAAACTGAACTCCTCAGACCGTATCGCACTGCTGCTGTGCGGCGATCGGACTGTTCCGGTTTTCAGCCTGCGGCCGCTGACCCCGGACAACCGTAAACGGCTGCTAAATTTGGCGGCTCAGACAACTCCGCACGGCACGGCGGCCTTTGCCGACGGCATTATCGCGGCCTATGCTTATGCCGATAACCATTACCTGCCGAACGGTTCCAACCGGGTCATAATAATTTCGGACGGGATTTTCGAACTCGACGACGCCGGCCGCCGGAACATTGCCGCCCGGCTCGAAGCCGCTCGTAAACGCGGTATTTCCAATCTCGTCATCGGGCTCGGCGGCGACGGTGACGATAAGCTGCTGGAAAAAGTAGCCGCGCTCGGTGACGGCAGTTATGTTTTCATCGATACCGAACGGGAAGCGGATGAATTGTTCGCGAATGAATTCGAAGCGCGCTTCCGGGAAATCGCCCGGGATGTGAAGATCCAACTTGAATTCAATTCCGCCGCAGTCGCCTTCTACCGGCAGATCGGCTACCAAAACCGTCAGCTCCGCACTGCGGATTTCAGAAACGATAAGGTCGACGCCGGTGAAGTCGGTTCCGGCCAGGCGGTTACCGCCCTTTATGAACTGAAATTAAAGGACGGCGTTCCGAAGCACACGGTAGTCGCAACGATCCGGATCCGTTACAAAAAAGCCGAAGATATGAGCGTGGAGGAAAAGGTATTTTATTTGTCCGCCGGTGAAATAAAAGCTAAATTCGACGCTGCCGATCCCGCTTTCCGGCTGGCCGCATTGGTCGCCGAATTCGCCGAGGCGCTCCGTTATCCCGAAGCTTCGGGCATCGCTTCGCCGCGCGGCATCGCCGATAAACTCCGGGCGTTATGGCTGAGCGACTACCGCCGGGATAACCAGGTTACCGAACTGCTAACGCTGATCAGACGGATTAAATAGAAAAAATGAAAATATAACGCACCAACCGGGAGGAAAATCATGGTTAAAAGATTACTGGCAGCACTTGCCGTCTTGGGGGCGTTTACCGCCTCCGCCGAAGAAATACGGAAAATTGAGCAGCCGGCGGTTTCCTTGGCGGAACTGCGGATTTATTTGGCCGAAAACTGTTCTTTCATCCTCAACACCCGGCTCCGGACTTTCGGCCCCGCCAAAATCAGACTGCTGGGCGGCGAAATCTGCGCGCTGTCGCCTTCATCTTCCCTTCGGCGGGAGGTTTCCCCGGCCGTCATTACCGGCCATTCCGGTTCATTATGGACTAAAAACCCCAAGGCTTACCTGTCCTATGAAAACCAAAGCTATTTCCTGAACTGCCCGGCAAAAGGCGAATATACGGTAAAACTGGAATTCGTCAGCAAAATCCATAAAAACGCCTTATTCCGGAAATGTTCGTTCTTCCTGCTGCCGGCACTGGTCAGGAAAGCCGTTTTACAGTTGTCCCCGAAAGATATTGAACCGCAGATTGACGGCTGTCTGGATTTGACTAAAACCGGTTCGGCATACACCGGTTTCCTGCCGCCGTCCGGCAATTTTTCCCTGAATTGGAAACGGCTGGTGGACAACGAAACCGCCGCCTTGGCGGTTAACGCCAAAGTCTCCGCTGTCGGCTCGGTATTGACCGGGGCGGTAAAACTTAATACCCGGATTGTTTACCGGATTTTCCAGGGCGGCATAAAACATTTGCGCCTGCGCGTTCCCGCCGGCCTGAATGTGCTGGCAGTCCGGGGCCGCGACCTCCGCGACTGGAGCACCGATAAAAAAGCTCCGCAACTGATCACTGTCAGCCTCAATAATAAACAATATGAAAATTATGTTCTGGAAATCCAGGCTGAACAAATCCTTACCGGAACTCCCTGTACTTTCACTTTGCGCCCGATCGTTCCCGAAAACGTCATGCGGCTGGATGGTATTTTGCGTTTCGGTTCGGGGCGCGGCGTCAAACTGCTGGTGGAAAATACGCCGGGCTTGGTCCAAATCGACAACAGCGCCCTCTCTTCCGGGCAGTTGCCGCAGTACGCATTTGAACTGCTTAATCCGTTATCCTATGATTTTTCGGGCAGCGAATACCGTCTGGATGCCCGGGCCGAGAACATCACTCCCGCTTATACGGCCAACTTGAATTGCGTCAGCAGTTGCGGCGACCGCAGTTTACAGGTACGCCTCGACTGCACGCTGGATATCAAGGATGCCCCGCTGCGCGAAGTCAATATCCGCTACGAACCGGGCTTGACTTTCAGCCGCGTGATCGGAGCCGACATCAATCCTCAGGATTACGATCTGCTCAATTCCAGAACCGGCAAAACAGTGAAAATAACTTTCCGGCAGCCGGTATCCGGCCAGGTCGTCTTCAGCATTTATTTCGAGCGCGAACTGAAACATCTCGACACTTTCAACATTCCTAATTTCAGCATTGAAGGCGCTAAATCCGTCCGCGGCTATCTGCTGCTCGCCGCCGACCGCGGCTTGGAGCTGCTGCCCGGCAAATTAAACCATCTTACTCCGGTTCATCCCGGTTCCCTGCCGATCCGCCAGGCCCGGCTGCAGTTTTCCTACCTGTTCCGCACCCCGGACTGGGGCGGTATCGTCAAAATCAAACATGTCAAGGGCAATATCGTTTCGGAAATTTTCAATCTGGTTTCAGTCGGCGAAGGCACGGCTTACGGGAGTTCCATCTTATCGTTCCATATTTCCGGCGCTCCGACGGATACGTTGCGGTTCATCGTCGGCGATGACCTGAAAAACCTGGAGTTCAAGGGCAGCGACATCATTGCCCGGCGGCGGCTCGGCGCTGCGCCCCAAAAAGGATTCAGTAGCTGGGAAGTGAAGCTGCGCCGAAGCCGGCTCGGCGATCTTACTCTGCTCGCCACTTATGAAATGTCCGTCAAAGACGGCGGCATTTTACGGCTGGGAGCCATCTCGGCGGCGGACGCGGACTTTTCCGGCAGCTTCACCGCTCTCGCCGGGGTCAAAAGTCTGAAAGCGAGTTCCGGGGCCGCCGCCCCGTCGGTCCAGGAAATCGATCAGTCCGAGCTCCCCGCAGAATATCTGCAAATGATCAACAATCCGCTGCTGAAAGTTTACCGCGGCAGCGGCAAAGACCAGTGGCAGGAGGTAGTGATCTCCCGTTACCGGAAATGCAGCATGCCGCAAACTGTCATCGACCGCACCGAACTGACCACCCGGCTCGATGAAAACGGCGGCTCGGTCACCACCGTTCAATACCGGGTAAAGAATTCCACCGGTCAATTCCTCAATCTCAAACTCCCCGCCGGAGCCGAACTGTGGAACGTCAGCGTCGACGGCCATCCCAAACGACTTTCAAGCAGCGGCGGCGAACTGCTTATCCCTCTCCCCCGACATGCCAATATCAATCTCCCGATCGCCATAACCGTTACTTACGCCCGGCAGTTCGACCGCCTCGCCGGGACTACGAAGCTGAATCTCGACGCTCCCCGTACCGATATAAAGTCCCTGTTCTGCGAATGGCTCGTCACCGTGCCGGACAATTGCCTGATCGCAGCCGCAAGCCCCGAACCGGTCAACCGCCGCGAAGCTTTCGGCGGCGGTTTTGCCGGGATTATGGAACGGCTCTGTTTTTACGCGACGACCGGAACCGGAATCATTTTCCTGGCCGGCTGGTTCATTATTACGCTGCTGGTGAGCGTTTTTCTGGGGTGTTGCGCCAAAAACCGGAAAATTATGGCCGGGCTGGTCCTGATCGCCGGCGCGGCGGTCATTTTCTTTACTTCCGCTCTCATCCGGAACTCTTTAATCCGCCACCCTATCGGCCCGCTTCATTCGTTCAGCGTCAACCGGGCCGTGTTCAATCGGGTCATGGGGCTTGATGACCGGGCTTTCTCCATTGATCTGATCGTAAAAAACCTCGAAACCGCTACCCGGTGGAGCATTATTTACTCGCTGGCCTACCTGACCGCCGCGATTGCCGCCGGGTTCGGCTGCCGCCGGTTAAAATCCCGTTATCTCAAGGCCCTCGGCGCCGGATCCGCGGGCGCGTTGATCGTCGCCGCCGTTTCCCCGTGGTTCAGGATAAGCGTCTACGGCAGTCTGCTCCTGGCCGTCCTGATTCCGCTGCTGTTAAGCAGCGGCGTCTGGATGGCGGTCTGGCGCCGGTTCCGGACCATGGCCCTGCTGCTCATGATTCCGTTCCTGTTTTGGAGCACCCGGACTGAGGCCAGCAAAATTGCCGGCCCGAAACCGGACGGCATTACTATCGCCGCCGTAAATTGCACGGGAATGCCGCATAAAAAAGCCGTCAGCATGACCTATACTTATCAACTGAAGGCAGACCGGCCGGGAAGCATTCAATTGCTTTCCGCGCCGGCGCGGCTTACTGCCGTCCGGGAAAATTCCGATGATTGGGAAATGATCAGAAACCGCGCCGGTTATCTCCTGAAAGTAAAGGAAAAGGGTGAATATACCATTATTATCGATATTGAATCACCGGTCATCCGGGAAGAAGGCAAGGCGTTTTTCTCCCTGCCCGTACCGCAATGCATTACCAATCGTTTTGTCCTGAACGACCCGGCGGGACCGTCAGCCATAAAAGCCCTGAACGCCATTGCCGAAAACCGCGATCATCAGACCCTCCGGGCCTGCTTTACTCCGGGAACGACGGCGCGGTTCGAAATTTCCGGGAAAGCCCGGGCCGGCAGTGATGCCGCCGTCACCTTTTTTGCGCAAACCATCGGTTACGTAAAAATCGGCCGCGGCTCGACCGAAATAAAAAATGAACTTTCCCTGAATATCCCCCAGGGCAGCCTGCAAATGCTGGAACTGACGATTCCGGAAAACATGCGGATTACTTCCGTGCTCGCCGATCAACTCGAAGCCTGGCGTTTTGACCGCAGCAATCATAATTTGAAGGTGTTTTTCAGCAAACCTCGGAGCGACAGCTGTACGGTTACGGTCAACAGCCAGATTCTCGGCGGCAAACTGCCGCATCCGGTGGTCATCAGTCCGCTCAAACTGCCCAAGGCCGCCCGGCAATACGGTTCACTGGGTATTTTCGTCGACCGGGAAGTGAAGATTTCCGGGGTCGAAACCCGGAACTGCACGCCGATCAACAATGATTTCTTCAGCAGCGGCCAACTGGGCCGGGCTTTCCTGAAGAAAACTTTCCGTTATTCGGGAGCCAAGGCCACCGTTATTCTGCAAATCGCCGAAGTCAAACCGGAACTGCGGGTAATTGAAAAAAGCCAGGTCAGTTTTGAAGACGAACGCATTACGCTGGATTCGGAACTGATGCTCAATATCATCAAAGGCGGTATATTTTCCGTCCGGCTTCGGCTGCCGCCGGGATTTGAGATCAACCGCCTGACCGGGCCGGACATTCAGCATTGGGATGAAATCAATGACGCGAACGGCAATACCGTAGCGGTCATAAATTTTGAGAACCGCCTGAGCGGTAAAAACTCTTTCGCGCTTTCTTTGAGCAAAATGATTTCCGGGAATTACCGGCAGGCCGAAGTTCCGGCAATCCGCGTAATCAATGCCTCCAAACACACCGGCAGTCTCAGGATCAAGGTCGAAAAAGGCACGGCGATTTCAATTCTGAAACGTTACGGCGTTACGGTTTCTTCTGAAGCCGCCTCTTTCGGTGACCAGGATTCGAACTTCAAGATTCTGCGTCCCGACTGGACTTTGCAACTGGCATTCGCGGTTACCCCGCCCTGGATTCAGGTTACCACCCTCCGGAACATCAATATCCGGGCCCACAGCGCCGAATGCAGCGTCTGGTTCAACTACTCCATCGAAAACGCGGGCGTCAAGCGTTTCCGGCTCATCCTGCCGGCCAACTGTACCGCTCCGGAATTTTCCGGACGTTACATCCGCTCAACCGGCAGGCTGGAGAATAACAGCTGGATGGTCGAATTGGACCGCAAGGTGGAACGCGATTACCGGCTGCGGGTTCACTGCCGGCTGAAATTCAATGACGACCATACGTTAAGCATATTGCCGTTCGTCTCTCCCGACAGCGGCATTCAGACCGGTTATACCGCTTTATTTGCCGAAGCTTCGCTCCAGCTCAAAACCCGGGAGCAAAACGGCGAACTGGGTAATTTCAATCCCCGTAACGTTCCGGCCAGATTAGGAGCGGGGGATTTGTCGAACGCGATCCTGTGTTTCCGGTCGGTAGGCAAGGACTGCCAGGCGAAAATAGCCCTGGTCCGCCATCAAAACGCCGCCACGCTGAAGGCCGCCGTCGAGGCTGTTAAAATAAAATCCCTGATCGCGGCATCCGGGCAGGTCTTGACCAAAGCCGCCCTGACCATAAATAACAGCAATGAAACCTTTCTGCCGCTCCGCCTGCCCCAAGGCTGCACGCTTTGGGCTGCCCTGGTCGATTCTTCCCCGGTTGAAGCCGTGGAAAACAATGGCGTATCCTTGATTCCTTTGAAACAGAATATTTCCGCCGGGACGTGCCGGCAGACGGTCGAGTTTATCTATTCCGGCATCGGCGGTTCCGGATGGACGCTCCGTAATCAGGATTATAAGGGGCCTTTATTCGGGTTACCACTCAAGAATATCAGCTGGGAAGTCTATCTGCCGGAAGACCGGAACTATTCGGGCTTCGGCGGCACTCTGAAATATCGCAATGAGTTGTTTTCCGCCCTGGCGATCAGTTCCATCCGGGATTATGACACCGTTGTCAAACAGCGGGCTGAATCCGAAGCCGACCGGGCAAGAAAATTGTTCTCCTTGGGACGCAGCTATACCAGAAGCGGAAAGACTAAGGAGGCATTTGAAGTTCTGAATCAAGCCACCGCATTTACCGGCAGTAAAGCCCTGCAAAGCGACATCCGGGGGCAGCAGCTTATCAACAGCCGCATCCAGAATGTGTATAATTTATCCCAGCGCCGTACTCAACTGGCCAGAAGCCGCAGCGGCGCCGAGGCCCAAACCAAGGTACTGACAACGCCGAGCAATAATATCCAGACCCTGCGGCAGCAATTAGGTGATGAGGAACTGAAAAACCTCCAGACTATTTCCGACAAAATTTTCATGCAGCAGCAGGCTGCCGCGTCAACGCCGCGGTTGTTTGACATTTTTATCCCGTGGAAAGGTAAAAAAATCACTTTCGAACGGGCTTTGGAAATCAGGAAAGATGCGCCTCTGGAAATAAAATTCAATTCCGGTCAAAAACTGAAAATCACCGGTTTAGCGACTCCGTTTTTATTCGCAGTACTACTATTGATATTTACGGCCGTCGGCGCATTGATGATTGCGCCTGAACCGAAATAAAAAAGTATCATTCACGTTCGTGAATGATACTTTTGCTTGATCGGATTCTTTCAGATTTATTCAGCCGCCTCTGCGGTTTTTTCAACTGCCGCTTCGGCCTTGACTTCCACGGGGTCAGCAGCTTTTTCAACTGCCTTGGAAGCACGGGGAGCTTTAGCTTGCTTCGCCGCCGTATCCGGCTCCACAAACTGCAGAATACACATTTCCGCCGCATCTCCCAGACGGCGTCCCAATTTGATGATCCGGGTATAACCGCCGTTGCGTTCCGCATATTGCGGCGCAATTTCATCGAAAAGCTTCTTCACCGCAGTTTTATCGCGCAGCCTGGAAACCGCCAAACGGCGACGGTGTAAATCGCCTTTTTTACCCAAAGTAACCATTTTATCGGCAAAGCGCCGGGCTTCTTTGGCTTTGGTAAGCGTGGTTTTAATTTCCCCATGCTCAATCAAACTGCTGACCATATTGCCCAACATGGCCTTGCGATGAGCGCCGGAACGGCCTATTTTGAAGGTATGTACCTGATGACGCATTTATTTTTCCTCCTCGTCTGTACTGCCTCTGACCGCCTGACTTTCGGTTTCAATAGCCGCCATCAGATGTTCACCGAACGGCATGCCAAACGATAAACCGAGAGCTTCGATTTTTTCTTTAATTTCATCCAGTGACTTTTTACCGAAATTACGATATTTAAGCATTCTGCTTTCGGTTTTGCTGCAAAGCTCACCAATCAATTTGATGTTTGCATTATTGAGACAGTTCATAGCCCGCACAGATAAATCCAAAACTTCAACATCCTGAGACAATATCTTGAACAGCTTAAGTTCATCATCAGACATTTTCGCCATGACGTCTTCCTCATCGGACTGGCCGCCGAGAAACGGTTTCAAATGATCTTTAAGGATAACCGCAGATAATTCCAGAGCATCTCCCGGAGCAATCCGGCCATCAGTCCAGATTTCAATTTCCAGACTGTCCATTTCCGTTTCTTCGCCGATCCGGGCAGCTCCGACATGATAATTGACCCGCGTCACCGGACTGAATAAACAGTCTATCGCAACAGAACCAATGGACTGTGAAGCCGCATTCGGATTCTTGCTTATCGGCAGATAACCGCGACCGCGAATAATGTCTATTTCCGCGCGGAACGGCACATCTTTGTCCAGGGTACAAATAACCTGCTCGGGATTGAGCACCTCAACCGTACCGTCGGTAACAATGTCGGCCGCAGTAACGGCACCGGCTTTGTTTTTTACAATTTCCAGGGTCTTGCTCTGTTCGCTGTGCAGTTTAACCCGGACATTCTTGAGATTGAGTACGATTTCTGTAACGTCTTCAATCACATTCGGAAGAGATGAAAATTCGTGAAAAGCTCCGTCAATCCGGACTGCACTTATCGCGGCGCCTTCCATCGAAGACAACAGCACCCGACGTAAAGCATTACCGAGAGTATGCCCGAAACCGCTCATGAACGGTGATAGGGTGAATTTGGCATAATTCCCCGTCGCAGTAGCTTCATCGATCACGATGCGCTGGGGCATTGGAAACACCGATGCAACTGTCATATTTTATTCCTCCAGCATTATTTTATTATTTAATATAATTCCAAACACTAACAATAACCCGCTGCCGGTCATCAAATCCGGCGGCGTTTCGGCGGACGGCAGCCGTTATGAGGAACCGGAGTAATATCCTTAATAGCATTGACTTCCAATCCCGCTGCGGCAATACCGCGGACGGCGGATTCGCGCCCGGCGCCGGGTCCCTTAATTCGTACCTCCACTTCCTTCATGCCCAGCACCTGCGCGCGCTTAGCGGCGTCGCCGGCGATGACCTGAGCAGCATAAGCAGTACTCTTACGTGAGCCTTTAAAACCATTCTTACCCCCGGTCGACCAACACAGTACATTTCCGTGCAAGTCGGTGAAAGTAACTTTGGTATTGTTGAAAGTCGCATGAACAAAAGCTATCCCGGCCGGCACATAACGTCCGCTTTTAGTCCGTTGTTTTATTTTGGAACCGGCCGGTTCACCGGCACCGGCTTCGGCTGTTTCCGCAGTTTCGGAAATTTGCACTTCCTCTACCGGGTCGGTAACTTCAACTTTAATATCTTTCTCTTCAGCCATAATATATTCCAATTTTTACTGATTTATCTGATAAAACCATCCATACGACTACTTGCTTGCAGCCAAACGACGTTGAGTTTTGTCACGGATCGCACCGACGGTGGTTTTCTTGCCTTTACGGGTACGCGCGTTGGTTTTGGTACGCTGTCCGCGGCAGGGCAGACCGCGACGATGACGGGTTCCCCGGTAACTGTGAATAGCCTGCAAGCGGCGAATATCTCCGGCTACGGCCCGCCGCAGATCGCCTTCCACAAGCATTTCACTCTGCAGCAGACTGGTAATGGCGGCAATGTTCTCATCGGTTAAATCATCAGCCAGAATTCCTTTGGAAATATGAGCTTTTTCGATAATTTCCAAAGCTTTCGCCGGCCCTATACCGTAAATATAACGCAAAGCATATTCGATTCTTTTTTTACCAGGAATATCTACACCTATAATACGTGGCATAATAATAAATCCTTCTTTTAGCTTAGCCTTGTCTTTGTTTATGCCGCGGGTTGCGGGAACAAATCACCCGTACCACGCCCTGGCGTTTAATGATCTGGCAATATTCGCATCTGCGTTTAACGGATGCTCGTACTTTCATACCTGCATTCTCCCAGATTGTCAATAATATTATTCTAAAATTGTTTCAGTCGCGAAGAAAATAACCAAAATCCGAAGCCCTGTTATACACGCGGTGGAAACTGTGTATAATAGACAAAGGTTATAACATAATCGGAAACGAGCAAGTTGCAAGTTTAAAATAAAAAAAAATGATTTTTTTCCGAACCGCCAGATTTTTCACAAAAACTATGTTTTACCGCTTTAAAAATTAATTTAAGCTTTTATATTACATTTCCTCGTGATATGCGCCCGTAGCTCAGCTGGATAGAGCGTCTGCCTCCGGAGCAGAAGGTCTCAGGTTCGAACCCTGTCGGGCGTACCATTCACCTTTTTCTAACTGCGTGCCAGTAGATTTTCACCTTGTCCCATATCCCGTTGTACCAAAAGGATATACGAATCATAGGCTTGTGACTATAGCTCTCTGATAAAGTCATCAAAACGCCATTTTCTCTCTATTTGAGAGGATTCTCTCTAAATCAACTGGTCGCGACCAGTTAATTTTGGGAAATTTAGTTAAACTTTTTAATGGCTTATAATCAGGCATTTAACCCCTGGAAATGCGGTAAAATAGCCTTCCATGGTTTGTAAAACGGTAAAGTGGACTGGGGTAAAAACGTGTCAAAACGTGTGTTTTTCGAACTTTTTCTAAGAGTTACTGCGAGAGGTTGTGTTTTTTTCTGGAAGGAAAATTAACGATTTTTCCCGTTTTCCCGGCTTTTAAGTGACTTCTCGTTCGATTTTACGTTTCAGCTCTTCGGGATTAAGCGCCTCGATTTCGGCTTTGAGCTTTTTGCCGGCCTTGAATTTCACGACAGCCGTATCCGGTATGATAACCTCATTTTCAGGAGACCTCGGGTTTCTCCCGACACGGCTTTTACGAACAATAACCTCGAAAACTCCGAAATTTCGCAACTCTACTGCCTTGCCGGCGGCGACTTCATCCGCGATACCGTCCAAGTTCATCTGAATGATCGCAGTTACTTCCTCCTGGGTAA
>JAQULZ010000050.1 GCA_028718375.1 Victivallaceae bacterium | reverse complement strand
GAACAAAAGAAAATCCTGGAACTTTTAAAGGTGAAATTAGTGTAGACAGTAAAATTTAAAAATATTTTACACTTTACTGTTTTACTATAAGGGAGATACTACGAATTTAGCCAAGTAAAATCCGGAAAAACCTGAAAGACCAACTCTCATCCCATTCCGTCATGAAGTCAAGTCGAAAAACTGGCATAACGCGACTATGCCGCGCCCCTTCGGGGATTTATGCAATTTTTGACTTGACGGTATGACTCCACGGAACGGGGAATCCATATGTTTCAGGGAAAACAAACGGTTTGTTTTTCCCTGAAAGCAAAGTCCCTGCCGGTATAGAAAGCGGAAGCGAAGGTTTTATGCAGTTTCGGAATTTGACCAAAGCGGGGTTCCGACTTATACTAATGGGCGATCAGTCATAGATAATGGCGATGGCGGATTTTGAGATGGATTTTGGTTATAAACCGCAGAGCGATACAGAGTATCGCGCGAGGATTTATGGCAAAAATCGGCTCAAAAGAACCATCGAAATGTCTATGAACGAGAGCGAATTGGTATTATGTCATAAACTGTCGAAGAACCAAATATAGTAATGATTGCAACTTGGTATTAGGTTTAACTGAGCTAATATCCGGATGGGGCACACATCAATCGCGGATGAGCGGGACTATCTTTCGGAACGACTCGCCACTTCGAGCGGCCGGGGTTCTTCAAGCGGGAGAAATTCAATATAATCAAGGTAGGCCAGGGATTCCGATTTCGTGTGCTGACTGTTGGCGCCTACGCTTAGAACAAAGTCTTTGGGAATGAAACCGAAGGCTTTTTTGAAATCTTCGGCGATATTCCGTTCTTCGATCACCCACTTTCCTGCGCCGCTGTGGCGGTTGCGCAGACAAAACCATTTCACTTTAACGGTTCCGCCGGCATAATTCACACAGCCTTCACAGCCCTGCGGGGTTTCGGTTTCCCAGCGATAGGCGACGCTTTTCTTGATCATCCAGTCATTCGCCCCGACATAAATGACGATCGCCTGGTCATCCCGGGCGATTTTCCGGCCGTCTCCGCCGGCGGGAAATTTATTGACCCGCCAGCGCCAGCGCATAATCGGAGTTTGGGTCAAATCGACCATTGCGGACAGTTTGAAAAACACCGCCCCGGTCGCCCGGTCAGCGACAATTTTCAGCACCCCGGAAACGGAATGCTCGTCTTTGTTTTCAAGTTTAAAAGAGGTCTTGTTTACGCCCCATTTGGTAGCGCTGACCTGCCAGCCGGCCGGTAAATTGCTTTTCTGACTTTTTTCCGCAAAATTTTCCCGCCAGCTTTTCGGCGCAGTCCCGGCGGCACCTGTCGTCAATACCAAACCGCCGAAAATTATAAATAAACTCTGTCGAATCATCTTCCGCCCGTTATTTATCACAATATTTCCTGTATTTGCGCATTATTGCTTTGACATAAGCGCGGGTGCTTTTTATTTTTATCCGGCCGATAACCGTTCCGTCGTAACTTTCCGGCTTCCAGGCCTCGGCCCGCTTACTGCCGGCATTATACTGACAAAGCGCCAGTTCTTCACCGCAGCGGTAATTCCGCCAGCGCTTCAGGGCTTCCGCCAGATACCAAGTCCCGATTTCAATATTCAGTTCCGGGTTGAAAAGCAAACCTTCGCTGAGCATCCCCACCTTGTGATGCCGGGCCCAGTCCGCAGCCGAACCGCGCGGCATCACCTGCATCAGACCGATTTCACCGTTTCCCCCGCGAGCCCGCGCGTCAAATCGGCTCTCCTGATAAATGACCGCCTTCACCAGCCGGGCGTCCACATTATATTTCCTCGCCGCCTGGTCGATCAAAGCGTCATATTTGTTCTCATCTATCCGCGTCAGGTAGGAAAAAAATAAAATACCCGCCGCAATCAGAAAAAACGCCGTTATAAATTTTCTTTTTCTGGCTGATCTCCGGGTTTTCCGCGTATTCTGCATTACTCTCTATCCTTATAATTATAGGCCGCATTTCCCATAAGTCAACCACCGCCACAAAAAACAAGCAGCCGCAGGCGCTCATCCTGCGACTGCCCGAACTCCGGACGCCGCGATAGTTGCTCCCATCCGGAAGAATGACACTTTATTTGACGGCTGATTCCGGAGCGTTTTTCGGAGTCAGAGCCACCTGTTGAGCTGCCGCCTGCTTTTTTTCGACTTTGATAAAGTTCTTCAACTGGTCCAGCAGTGATTCGGAAGCAAAAACATTGATTTTAATATCCCGGTTTTTCTGGTCGATCACAATCGCTTCAGTAACCGCCTTGCTCAAAGCGGGGTCCTTGGCCAACTGCATGGTCGCGATCATCACAAAGGTCTTGAGCTGCATTACCAGTTGTACCGCATTCTGTTCGTCAATGCATTTCAGGTCGGCTTTCAGACTGACGTCTTTCTGATTTTTGCCGCTGAGATTCAAAGCGACCACCGCGGATTTCATATTATCAAGCGGACCGCCGGCAGTCTGAGGCGCGGCCTGGGGCGCTGTTGAGGAAGCCGGCTGAGCGGCTGCCGGTTCAGCTGCCGCGGTTTTGGCGTAAAGCACATAAATCAGAGCTTTACTATCGGCATTCTTATTGAGGGCGACCAACTGCTCATTTTTCTTGCTGCCGACGGCCTGATAAAAATATTCCGCCTTATCCTTATCGCAAATCAGCACCAGATTGGACTGAAGATAAGTAGCGGCGACTTCATTATCGGTTTCACCCTTCTGGGTAACTACATAAGCCTTGCGACCGGCAATGGTCTGCTCTTTATAAACGATTTTCGGGCTGTTGGCTTTGAGCATTTCGACGAGTTTCGCCTCGGTAATATTGGTAATCGCCAGCACCGCCGCTTTCTGAACGCCGGCTTCAGCCTGGAAAAACACCATCACTTTTGACGGCAAATCGGCAATTTTAAGACCGTAAGTCTGCAGTTCGGATTCAAATTTCAGCCAGTTCTTATTGAAATCGGCGTCATCCTGGCGCAAATCCTTGAAATGGCGCAGATCGACCAGGCGCGCCGCGTCCACCACGACCACCCCGTCGGCATCAGCCGGCACATAATTAATCAGGTCTTCCGCCTTGCACTGGTTTCCGCAGCACCCGCCCGCGAACATCATGACCGCGGCCAACAGAATCAATAGTTTTTTCATTTAACAATTCCTTTTTTTCCGTTTATGGTTAAGTAAGTTAAGTTATCAGTTTACAATCAGCAATTTTTTTCAGCCTCCAGCATTGCCGCATAAATATTAAAGTTTAAAATTCAGAGTTTCAGGCTCAGAAGCATAAGCAGGGAGGAATAAGGAAAAAAGCTTTTGTGCTTAGTCCGGAGCTGCAGCAGCAATCCGATCGCCCCGATAACAGCCGCCGCCGGCATGATGAAATACAGCGCAGATTTCCCATTTAAACTGCCGAATTTCCCGGTCGAATAAAACGCAGCCAGGTCTCTGGTAGCTCCGCAGAAGGGACATTCCCGGCCAGTTATTCTTTTATACTGACACTGCCACAGGGCAGGAAAGAGTTTTTCCATAACCGGACTTATGAAAGGCAGAAGCAGGATGTACAGGCCCCATCCTGCCGTTACCGCCATAAGCACTGTAGTTTTTCTATTCATTTACCGCCGACCGCCGGGGGCTGCTGCTGGACGCTTTTAATGGTTTCGGCCTGGGGCACCTCCGTACCCGCGGCAAAGACCAAAGTCCACAAGGCGATGACAACTATCGCTACCGCATTCAGAACAATCCCGGCAATTCCCTGCCCGTTGGGGCGTTGTGCCTTGCTCTTCATTACCACATCGATAATGCCGAACACCAGGCCGATAACAGCAGGAATAAAGGCGAAATAGCCGCAAAATGGAATAAACGCCAATACCGCAGCAACAATTCCGATAACCATAGATGCAATACCCATTTTTTACTCCTTGTCAATTTGCTTGTTTAAGCAATAAAATAATAAATGTGATTTTCTTGCTTTTCCGGTCTCCTCTTCAGTTTTCCTCGAAGGACCGCCGCTTAACATGATTCGTCGATTATTGAGTCCTCTCCTTATTTAAAATTAGCTTTACTTTCGGACGGCTCAGAATAAGCAGTCAAGCTTATTTTCAGGTAACGTTATTCATTTCGATTCACCCCCCGGTTCGGGGAAGCTGATTTTTTATCCCATGTCCAGCCAGGATTTAAAATAAACGCAAAAGTTGAAAAACGCAAATCATTACTCCGTTTTCCCGCTGTCTTTCTGGTGTTTTTGCATGACGATTTGCAGATGCAGTTCGCGCAGCTGCCGCGCGCTCGCTTCGGAAGGCGCGTTCATCATCAGATCCTGAGCCTGCTGGTTGAACGGGAACGCGATAACTTCGCGGATATTCGGCTCGTCCGCCAGCAGCATGACGATCCGGTCAACACCGGGAGCGATACCGCCGTGAGGCGGCGCCCCCAGCCGGAACGCATTGATCATGCCGCCGAACTTATCATCCACGACGCTGCGGTCGTAACCGGCGATTTCAAAAGCCTTGTACATGATTTCCGGACGGTGGTTGCGGATCGCGCCGCTGGAAAGTTCGACGCCGTTGCAGACGATGTCATATTGGTAAGCCAGAACGTCCAGGGGATTTTTGTTTTCCAGGGCGTCCATGCCGCCCTGGGGCATGGAAAACGGATTGTGGCTGAAACCGATCTTACCGGTTTCCTCGTCCGGTTCGAACATCGGAAAATCAACCACCCAGCAGAACTTGAAAACATTCGGATCGATCAGTTCCAACTGCCGGCCAAGTTCCGCAATGACACTGCCGCCGATATTGATTACAGTCTTCTCCTTATCCGCCAGGAAGAACAGCGCATCGCCGGTTGCAATTTTGCCGGCGGTTTTAAGCTGCGCCAGCGCTGCCGGGGAAAGGAATTTGGCGATCGGGCTTTTTTCACCTTCCCCGCTCCAGATGATATAAGCCATACCTTTGGCGCCGACCGACTGAGCGAATTTAATCATATCATCGAAAAACTTGCGGGATTTTTCACTGACGCCGGGAGCCCGGATGGCGCGGACTACGCCGCCTCGGGCGACGACTTCCGCAAACGCTTTGAAATCGGAATCGCGGAAAATTTCAGTTACGTCGATCATTTCCAGCGGATTGCGCAGGTCCGGCTTATCGGTGCCGAAGCGGCGCATGGCTTCAAAATATGGAATCCGCGGAAACGGAGCTTTATCAACTTTTTTCCGGCTGAACTCGGCGAAAATGTCATCAAATAAATCCTCGATGACGGTAAAAACGTCATCCTGGGTAACAAAACTCATTTCCAGGTCGAGCTGATAAAATTCACCCGGGGAACGATCAGCCCGGGCGTCTTCGTCGCGGAAACACGGCGCGATCTGGAAATAACGGTCAAACCCGGCGACCATCAGCAGTTGCTTGAACTGCTGCGGCGCCTGCGGCAGCGCATAGAATTTGCCGGGATGCAGCCGGCTCGGAACGAGGTAATCGCGCGCTCCTTCCGGCGAACTCGCGGTAAGGATCGGGGTCTGGAATTCCTGGAACCCCTTGTTCCACAGGTGAGTGCGGATCGCGGCAATCACCTTGGAGCGCAGAATGAGGTTATTATGCAGTTTTTCGCGGCGCAGATCGAGAAAGCGGTATTTCAGCCGCAGCGCTTCCGGAATTTGTTCCTCTTTTGCCACCTGGAACGGGATCTGGTCGGCACTGCCGAGGATTTCCATGGCGGTGGCAATAACCTCAATCTCGCCGGTGCGCAGTTTGGAATTGACGGTGGCTTCGGTACGCCCGACGACTTTGCCTTCGAAACAGACGACGGTTTCCACCCGCCAGCGTTCCAGTTCCTGATAAAAAACACATTCCGGATCGACCACGACCTGGGTAATGCCGTAGTGATCGCGCAAATCGATGAAAATAACCCCGCCGTGATCGCGGACGCTGTGAATCCAGCCCGACAGCCGGACGGTTTCGCCAACATCACCCTGGCGCAGCTCGGCGCAGGTGTGAGTCCTGTATTTACTCATAAATTCTTTCTCGGTGCTAGTTAATTGATCTTCAAACATAATACCGAATTGCATTCTAATAGCTAGTAAAAACAGCTTTGATTTTGAGGCTGAGTTGCCGGCAAAAATAATGAGCGATAGGTCTATCGCACCATTCTTTTTGCCGGTGAACGAGCCCAAAAGCATGCTGCCGTGTACGGTCGGATTCTTGCGGTGCCGTTTTGCGCCAAAACGAACCGTCGCTGCCCCGGTAGCGCACAGTTCGTTTTAACGCTTCCGGCATCCGCAATAATTCCGATTTTTACTTGCTCTTAGATTGCAAATCGGTATAAGCCGCAAATTTCTAAGCTTGAAACGCAAAAATATTTATGACCTAAACCTTGTGCATTTGAACTTAAATCGAAGCGAATGACACTACAGAAAAATAAGCCTGACCGCTTAATATAGCATAACATTCCACAAATTTCCCCATCCTTTAGTGAAAATTCGGATAATTCTTCAGGCTGGGATAACCGGTCAGTTTGGACAATATTGGGAAGCGTAACCACTTCCCGTGCCAGGAATAAGAAGGAGACTCTTGCAAAAAAGCCGAATTTTCCGGTAAGGAGTTGTGAAGAAATAAGTGGAACTTTATCCTGAGAGTATCAGGGAGAAATTTTGGCTTCGCCGGTGAGGAGCAAAGCCGCAGCGCTTTGTAACGAAGCGGCAAAGCCGAAAGTGCCACTGAGACGCCAGTAGAAAGTTTCAGTTATTTTTGAATGACTCCTAAGTTCAGTTAACGGGCCGAATTGGCGGCTTTCAGATAGTGCTGCAACTCGCCGTCGGCCTGTTTTACTTCGGCGGCCTGGCCGCGGCGAAACTCTTTGAGCCGCTGCGCGAGGCCGGCATCGCCGAGCGCTAAAATGGACAAAGCGTAAAGCGCCGCGTTTTTTGCTCCGGCTTTACCCGCGGTAACTGCGGCGACCGGAACACCGGGAGGCATTTGCACCGTAGCCAGCAACGCATCCATCCCGTTGAACGGCTCGGAAACCATAGGCCAGCCGATAACCGGCAAAACCGTATGAGCCGCAACCACTCCGGCCAAATGTGCCGCCATGCCCGCCACGCAGATAATGACTTTAAAACCGTCGGCCTCCGCGTCTTCGGCGAATTCGCGGACATCTTCCGGAGTACGGTGGGCCGACATGATCCGGGCTTCGAAACTGACGCCGAAATCCCGGAGGATTTTAAAAGTATTTTCGACCGCCGGCAAATCACTTCGGCTTCCCATTAAAACCGCTATTACCGGCTTTTCAGTCATAACATCCTCCAATTCCGGCATCCTGCAGCAATCAAGTTCCTTCCTAATCTTCGTCCCGGTCTTCGTCATAATCCTCGTCTTCGCTCATGTCCTTGTCCGGATATTCATCCATGTCTTCAGCCGCATCCTCGTCCTGGTCCCAATCCGTTTCCAGAACGATTTCTTCAGAGATAGCGGCAACCTCGGAAACATTGCCGTTTTCCGGGGACTCGGTGATATTCGCAAAAATATCCGTTTCCGTTCCCGTGCCGTAGGCATAATATAATTTCCCCTCGGCAATTTCCAGGAGCGCTACGTCAAGGTGATTTTCGGAGTCGCATTTGAGCATCGGACGGGCGCCCCAGGCCAGTTGCCGGGCCCTCTTGCCCGCCACAATCGAAAGAATCTTGGGATCGGTTATAACTTTCTTCGCCCGTTCAAGATATGAATTATTCACAGTAAGTCTCCATGACTAAAATTTTTCATCAAAAAGTATAAATTACACCTTTTGATGAAAATTTCAACTAATAATCGATAATTTCGCGATGTTTATCGATCATGGTCAAATCACCGCTGAGCACCCGCAGATAACGTTCCTCGAACTGCGGTTCGGAATCGATAATGTAACGCTCGACGAGCACTTCGCGTTCAGTGCATTTCAGCGCATCGCGCAGCATCAGTATGCCGACCAGAACCATGGTTTCCATTTCGACCAGGCAGCGGGCGACCAGATTTTGATATTCCGCATCCTTCCGCTCCGCAACGTATTCAACCGCCTTGAGCTGTTTTTCGTAGAGCGCAACGACTTTATGTCTCAGCCGCTCCAATGTGCCTTCATAAGGCAATTTCATCAGTTCCCGGATCCGTTCGTCGTTATGGCGCTGCATGACCCCGCCGATGGCGGCGACCACCTGCAATTGGGTCGTGCCTTCGTAAATATTGGTGATCCGGGCATCGCGATAGAACCGTTCGGCCGGGAAATCCCGCATGAAACCGGTCCCGCCGTGAATCTGAATAGCGTCATAGGCCACCTGGTTGGCCACCTCGGTACTCAGGGCTTTGCTCATCGGAGTAAGCACCGCCGCCACGCGGCTCCAGTACTTGGCTTGCTGGCGGATTTCCGGAGACGGATTCTCCGTATTTTCGGCCAGTTTTTCGTAAACGCCGCGCAAATCGACCGCCCGGGTGGTTTCGTACAACAGAGTACGGGTTGCCAGGATTTTGATTTTCATCCGGGTAAGCATCTCGTAAACCGGCGGAAATTTGTCGATCGATTTTTTGAACTGCTTGCGTTCTTCGGCATATTTGCGGGCTTCATGAAAAGCGGCTTCGGCAATTCCGAGCGCCTGGCCGCTGATCGCCACCCGGGCGCCGTTCATCAGACTCATGACGTATTTGGTCAAACCGCGGCGGCGCTGCCCGCAGAGCTGGGCCGGAACGTCATTGTATTGCAGTTCGGCCGTGGCGACGCCGTGGATACCGAGCTTGTTTTCGATTCGGCGCACCACCAGTTGCGGGCCGGCTTCGCAGATGAACATGGACAGGCCGCGTCCGTCAACCGTACCTTCTTCCGACCGCGCCAATACGAGGTGAACGGCGGCGCAGCCGTTGGTGATGAAGCGCTTCATGCCGTTGAGATACCACTGGCCGCTCTCATCCTGCCAGGCGCGGAGCCGTACCGACTGGAGGTCAGAGCCTGAATCAGGCTCAGTCAAATCCATCGCGCCGTCGACTTCACCCCGGGCGAAACGCGGCAGGTAGTAGTCTTTCTGCTCCTCGCTGCCGAAATCGCTGATGGTTTCGGCAATATCCTGCAGCCCGAAAAGATTCTGCAATGACGCGTCGGCGCGCGATACCATCTCGGTCATCATGGTGTAAATGGAAACGGGAAAATTCAGACCGCCGTATTTGTGGGCGAGCATCACCCCCGAAACTCCGGCGTCGTTGAGGTCTTTGAGGTTCTGCACCGTCAGCGGATAATAGGTTACCACCCCGTTTTCGAAATGCGGGCCGTTTTCATCGACTTCGGTCGCCCGCGGCGCAATGTTTTCGGCGCAAATCTCGCCGATCACCGTCAGAACGCGCTGATAATTGTCGTGAGCGTCGGCATAATTCCGCGGCGCGCCGTCGAACTCCCCGGCATACTCGTAATTGTTTTCCCGCAACCGGGTCGTTTCTTCCAGATCGAGATGCTCCAGCGTAAATACCAGGTCTTTATTTTCAGTGAAAAAATTAGCCATAATCAGAATTACCTCCCCTTATGCCTTGGCTTTGAAAGCCGCGATCATTTTCGGAATGACGACGTTCAGGTCGCCGACAATGCCGTAATGCGCGATCGAAAAGATCGGAGCTTCCGGATCGGTGTTGACCGCGATGATTTTTTTGGAATCGTCCATGCCGGCACAATGCTGTACCGAACCGCTGATGCCGCAGGCGATATACAGTTTGGGACGGACGGTAACGCCGGTCTGTCCCACCTGATGATCGTGGTTGATCCAGCCGGCATCCACGGCGGCGCGGGAAGCGCCGACTTCGGCTCCGAGCGTTTCGGCCAAGTCGTAAATCAGCTTGAAGTTATCCTTCGACCCGACCCCGTAACCGCCGGAGACAATAATCTGGGCGGCGCCGAGATTGACGCTCTTGTCCTGCCGGACGCGGTCAATGACCTTGATGACGGTATCGCATTCGTCCAGTTCGACGTTAACCCTTACCAGCCGCCCGGCGCGGGAAGCATCCGGCGCATCCATTTTCATCACGCCTTCCCGAACGGTAACCATCTGCGGGTCGTCCCAGGTATTGACAATGGTGGCGATGATATTGCCGCCGAACGCCGGACGAATCTGCATTAATTTGCCGGTATACATTTTTTTATTGACCTTGTCGTCAAAATCGTCGATCCTAAGGTCGGTACAGTCGGCAGTCAAACCGGCGAGCTTTTCAGAAGCGACGCGCGGAGCCAGTTCCCGGCCCTTGTAAGTCGCGCCGAACATCAGAATATTCGGTTTATGTTCCTTGATCAGCCCCATGATAATTTTCGCGAACGGCAGCACGGTAAAGGGTTCGAGGCGCTTATCCTCCGCCAGAAACACCGTGTCACAACCGTAAGCGTAAAGCGTATCCACGCAATCGCCGAGCCGGTCGCCCAGCAACAGCGCTTCGGTTTTAACCCCGAGGCGGGCAGCCAGTTCCCGGCCCTTGCAGACCAATTCCAAACTGACATCGGCGATCCTGCCACCCTCCTGCTCGATAAAAACCCAGACATTTCCGATTTTTTTCGTCATAATATTATCCTAATGTATGATCTTCTATAAGTTCGTGAATAAGGCCGCCGATTCCGGCATCGGTAGGTTCCACGGACTTCGCTTCTCCCCCGGTCAGGACGACGCTTTGGATAGTTTTGACTTTAGTCGGCGAACCGGCCAGGCCGATGCGGTCCGGAGCGGCATTGACCTCCCCGGCCGACCATTCATGAATCAAAAGATTCCGGCCGGCGAGATTCTCAACTTCTTCGGCAAGGAATTCGGCATCCGTATAATTGGCGTCGGCATGGTCTCTGGCCAGTTCCGATTTGGTCCGGGCGCGTTTGTATTTCATGATCCGGAAAGCGTTCATCGGCCGGGGATGATTGCCCTCGATAACCGTCATCAATACCGGAAGCGGGGCTTCCAATACCTCGTAACCGCCTTCGATAGTACGTTTGATCCGGATTTTTCCGCCCCCGAGTTCCAGCACCTCCTCAACGTAGGCCAGCTGCGGCAAGCCAAGTTTTTCCGCCAGCTGCGGTCCAACCTGGGCCGTATCACCGTCAATCGCCTGCCGGCCGCAGAGCACCAGATCGAATTTACCGTATTTTTTGGCACAGCAGCTCAACGCGTAACTGGTTGCCAGCGTATCGGCGCCCGCAAAAGCGCGGTCGGTCAGCAGAATACATTCGTCAGCGCCCCGGTACAATGACGCGCGCAATACCTCAGCGGCGGCCGGCGGCCCCATCGTGCCGACGATGACTTTGGCGCCGAAACGGTCTTTGAGCTGCAACGCCAGTTCCAAAGCGTTCAAGTCTTCGGGATTGAAGATCGCCGGTAGAGCGGCACGGTTCACGGTACCGTCCGGCTTCATGGCTTCGCCGGTTATATTCTGGGTATCCGGAACCTGTTTGACAAACACAAGTACAGTATAACTCACAGTTTCTTTAACTCCTGTATGTTTGTTGAAATTTTCATACCTAAGGGGGGAATTTTCCTCCCGTAAAACCCAAATTCAAAGTTTAAAATAGCACACAACCGGAAAAAGTAAAATACCGTACTGAAATTTCGGCAGGAAAGACTTAACGAAACTGAAATAAACGGAATAAAAGTGAGAAAAGCGGAAAACACAGAAATATCAAAAAGACGGACTGGTGAAAAAATTAGCCTTAGCTGAAAAAAATAGGGTTTAGGCTTCTAAGTGTTTAGAGGAGTAATTATGAAGAGGAGAAAATTGCGTATAGGAACTTAAAAGACCTAAACCCTAAACTTTATATCTATTATAATACTGTACCGCCGCCGGTGTCAATCAATCAACTGACAAACCGGCAAATATTTTAATTATTTATTAATTTTTGTAAAATGAAAGCCGTTTTCTCCGCTTTGATAAAGCTGCTTAAAATTAAAATTTACAAAAATAAATAAATAACGGCAACGTGCGCTACTGCTAAATTTTCAAAGAACTTTTATCTATCCCGACAAGTGAGTAAAAGTAATTCACAAAAAATGGCTTTCTCCACATCACTGTCTGGTAGTATATACGGGATAATTATGATTGCAAATAAAAAAAAAGTTATTTTTTCTGATTTTTTTATTTTAAGCTCAAAAAAGCTTATTTACGTTACGAATTACAGGAAAATTAATTTATCCCTGGAGACTGTTCAGCAATTTGCTGATCTGGGCTTTTTTATTGCCGGCCCGATTTTTGGGAATAGCCCCGACTTTCGCGGCTTTGTCAAACTTGCTGAAACAAGTACAACCGAGCTCAAGTGCCTTTTCCCGGTCTTTGGTTTCGACAGCGGCACGGAAACTTTTCTCAATTGTTTTCAGAGCTGCTTTCCGGGTTTTATTGCGCAGATGCTTTTGGGCATCGGTGCCTACCCTTTTCATCGCCGACTTGCTGCTTGCCATAAGTTATTGTAACCTTCTGATTTTTTTATATTATTTACCTATCAACACTGGTTCAAAGACTATAAAGATTGCATGATTTCTGAAAGAATCAAGTTTTTTATTAAAAAAAAGCAGAAACATTTATATCGCGCGGTTTTTCCCGCGCACCGTTTTCACCACATCACGGTACTTCAAGGTACCGCCGAAAATATCCAGGGCCGATCCGACGGTAAAATCGATCCGATTCCGTCCCGCCTGGCGGATCAGCGCAATATCTTCCAGAGAACGCACTCCGCCCGCATAAACCGCCGGCAGCGGAGAATGCGCCTCCAGGATGGCGATTAAATCCGGATCCACCCCGGCCCGCCGGCCTTCAGCGTCCACCGCATGCACCAGAAATTCCGTACAATATCCGGCCAGCCGGTTCAAAGTCCCCGCGTTGACTTCGCAGGTGGTAAATTTCCGCCAGCGGTCGGTAACTACGTAATATTTCCCGCCGCGGCTCCGGCAGCTTAAATCGAGCACCAGATTTTCGCGCCCGACGGCAGCGGAAATCCTTTCCAGCCGGTCGCAACTCAATTCCCCGTCGATGAAAACATAAGACGTCAAAATCACTTGCGCGGCTCCGGCCGCCAGCCATTCCCGGGCGTTGCCGCAGTCAATGCCGCCGCCGACCTGCAACCCGCCGGGATAAGCCGCCAAAGCCCGCCGGGCGGCTTCCTGATTTCCCGGCCCCAACATGATCACATGACCGCCGCGCAGTTGGTCCCGGCAGTAAAGTTGCGCATAATAAGCCGCGTCGAGTTCCGACTCGAAATTGACTTGCGTCCCGGGGCCCTTCTCGGTCAAAGTGCCGCCGACCAGTTGTTTGACTTTGCCTTGATGCAAATCGATGCAGGGCCTGAATTCCATAACTGCCGCCGTTTTTTTTCAGTATTTAAGCGCGGACGACTTCTCTTATGACGATGCTTTCTTCCGGGACGTCGCCGTAATGACCGCGGAAACCGGTTGCCGTCTTGCCGATGGCCTTGACTATATCCATACCTTCGGTGACCCGGCCGAAGACACAATAGCCGTAACCCTGCGGCGTCGGAGCTCTGAAATCCAGGAAATCATTGTCGACCAGATTAATGAAAAACTGACAGGTGGCGCTGTGCGGATCCGAAGTGCGCGCCATCGCAATGGTACCGGCGGCGTTGCTGATTTGATTGGGGGCCTCGTTCTCAATCGGCTCGTTAGCGGCTTTCTGGTTGAAATCGGGATCAAAACCGCCGCCCTGAATCATGAAATTGTCGATCACCCGGTGAAAAATCGTGTTGTCATAGTGCTGCTCATCGACATAACGCAGAAAATTTGCTACGGTTTTGGGGGATTCCCCGGTAAAAAGTTTCACTTTGATGTCGCCCCTGGAGGTTTTGATGATAACCATAATCATTTCCTTTTAGTTAAAAATAAAAATACCACCCCCGCGGCAAGAAATCAACAAGATCAGCGGAATTTCTTTTGATTCACTTGCTTTTGAGATAAGCAAAGAACATTGTTCATGCTTGCCGGCCGGTAATACTTCAACAATCGCGACAAATGAATTTGCAAATTTCCTTGCCGGAGCGATATTGAAAAAAACAAGGTGACGGAAAAATAAGCGGTCAAGCTTATTTTTCTGTAGCGTCACTCGCTCCGATTCAGGTTCAAATGCACAATGTTTATGTTACAGATATTTTTGGGTTTAGCTTATGATTGAAAAGAATCCGATTTACAATCAGAAATATATTCTGAAAAAACTGCTGGAGCTGGCATACGACGGGATCGTGGCAGTTGATGCCGACGGCATAATTACGCTGATCAGCAAGGCATACACCGACTTCCTGGGAATTTCGGAAAAAGATGCGGTCGGAAAACAGGTCAATCAGGTAATTGAGAGCACCCGCCTGCCGGAAGTGCTGAAGTCCGGCAAAGCGGAAAAGGCGCATTTGCAATTGATCAAAGGCAATTACATGATCGCCTCCCGTTTCCCCCTGATCGAAAACGGCAAGGTCATCGGCGCCATCGGTAAAGTGCTGTTCAGGAATATTGACGAATTAAATGTCCTGCACCGGCGCATTGCCAATTTGCAGCAGCAGCTCAAAGCCTGCCGGAACAATACCGGCGAACAAGTCAAATATTCATTTCGTGACATAATCGGAAAAAGTGACCGGCTGCTGCTGGCAAAAACCATGGCGGAAAACGCGGGAATGACCGACTCCAGCGTACTGCTGCTCGGAGAAAGCGGCACCGGAAAAGAACTTTTCGCTCACGCAATTCATCGGGCCAGCCCCCGTTTCGGTAAAGCTTTTATCAAAGTCAACTGCGCCGCAATCCCCGCCGAATTGCTCGAATCGGAGCTCTTCGGCTATGAGGAAGGCGCGTTTACCGGAGCGCGAAAAGGCGGCAAAGCGGGTAAATTCGAACTTGCCGACGGCGGCACTTTATTTCTCGATGAAATCGGCGACATGCCGGCCGGAATGCAGGCTAAATTACTGCGGGCGCTGCAGGAAAAAGAAATAGAAAAGATCGGTTCTAAATATCCTCTGAAGATAGACGTCAGGATTATCGCCGCGACCAATCAGGATTTGGAAAACCTGGTCGCCGGCGGCAGGTTTCGGGCGGATCTTTTCTACCGGTTAAATGTCGTCTCCATAAAAATACCTTCACTGCGGGAACGTCCGGAAGATATCAACGAACTGATTCCATATCTGCTGAACAAAATCTGCAACCGGTTGGGTAAATACGCGGATGAGCTTTCCCCCCAGGCGCTGCTGCTGCTGAAACGACATCATTGGCCGGGAAATATCCGGGAACTGGAAAACGCTTTGGAACGGGCGGTAAACCTGATCGGATGCGAAGGAGTCATTCTGCCGGAACATTTGATGGAAAAGATCAGCGGAGACGATTGCGGCAAAGTAAAAAAAATGCAGGAAGTCGTCGAAAACGCCGAACGTCAGGCACTTGAACAGGCGCTGAAATCATCCCGCGGTAAAAAAGCCAAAGCGGCCCGGCTGCTCGGCATCAGCAGGTCCAGTTTTTACCAGTTGATGTCCAAGCTCAAAATGTAGCTTTATCTACACAGTTCTACCTCAACTTCAGCTAATTATGTATTTATTCTAATACATTTTTATCAGAATACTGTAAAAATGTAGCTATTTTAACACACTTTAATTATTTTTAAATTAATTTTCTTCCAAGAACCGGTCTGAGGTCCATCGCTTATTTCCCCGGAATCCTTATCCGCAGTTTTAAAAATCCGACTGGCATTAATATTGCTGTGCAAGACATTTTAATATTAACCGCTAAATGGACCAAGGACCTGAAATGAAAAAAGTACCGGTACTTACGCCGGAAGCCGCGATTGCCATGATAAACAGCGATTCGACGGTAGCGACCGGCGGTTTCGTCGGCTGCACGCATCCGGAGGCGCTTACCGCCGCCCTTGAACAGCGCTATCTGAGGGAAAATTCTCCCCGGGATCTGACCTTGATTTACGCCGCCGGACAAGGAGACGGCAAAGACCGCGGGTTGAATCACTTCGGGCATGACGGCATGCTTAAGCGGGTAGTCGGGGGACACTGGAATCTGGCTCCGGCGATGGGCAAGCTGGCAGTGGATAACAAAATAGAGGCCTATAATTTTCCCCAGGGAGTAATAAGTCACCTGTTTCGGGAAATTGCGGCCGGCAATCCGGGACGGGTTTCTCATATCGGCCTGAAAACTTTTGTCGACCCCCGGAACGGCGGCGGCAAACTCAACGCCAGAACGACGGAAGACCTGGTTCAGCTGATTGAACTGGACGGGCGGGAAATGCTGTTTTATAAAGGATTCCCGATAAACTTCGGGCTTTTACGCGGCACTGCCGCCGATTCGTTCGGAAACATCTCTTTTGAAGAGGAAGTAATTACCGCCGAAGCATTATCCATTGCCCAGGCGGTAAAAAATTCCGGCGGAAAAGTCATCGTCCAAGTGGAAAGAATAACCGCAGACTATTCCCGCGACCCCAAAAATATCCGGATTCCCGGCATCTACGTGGACGCAGTAGTACTTGCCCCCCAAGCGCATCACATGCAGACTTACGCGGAAAGCGGCAACAAGAACTACCTGCGGCAGGGCGACATTAACTCACTGAACCTGCCGCCGCTGGAGCAAGGCGCCAAACGTTATATTTCCAATCGCGCTTTTCAGGAAATAATGCCGGGCGCGGTCGTCAATCTGGGAATCGGTCTCCCTGAAAACATAGCCCGGATCGCCAAAGAACGGAATCAACTGGACGATATAATTCTCACCGTTGAATCCGGGCCTATTGGCGGGATTCCCGCTTCAGGACTCAGTTTCGGAGCATCGAATTATCCTCAGGCGATCATTGACCAGCCGTACATGTTTGATTTTTATGACGGCGGCGGGCTTGACATTGCGTTTCTGGGAATGGCCGAAACCGATCGGGAAGGCAATGTGAACGTCAGCAAATTCAGCGGACGGGTCGCCGGCATCGGCGGTTTTATGAATATTACCCAGACCGCCCGGAAGGTCGTTTTTGCCGGAACCTTTACCGCCGGAGGATTGGACATAAGTTTTCGGAACGGGAAATTGAAGATTGACCGCGAAGGCAAATTCGACAAATTCGTCAACCAGGCGGAACATGTGACCTTCAGCGGAAAATACGCCGTTCAAAAGGGGCAGGAAGTCATCTACGTCACCGAACGGGCGGTATTTGCGTTATCCGGTTCCGGCCTGGAACTGATTGAAATAGCTCCCGGAATGGATTTGGAAAAAGATATCTTGCGGCAGATGGCCTTTAAGCCGCAAATATCCGCAAAGCTGCGAACCATGCCGGCGTCAATATTCAGTTAATAATATAACCATGGAGAAATTATGAAAGAAGTGTTGATTTCCGGCGCCGTCAGAACTCCGATAGGGGCTTTCGGCGGGGGGTTGTCGCACCTGTCCGCAGTGGAGTTGGGAAAAGCGGCCGTAGCGGAAAGTTTAAAACGTTCCGGGATTGAATCCGGAAATATTGACGAAGTCATTATCGGTAATGTGCTTCAGGCCGGACTTGGCCAGAATCCGGCCAGACAGTTGGCAATCGGGAATGGAGTACCGGTAGAAGTTCCGGCGTTTACCGTTAATCAGGTTTGCGGCTCCGGTCTGAAAGCGATCGACCTGGCTTTCCGCTCGATCCTCCTGGGAGAAGCCGGCGCGGTAATTGCCGGGGGAATAGAGAGCATGAGCGGGGCGCCCTATATTCTTCCGGCGTTGCGTCAGGGCGCGCGGCTGGGCGAATGCGCCGCCCTGGATACGGTAATCTGCGACGGACTGACCGATATTTTCGGACACTGCCACATGGGAATAACCGCTGAAAACATCGCCGAAAAGTTCGGCATCAGCCGGGAAGCGCAGGACCGCTTCGCCTGCGAAAGCCAGCGAAAGTACGCGACGGCGGCAAAACACGGTAGCTTCGATGAAGAAATCGTTCCGATAACTGTCAGGCAGAAAAAACGTGAAGTGGTCATCGCCGCTGACGAACATCCCCGGCCGGATACGACTATGGAAATTCTGTCCGGTTTGCGCCCGGCGTTCAAAAAAGACGGTACGGTAACGGCCGGAAATGCTTCGGGAATAAATGACGGGGCCGCTTCGGTCATCGTTGTTTCCGGGGAGCTGGCACCGGACCGGTCACAGTGCGTCAAAATCAGGGATGCGGTTAGCGTGGGCTGCGCGCCGGAACTGATGGGCCTGGGCCCGGTCGGAGCGGTAAATAAACTGCTGTCCAGACAGAAAATGAAGGTCAACGACCCCGATTTGTGGGAGTTGAATGAAGCCTTTGCCGCGCAGTCCGTCGCGGTCATCGAACAATTGGGAATAGACAGCGCCAAAATAAACGTCAACGGCGGGGCAATTGCGCTGGGGCATCCGATCGGGGCCAGCGGCGCGCGGATCGTGGTTACGCTTATTCACCAGATGAAACGGCGGAACGCCGCCCTCGGGGTAGCGGCGTTATGTGTCGGCGGAGGCATGGGGTTGGCGGTATTGCTGGAAAATATTTAGGAGAAGTTCATGAAAAAAGAAATTATTGGCATCATCGGAAGCGGTGTAATGGGCGGCGGAATCGCCCAACTGTTCGCTGAGAACGGTTTTCAGGTCATAATCTGGGATGTGAAAAAGGAACTTGCCGAACAGGGGATGACGAATATCAGCAAGCGTTTGTTCCGAAGCGTGGAAAAGGGGAAACTGACGGAAACCGCCGCAAAGGCGACCCTGGCCGGGATAACCGCAACAGACAAACTCGGCGGGTTCGCCGAAGCTGACCTGGTAATTGAGGCGGTCGTTGAAGACGCTGAAATCAAAACCGGTATTTACCGGCAACTGGAACAGGTTCTCCGTCCTGAGGCGATAATCGGCACCAACACCAGTTCCCTGAGCGTTGCCGGACTGGCGGCCGCGCTTATCCGCCCTGAACGTTTTTTCGGAATTCATTTTTTCAATCCGCCGACCAAACTGGAACTGGTCGAACTGATCATCCTGCCGGGTTATCGGCCTGAAGCCTTAAACCAAATTAAAAGCATATTGACCGGTTGCGGCAAAACGGCAGTGGAAGTCAAAGATTCACCGGGGTTTATTGTCAACCGGCTGCTGCTGCCCCTGATCAATGAGGCGGCTAAACTGGTGGATGCCGGCGTGGCGTCGCCGCAGGACATTGACCTGGCAATGACCCTTGGCGCGCTGCATCCGGCCGGACCGCTGCAAATCGCGGACCTGATCGGTCTCGACGTCTGCAAACACATTCTCGATACGTTGGCAAAAGCGACCGGCGACCCCGGCCTGGCTCCGGCAAAATCAATCGTCGAACTGGTTGCGGCAGGCAAACTCGGACGGAAAACCGGCCGGGGATTTCATACTTATTAGGCAGTCTCAAAAATAAAAAAAATGAAAAAATATACCGTAGTGTCGAGTCAAGCCTGTAAGGTCGGCAAGACCGAGGGGATTTGTGCAGAGCTGTCGAGCGTTGTTGGCGCAGGGCGATGTGCCCATCGGACAAACCGGCAACGCTCGACAGAATGCACAACCCC
>JAQULZ010000049.1 GCA_028718375.1 Victivallaceae bacterium | reverse complement strand
CAAACAGGCGATTATGGACTGTCTGGAAAATCAAACAACTGAGGTGCTACATGATCTGGAAACATTGTTGACATGTGAATTTCAGAGTTTTAAAAATGTTAAAATTTTAAACTAATACAGTATATATCAAGTTGCGATCAAAAATATGGTATTGCAACTTGGTGTTAAATTTTTTTTAATTAATACTCCTGAGGACGCCCTCAAGTTCTTCATAGTGGATTAATTTGTTGAACTGAAGCAGGCCGGAAAGGGCTTTGGCCTCAACCCTGATCCCGTCTTCTTCAAGTATTGCGACCGGATTGAGCCCCCCGACCACCACCGCCCCGATGCAACCTTCAGGAACTGGAATATTGAAAAGCGCCTGGCCGGAACGTCCAATTTCCATAAACCCTCCAAGCCCTATCAGCTTGAGTTTTTCAGCAAGATTGACCACCGAGTCATAACTTTCAGCGGGAAATTCCCTGAACCCTATCCCTATATACCCGTTTCCGGTGGAAATAGCCCCTTGGTAATTGGTCTTTCCGCCGCGGATAAAAAGTTCGAGAGGATCAAGGCTGGTTCCGTCATAATTAATGATTTCCGCCAGGCGAACAGGTTTATAGCCGCGCAGTTCCATCAGGCCGCAAAAAAGAGAACGCACGGGAACGCCGTGTTTAAGTAGTACGCCGTTCAAAGTTATCGAACATACCGTACAGAGTCCGACTTTTCCTGCGGGAATCGACATATTTTCGATTTTTTCCCCGGGCCTCAGGACGCCGACAAGATAGCCCATGGCGTAGCCCATGGAAAAAACCCGTTTGATCTGATCAATTTTTTCAAGAAGAATCATCCGGTCCACCAGAGTGGTATTGACTACTACCGTTCCCGTGCGGAGGGCAAGATCAAAATTCATCCGGTAAGTCATCTGGTCGATTTTCGCCGACATATATCCGACTCGCTCAAGAACGCGGGAACTGCCTATTTCAAGTTTTCCTTCTCCGGTAATTATTCTTCCCCGTTTCCCGTCGGACTTGGTCAAGCCGGCATCGTCAAGCTGTTGAAGGTAAAGCCGGACAGTGCGTTCGCTTATGTCATAACCCGATACATTTAACGACTCGGTAATCCTCCTTCCGCTTAAAGGAACTGTCGAATTCTTAAGTACTTCAAGTATTGCCAGTTTCTTTCTTTCTATTTTATTTGTCAGCGCCATAATCCAGAGTTTTCCGGTTTGCGGTTATAAAAAGTGAAAAACCAATATTAGAAAACTAATGGCAAAAATACCCTCTGAATTTTTAAAGTCAAGCTTGATCAATAAAATAAATAATCAGCTTTTCGGCATTTTTGCCGATTTGAATTTTATTTATACTAATTTTTAATTATTTATTTGTTTTTTATGAGTAACAGAATATATTTTTACCATTAATTTACGGCAAAATATAGTCATCTAATTGGCATTAAATTGCCAAAAAATGTCAATGCGGTATACTCATAAACCAAAAAGGATGAACGCAAATGAATAATTATGCCCAGCGGGTTTACGAAGACCTGCAACAGGAATTGCCATGGCAGCAGGAGTTTCTCCAGAGTGTTTTTGAAGTTTTCGATTCTCTCAGTCCTTTACTTGACCGCGATGGCAGATATGAGAAACACCGTATTCTGGAACGGATTACGATTCCGGAGCGCATTATCATTTTTCAGGTTCCCTGGGTTGACGACAAGGAGAATATTCAAATAAATCGCGGCTATCGGGTCCAGTTCAACAGCGCGATCGGTCCTTATAAGGGCGGTTTGCGTTTTCATCCTTCGGTTAATTTAAGCATTCTTAAATTTCTCGGATTTGAACAGATTTTCAAAAACAGTTTGACTACGCTTCCGATGGGCGGCGGCAAGGGCGGCAGCAACTTTGATCCTAAAGGAAAAAGCGATGTCGAAATTATGCGCTTTTGTCAGAACTTCATGCGCGAGCTGCAAAGCCATATCGGTCCGGATACCGACGTTCCGGCCGGCGATATTGGTGTCGGCGGCCGGGAAATCGGTTATCTTTTCGGTATGTACAAAAAAATTGTCAATGCGCATCAGAGCGTACTTACGGGTAAGAGCCTTAATTTTGGCGGCAGCTTGATTCGGCCGGAAGCTACCGGCTACGGCAATGTTTATTTTGCGACTGAAATGCTCAAGACCCGCAAGGAAGATTTTGAAAATCGCCGGGTCATGATTTCCGGCTCAGGCAATGTTGCCCAGTTTACCGCCCAAAAAATCATCAGCGAAGGCGGCAAGGTGATTACCATGTCGGACTCCGGCGGTTCCATTTTATGCAAAGACGGTTTAACGCCGGAAAAAATAGAGTTCATCATGAATTTAAAGAATATCAACCGCGGCCGGATCAGTGAAGTCGCCAAGCATTTTAGTGATGTCGAATTTTTTGCCGGTCAGAAACCATGGCAGTTGACGGAAACAGCTGTCGCATTGCCGAGTGCCACTCAAAATGAGCTTGATTTGAACGACGCCAAAGCTCTGGTTAAAAACGGTTGCGTATGCGTCTCGGAAGGCGCAAATATGCCCTCAACGCCCGATGCGGTTCAATATTTCCTGGAGAACCAGGTACTGTTCGGGCCCGGCAAGGCGGCCAATGCCGGCGGGGTTGCGACTTCCGGTCTGGAAATGACTCAGAACGCCATGCGGATCGGCTGGGGGGCTCTTGAAGTCGACACCAGGCTGCGCGACATTATGCGTAGTATTCATATTATAAGCAAAAATACCGCGGAAGAATTTGGTTCTGGAGACAATTATGTTCTCGGCGCGAACATTGCCGGCTTTCGCAAGGTTGCTGATGCCATGATTGATCTGGGCGTTTGACTGCCTGAGGAAAACCATTGCTGTTTTTCTAATTATCTTGTCATTACTATATTTTCGATCGCAAATTGGTATTGGCCTGCAAATTGCATGAAATTTAAATTTTATCAGTTAACTTTTTAATGATAAACTTGTTGCAAGATAAATGCAAAATTGCAGAATGTATTTTTACTTTTTTCATCCATTATCACCCCCTCCGGGGGCTTCGGCATTGCACCAGGTCCGCTTCGTTGAGCCGGAATTCGCTGTGGTAACCACAGCTTCATTGGCTCGCCTCGCGCCCACGGCCTACTGCCTCGTGCAATTTCCAGGTTATACCAATTCGCTCTCATTCATAGACATTTCGATGGTTCTTTTGAGCCGATTTTTGCCATAAATCCTCGCGCGATACTCTGTATCGCTCTGCGGTTTATAACCAAAATCCATCTCAAAATCCGCCATCGCCATTATCTATGACTGATCGCTCATTAGTATTAGATAATGTTGGGTTCTTCACAAAAATCTGTAATAGAACGCAAACCGTTAAGGTCGCCAATGCAGTCCCGAGTTGAGTATCGCTTTTTCAATCGCAGTAAAGTTTTTCCGCGGCATAAAACCGCTCACTTCGTTCGCTGTTTATACGCTCCAAAACTTGACAGCTCAATCAAAAGCGAAGATCATCACTGTTTTCAAAAACAAAAAAAACAATTTTTTTGTTTTTGAACTGTTTATCAGCTCTTTTGCCGGGGCGTCGAGTCAAGTTAATACCAAGTTGCGATCAAAAATATAGTAATGATTGCTTTTTCAACTTTGCCGGGGCGAATCCGGATGAGCCCGGCGCTACCAAGCGTAGCGGCGGTGCTCATCCGGCACGCATCCGGGATGTTGAAAATGCAACCGCCTTGCGGCAAGAGTCTTTTAAGTTTATTTAAAAATGACTTCATCGCCGGATATTCATATCCGGTTTCAGGCGTAATTTTTAACTAATTCTTAAAATTTCTCTTGTCATTACTATATTTTTGATCGCAACTTGGTATAAAAAGCCTATAAGGGCCAGAAGGGCCGGAGCGCAGCTCCGTTATGCGGCTTTTTTGACTTGACTTGTAAGCCGAAAGGCAAAATACCCGCTCGGAAAAATATTTCCGACATTGATACAGATTTTTGAGAAGAACCTAATGTTATTGCAATTTTGTCTGCCGGGCTCGCTTCGCTCAGTTTTTTAATAAAATTTTTGCCGGAATCCAACCCGCAGCCGTCCGGCGGGCAGTCCGGCTGCAAATTTGATAAAATTTATTTTTTTTGATTGACATATTAATTTTTCCAGGTTATGTTATAACTATTATTACATTTGCTTAAAAATAAGAGGCGTTTATGGAATACGGCAACACCGTGTCACCGGATAATCCGCTGCCGCTCTATCATCAGATAAAACTGTTGATTATCGGCGACATTCAGAAACGGAAACTTCAGAAAGGCGACTGTATTGACAAGGAACTTGATCTCTGTCAAAAATATAAGGTCAGCAGGATTACCATCAGGCGCGCCATAGCTGATCTGGTAAGGGAAAACCTCCTGTACCGGATTTCCGGGAGAGGTACCTATGTGGCCCGGGCGCTTGAACTGGACGATGTTTCTCTGGAAAATGAAAATCAGATCACCCTGGTAGTGCCGGATGTTCAGGATCTGGTCAGTTCAGTTATCTATTCCGGCATTGAGGCCGAAGCCGACCGGCGGGGATATGAAGTGATTATCCACAGCGCCGGGCGGAATATCGATCGGGAAAACTATTATCTCAGCCGGCTGATCAAGCGAAACAGTCTCGGAGCAGTAATCCTCCCGAACTGGGGCAAATCAAATGCCATCCAGATATTCGAACTTAAACGGCATAATTTCCCGTTTGTACTTATCGACCGGTATTTCCGGGATATCGAAACGGATTATGTGATAACCGATAATCTTGCCGGAGCTTTCGAATTGGTTTCGTATCTTATTTCGCTGGGTCATAAAAGGATCGGTTTCATTGGCGGTTTGGACGCCACTTCCGGCAATGACCGGCTTGAAGGTTATAAAAAAGCGCTCAGCAGACACGGCCTGATTATTGAAGAAGATTTGATCGTCTCGCTTGATCCTAACCGTTTTGCCTCTTCCCAGATGGAGCCTGAAGGCGGGGGATACATTGAATGTAAAAAACTGTTGAAGCTGAAATCTCCCCCCACTGCGGTTTTTGCCGCCTGCGATCCCCTGGCCTACGGAGCCATGCGCACCATAAAGGATTTCGGTCTGAAAGTCCCGGAAGATATTTCCGTAGTGGGTTTCGACGATCTGAAATTTTCCGCGTTGTTAGATGTTCCCCTGACGACTGCGGCTCAGCCGTTCAGGGAAATCGGTGAGACCGCCATGCGGATTCTCCTTGATAAAATCGAGGGAAAAGACAAAGACCTCCGGCAAATTATCCTCAAACCTCGACTTATCGTCAGGAAATCAACAACTGTACGGAAACCGGCTACTTGACCCGCTGTAAAAATTATGGCATCTTCCGGTGAGAACAGAAATCAAATTGGTATTAAGTTTGATTTGAAACCGCACTTTCCCGGCAGTTTTTACTTTCGAAAGTCGATTATTTGAGATTCCTTTAAAACTTGAAGCTTTGCTTTAATTAGTAGATATTTTTATATTTATTTGTATTGAATTTTTCCTGATCGGGTGTAAATTTTCCCGTTTGTGATTTTATTCTTTAAATAACCCGGGGGTTAGAGATGCCCGGATAACGGAGGTTAAACCATGGCTAAGAAAATGATGACCATCGACGGCAATTACGCCGCCGCTTACGTTGCTTACGCGTTCAGCGAGGTGTCCGCAATTTATCCGATCACCCCCTCCTCTCCGATGGGGGAATATGCCGACACCTGGGCCAGCGTCAATACCAAAAACATGTTCGGCCAGACCGTCAACGTCGTCGAAATGCAGTCCGAAGCCGGTGCCGCCGGCGCAGTTCACGGTTCTTTGAGCGGGGGGGCGATGACCACCACCTTTACCGCTTCCCAGGGGCTGCTGCTGATGATTCCGAATATGCACAAAATCGCCGGGGAAATGATACCGTGTGTTTTCCATGTGTCCGCCCGGTCGCTGGCCACCCAGTCGCTGTCGATTTTCGGCGACCATACCGACGTGATGTCAGTGCGCAATACCGGTTTCGCGCTGATGGCCGCCAATTCGATCCAGGAAACTCACGACTTAGCCATCGTTTCTCATCTGGCCACCCTCGAGGGGCAAATCCCGTTCCTCAATTTCTTCGATGGTTTCCGCACCTCCCATGAAGTCGCCAAAGTGGAAACCTGCGATTACGACGATATGAAATCCCTGCTCGAGATGAAATATGTGGAAAAATTCCGGAGTCGCGCCATGCGTCCGGAACAGCCGATCATTAAAGTTGCCGCCCAGAATCCAGACGTTTATTTTCAGGGACGCGAGACCGTTAATAAGTATTATGATGAATTACCGGCTCTTGTCCAGAAATACATGGATCGGGTCAGTAAACTGACCGGGCGTAAATATCGGTTGTTCGACTATGTCGGCGCACCGGATGCGGAAAAAATCATCATCGCCATGGGGTCCGGCTGCGAAACCATTCACGAAACCATCAATTACCTAGTCGCTAAAGGGCAAAAAGTCGGAATGATCAAAGTCCGCCTCTACCGGCCGTTTGCGGTTGACGCTTTTTTGGCGGCGATTCCCGCAACCTGCCGGAAAATCGCGGTACTCGACCGTACTAAGGAACCCGGCGCGCTGGGCGAACCGTTGTTTATCGACGTGAAAGCCGCCCTCGCCGGCAAAAATATCCTAGTCATCGGCGGCCGCTACGGATTGTCATCCAAGGAATTCACGCCGGGTATGGTCAACGCGGTTTACCGGCATCTTGACGGCGCCTGCACCGGTAATTTCACCGTCGGCATTAACGACGACGTCACCCATTTGTCATTGCCGGTCGATGAAGACCTCAACACCGTTCCGGATGGCACTATCCAGTGCATGTTCTGGGGGCTGGGTTCGGACGGCACCGTCGGGGCCAATAAAAACTCCATCAAGATCATCGGCGATAATACCGATAAATATGTCCAGGCCTATTTCGTGTACGATTCCAAAAAATCCGGCGGGATCACCATTTCCCATCTGCGGTTCGGCGATCACCCGATCCAGTCGGAATATACGATTACCGATCCCGATTTTGTCGCCTGTCACAATGCCGCTTATATCGGCCGTTACGATATGACCGGCCGGATCAAGCGGGGCGGTGTGTTGCTGCTGAACTCAGAATATTCCGCCGCTGAAGTTTTCGATCATCTGACGCGCGAAATGCAGGAAACCATTATCGATAAAAAGATCAAGTTTTACAACATCAACGCCCTCAAAATCGCTGAGAAAGCCGGCCTGGGCAATCGCGTCAATACCGTGATGCAGGTCTGTTTCTTCGCGCTGGCGAACATCATCCCGCAGGACGACGCGATCAAATACATCAAAAAAGCGATTGAAAAGAGCTTCAAGAAAAAGGGCGACGACATTGTCCGGATGAACTGGGAAGCGGTTGATGCCGCGCTCGCCGGTCTGGAACAGGTCAAAGTTCCGGCATCCAAAGCGGAAATAAAAACTTCTTATGTCCCGCCGCAACTGATCGGGCACAACGCCGACCAGTTCGCGAAGGACATTATTCTGCCCTGCATGCACCTGAAAGGCGACGATATTCCGGTTTCCAAAATGTCTTTCGACGGTACTTTGCCGAGCGGCACGACCTGTCTGGAAAAACGCGGCGTGGCGCCGCAGGTGCCGGAGTGGATTCCCGAGCACTGCATTCAGTGCAACCAGTGCGTCATGTCCTGTCCGCATGCGGTGATCCGGGCCAAGCAAATCGCTCCGGCCGACCTCAAAAATAAACCGGCGGACTTTGTTACTCTGAAGTCCAAAACCAAAAACGACCGCGAGCTCGAATACCGCATCCAGGTCTATGCCGAGGACTGTACCGGCTGCGGTGTCTGTATCGAAACCTGTCCGGCCAAGGAAAAAGCCCTCAAATTCGAATCCCTGGATGCCGCCCGGGAACAGGGGCAGGTCGAGAACGCCGAATTCTTCGAAAATCTCCCGGATAATGTTCTGGACGGCGTCAGTGCCGACACGGTCAAAGGTTCGCAGTTCCTCAAGCCGCTGTTTGAATTCAGCGGCGCCTGCGCCGGCTGCGGCGAAACCCCGTACGTCAAACTGGTCAGCCAGCTGTTCGGTGAACGGATGCTGGCCGCCAACGCCACCGGCTGTTCTTCGATTTACGGCGGCACTTTTCCCACCATTCCGTACTGCAAAACCAAACAGGGCAACGGTCCGTCCTGGGGCAATTCGCTGTTTGAAGACAATGCCGAATACGGTTTCGGGATGCGCCTGGCCGTCGACAACAACCGCGCCCAGCTCAGGGCCAACGTCAGTCGGCTGCTCGAGCTTGGCACTGCCGCCGAATTGAAAACCGCGTTGAACAAAGGTCTGGAATTATGGGATAAAGTCGATGCCGAAGCCCTGGCCGCTCAGCGCGCCGTCGGTCAGCTTTTGTCGGCGGCGCTTAAAAACGCTTCCGGCGAAACGGCGGCCGTCCTGGGAAAAGTCATTGAACTCAAAGATTATTTCGTCGATAAATCGCTCTGGATTATCGGCGGCGACGGCTGGGCCTACGATATCGGTTACGGCGGCCTTGACCACGTAATGGCTTCCGGCCGCAACGTCAATATCCTGGTGCTGGATACTGAAGTATATTCCAACACCGGCGGCCAGGCCTCCAAATCCACCCCGATCGGGGCGGTGGCCAAATTCGCCAACGCCGGGATGCGCTTCCCCAAAAAGAATCTCGGGTTCATGTGTATCACTTACGGCAATGTCTACGTGGCGTCCATTGCCCTGGGCGCGAACCGCAACCAGGCGCTCCAGGCCACGCTCGAAGCCGAAGCCTTCAAAGGCCCGTCGCTGATCCTGGCCTATTCGCCCTGCATCGCGCACGGCATCGACATGATGAAGAGCCAGGTGGAAGAAAAACGTGCCGTCGACTGCGGTTACTGGCCGCTGTACCGCTACAATCCGCTGGATGAAAAGCCGTTCAGGTGGGAGAGCAAAGAACCTTCCGGCGATTTCCAGGAATTCATCCGCAGTGAGCGGCGTTACACCGCGCTGTTCAAGACCGCGCCGCAGGAGGCCGAGGCGGTTTTCGCCGCGGCGGAAGCGGATGCGAAAAAACGGATGGTGTTCCTGAAAAAACTGGGCGAAATTATGTAATCAGATGACCATACCGGGTGCGGCCAATGTTCTTGACCGGCCCGGTATTATTTTCTCAATATTCAAAGTACTAAAAAAATTAGCCGGACTATTGAAATGGGCTTTGAAACATGCTAATTTCTTAAATCTGGCCTTTATCGGGTCAGAATTAAGGAACTTGTACCATGGTGTTGAGTCCGCGATTGAAAGCTTTGCTTATTCCGGCAGTGATAAGTGTTCCAGTGTTGGTCGTACTCGGCTTTTTTTGTTTTTTCACTGAACCGGAAGCGCTTACCGCGGATCAGATCATCAACAAAAAAGACTGGACTAAAAAAGAACTAACCCAGGCCCTCGCATCGGCATTTTCACCCCAGACCAACCGCCTGAGTCGCCACCAGGTCCTGAGCCATTTGCGCGCCCAGCTCAGGCGTTATCCGGAAAATGAACGCTCGGCTGTCCGGGTGGCGGCTTTGCGGCATGCCATTGACAACAGTGTCAAACAAATGCGCCTGTTGCCCGGAAACGACCGCCGGAAACTGATCACTTCCATTTACGAACGGGCCGAAAATTCTTATGATAAGGTACGGCAGATGTCGGCCGGTGAAAAGGCCCGGCTCCGTTTACGCCTCGACTCTCCCGAAGGCCGGGTCGCCGTCGAGGAAATAAATAAAGTGCTGCTTTCCAAACTTACTGCCGAAGAACGGCGTGAACTGGCGCCGGTCACCAAAATTTGGGTAAAAACCCTGAGGTCATTATGAAACTTCAAAAAAATGGTTTCACCCTCATCGAATTGCTCGTTACCCTCAGCGTTGTCGGGATCCTGGCTGCCATCCTGCTGCCGGTTCTGAATTCCTCCCGGCTCCGCGCCGGACAGATTGCCTGTATCGGCAATCTGAAACAAATCGGTCTGGCGTTGAACATGTATCTTTCGGAGAATAATTTCATCATTCCCTCTTGTACGATGATGCCGTCCAATCCTCCCGCGGGAGAAGAAAATCTGCCGGGAATTGTCGATGTGCTGCTGTCCTATATCAATAATAATCGGGAAGTGTTCTGGTGTTCCGGCGATACCGATAAGAAATATTTTAAACGGGAAGGCACCAGCTATGAATGGCAGTCTCAACTGGGAATAAACGGCCTGAAAGCGGATGATAAGAATTTGAAAATCATGGGCTTCAAATCTCCGATTTTAATCTGTTACGATTATTTCCACGGAAGCCGCGGCCGCACTCAATCCCGCAATTATCTTTATCTCAATGCCCGGGCGCTTCAGAATGCGGATACCGACCGATGATTTTAAGCTGCAATCACCTGTCAAAGCGTTTCGGGCGGAAAACAGCCGTTGATCAGGTGTCATTTGAAGTCGATGCCGGTGATGTTTTGGGGATGATCGGCCTGAACGGAGCAGGGAAAACTACTTTGTTGAAAATGATCACCGGCTTAATCTGGCCGGATTCGGGGACAGCGACGATTTGCGGTTACGATGTCCATCGCCGTCACCGTCAGGCCATGGCCAATCTCGGGGCGATTATTGAATGGCCGGCTTTCCATGATGAGCTGACCGCCCGGAAAAATCTGGAAATCCTGTCCGGAGGCCGCGGTAAGGAATATCAGCGGAAACTTGCCGAAATCGCGGATTTCATCGATATTAAGGGTTACCTCGACCGCAAGGTGGGCGGGTTTTCGACGGGAATGAAACAGCGGCTCGGAATTGCCCTGGCCCTGTTGCCCGATTCCCGCTTCATTATCCTCGATGAACCGACCAATGGACTGGATCCGGGCGGGATCATCGAAATCCGTTCCATCATCCGCGACTATAACCGGCAGTTTGGTACCACCATCCTGATGACCAGCCACATGCTCGGCGAAATCGAACAGGTCTGTTCGAAGATTATCATCATCAATGAGGGACAAATCATCGCTGCCGGTAAAATGGCTGAATTACTCGAAAACAACACCTGTATTGAAATAATCCCGGATCGGATATCCGAAAGCATCATTCTGCTGCATGCCGCCGCGGCCGCGGGAGAACTGCCGATCAGTTTTGTCAGGGATTGTCGTGATAAGCTCAAGGTGGAGGTAACGACTCCTTGCGCCGGAGAAATAAATGCTCTCCTCGTAAAAAACGGGATAATGGTAAGCTCCCTGTCGACCAAACGCCGGGATCTCGAAAGCTTTTTCATGGAAAAAATCAGCAATACGGAGTCGACTCATGATTCGGGAAATAGGGTTTGAACTGATAAAATTTAAATCACAAAGGAAAAACTATGTCGTCATGGCCGGACACTTGTTGTTTCTGGGGTTATGTTATCTGGGGTTCAAGACCTCGAAATTGAATTTCATTAAACATAGTTTAAACGCCAATAAGTTCGACCTGAACCTGACGGATTATCTTGACGGCTTGTTCTTTGCCCGGGCGGCCCTGGTACCGACTTTTGTCGTATTGATGCCGATTTTTATCTGCACCCTGGCCGGCGGGGCGATCGCCGGAGAAATTCAGCAGGGCAGTCTGAAACTCTACGCCAGCCGGCCGCGCTCCCGGAGCAGCATCGTCTGGTCAAAAATATTCGCGATATACGGGTTCAATCTGCTTTTTTGCCTGTATCTTGCCGGCGCCGGGCTACTTGTCGGACTGGCGCTGTTCGGTTACAATCCGGCCCAGTTGATCTATGCGCGGAACTTCGGGCTTGGCAATGACCTGTCTTTAATGTCGGGTACTGAGGCGCTGATAAGATATTTCGCTACGGTCGTTTATTATTCGTTTTCCCTGATGGCGCTGGGAAGCGTCGGACTGTTTTTCTCAACGCTTTTCGACCACCCGACCGCGGCGACAATTGCCGCCGTCACGGTATATTTTGTCTGTTTTATCGTGGCGCAATTGCCTTTTGCCGTCGAAATCAAGCCTTACCTCCTGTCGAAAGTGATGAATGGCTGCGGCGTTCTCTGGCTGCCGGATATTCCCTGGTACCGGCTCGGCAGAAATTTAAGCGTATTAGCGTTGTACAGCTGCGGTTTTTCCACACTGGCGGTTTGCAGTTTCAACCTTAGAGACATTAAATAAGGTAAGCGGTCAAACTTATTTTTCTGTAACTTAAGCGATTTTTTTCAAAGCGCAATTGTATTGTCCCGTTTCGGTTATAGATTATGGGCTTGGTTGGGGTGCCGCCGGATGCTCCGGGGCTGAGATTATACCCATTGAACCTGATCCGGTCAGTACCGGCGGAGGGAACCGCTCGCAGGTGGCGGCTCTTCTGAAAAACAGCAAGGAGTCTGTATGGCTATTGAAAATGTGATTTCCCGCGCAATCGTTCAGAATTTTTCGACGAAATTTCAGGAAAATTTAATTGTTGACGCGGCTATCGTCGGCGGCGGCCCGTCCGGACTGGTGGCTGCTAAATATTTGGCCGACGCCGGTTTCAGGGCTGCCGTGTTTGAACGTAAACTGGCGCCCGGCGGCGGCACCTGGGGCGGCGGGATGCTGTTTAACGAGGTCGTCGTTCAGCAGGACGCCCTGGGCATCCTGGATGATTTCAAGATCGATTATGCTGAAATTAATGACGCACCGGGATATTATACGCTGGACTCGGTGGAAATGGCCAGCGGGTTGATTTTCGGAGCGATGAAAGCCGGAGCGAAGATTTTCAACTCGGTAAGCGTCGAGGATATCGTTTTCAAAGATCGCCAAGTCGCCGGTCTGGTCATCAACTGGACCCCGGTTGAACGGCTCGCCATGCATGTCGATCCGTTGACGGTCATGGCCGCCGCAGTACTGGACGGCACCGGCCATCCCAGCGAGATCATGCAGCTCGCCATTAACAAGGCCGGGGTGAAACTCGATACGGAAACCGGCGGGATTTTAGGCGAAAAGCCGATGTGGGCGGATAAAGGCGAAGTTTCGACGGTCGCGAATACGCTCGAATATTATCCGGGATTGTTTGCCAGCGGCATGGCGGCCAACAATGTTCGCGGCGGTTACCGGATGGGGCCGATTTTCGGCGGTATGCTGATGTCGGGTAAAAAAGCCGCCGGGCTCATCGCGGCAAAATTAAGCAAGCCATAACGTTTCGGGAGATAACGATGGTAAAATTGGATTTCGCAAAAAGTAACGGCCTGATTCCGGCGATCGCCCAGGATTATGAAACCGGCGAGGTGCTTATGCTGGCTTATATCAACGAGGAAGCATGGACCGAAACCCTCAGAAGCGGCTGCGCCACTTACTGGACGCGATCGCGCGGCAGATTATGGAAAAAAGGCGAATCCTCCGGCAATATCCAGGAGATCAGGGAAATCCTGGTCGACTGTGACGGCGATGCCGTAATCTTCAAGATCAACCAGGTGGGCGGGGCTGCTTGTCATACCGGGCACCGCACCTGTTTTTTCCGGAAACTGGAAGGCGGGGAGTTGATTGAAGTCGGGGAAAAAGTTTTTGATCCGGAAAAAGTTTATCAACGGGAACATTAAACTATGACCGCCGCAAACTTACTGAAACTGGCTGAGAAACTGGAAGGTTCTTTTCCCGATTTGCCCTTGAAGTATAATGTAAGTTGGAGCGAAATGACCTGGCTCGGAGTGGGCGGCGAAATCGGCATTGTCGCCGAACCGACGGACGATATTTCGCTGGCGGCGTTGCTGCGCTTCTGCCATCGCCGAAAAATACCGGTTTTCGTGATCGGCGGCGGCAGCAATATCGTCGGCATGGACGAGACCTTCGACGGTGTCATGATCCGCCTGTCCCAGAACGATTTCGTCCGCATCAAGGCGGGCAATCATCATTTGACCGTCGGCGCCGGAGTAAGGCTTTCCGACCTGGTGGAAACCGCCGCCCGGCGAGGTTTCGGCGGTATCGCGCCGCTGGCCCCGATTCCCGGTACGCTCGGCGGAGCGCTGCGCATGAACGCCGGTGCGCACGGCGTTACGATCGGCAAATACGTGGTGGATATTTGCGGTTACGACCTGACCGGAATGGCGGTGGCGATCGATGCGCGGGACGTCAGGTGGGATTATCGGGCCACTACCATCCCTGAAGACGTGATTATTACCGGGGTGATCATGCAGCTTCCCGCAGTTGACCGGGAAGGTGAACTGGAGCAAATCGCCGCCGCCAAACGGCAGCGCCGGGAACATGATCCTTCCGGACGCAGCGCCGGCTGCGTTTTCAAAAACGTTTCTCCGGATGATCCGGCGGGCCGACTCATCGACGAGGCCGGACTGAAGGAATGCTGCTGTGGTGCCGCCCTGGTCAGCAATAAACATGCTAATTTCATTATCAACCGTAAACATGCTTCCGAAAAAGATATTGTCTGCCTGATGAGCCGGATGCGGGCCGCGGTCGCCGAACGTACCGGTTTTTATCTGCGCCCGGAAGTCGTTTTCTTTAATCCGGACGACCTGGCCCGGGTTGAAGCTGCGACTCCGTCGCCGACCGTCGCGGTGCTCAAGGGCGGCGGCAGCAGTGAACGGGAAATATCATTGCTTTCCGGCGCGGCGATCGGCGCCGCCCTGATCAATGCCGGTTACCGGGTCGAAGAAATTGACCTTAAAACCTGTAAACTGTCCGAAGCGGTTTTGAGTGCCGACGTCATTTTTCCTGCGTTGCACGGCGGCTGGGGTGAAAACGGCGGCATTCAGCGTTTGCTGGAAAAAGCCGGCCTGAGCTTCGTCGGCTGCGGCAGTAAAGTCAGTGAACTGGTTTTTGATAAGATCCGCAGTAAAAAATTGATGGAACAGGAAGCTATCCCTACTCCTGAATGGACGGTGATTACTGAGTCGGATGCGGCGTTGCCGGATGGACTGGAGTTTCCGCTGGTGGTGAAACCGCCGCGCGATGGTTCCACCGTGGGCGTATTTATCGTCAATGACCGGAGCGAATACGAAAAAATTCTGCCGGAAGCCTTTAAATATGACTCCGAACTGCTGGCGGAGAAGTTCATCCGAGGTAGTGAAATAACCGTTGCCATTGTCAACGATGACGTCCTGCCGGTAATTGAAATCGTTCCTCCAACCGGTTTTTATGATTACGATGCCAAATACCTCCATAAAAATGGCGAGACGCAATATTTATGTCCGCCGGTTACGGTCAGCCCGGAAATCCAGGGACGGGCTGCGGAGCTGGCGTTGAAATTTTACCGCGCCGCAAACTGCCGGGATTTGCTCCGGGTCGATTTCATGCTGGACAAAAACGGAACTCCGTATATGCTGGAAGGCAATAATATTCCCGGTTTCACCTCCAGCAGCCTGGTGCCTAAAGCCTTCCGGCAGAGCAAAGGCTCGATGGAAAAACTCTGTACGGAATTAGTCCGGGCAGCTCTGAAACGCCGGCCGGCCCTGAAGTGAATCTTTGTCCGGTAATATTCAGCAGCCAGATAATAACAGAGCGGAGCGGTTTCCGGGGCCGGACTCAGTTGATTACAACCTGGTATGAGATAAAGCTTTCCTATTCTTCACAAAAATCTGTACCAAAGTATAAAAACTACCGTCTTTCTGTCAAGCTCTGATTCGAGTTCTTCTCAAAAATCTGTAATGGAACGCCAACCGTTAATGTCGCCAATGCAGTCCCGAGTTGAGTATCGCTTTTTCAATCGCGGTAAAGTTTTTCCGCGACATAAAACCGCTCACTTCGTTCGCTATTTGTACGCTCCAAAACTTGACAGCTCAATCAAAAGCGAAGATCATCACTGTTTTCAAAAACAAAAAAATAATTTTTTTGTTTTTGAACTGTTTATCAGCTCTTTTGCCGGGGCGCCGAATCAAGTTAATACCAATTCGCTCTCATTCATGGACATTTCGATGGTTCTTTTGAGCCGATTTTTGCCATAAATCCTCGCGCGATACTCTGTATCGCTCTGCGGTTTATAACCAAAATCCATCTCAAAATCCGCCATCGCCATTATCTATGACTGATCGCTCATTAGTATAAGGTCTCAAAAATCATATCACTGAATTCAACGGCATGATAAGTCAGGCTAAACGAATTCTATAAACAATCATTTTTATGAGGTTTTCGACTTTTGAGACGACTTCTATTATATTATTTTTTAGCATAACATTCAAACGTTGCTCCCAAGTGGCAGAATTATGGAATACCGGTGATTTTTTTATTTTTGTTCAAATAACATATTGACAAGTAAACGTTCGTATACTACTGTAAACGAACGTTCACTTAATGAAGGATATAATTATGAGTGATACCAAGGAAAAAATACTGTTAACGGCGTTGCGGTTGTTTGCGCAGGACGGCTATGAGGCCGTTTCCGTCAGCGCCATAGCAGGAATACTTGGAATGACGAAAGGGGCGTTGTACAGGCACTATAAGAACAAGAGGGAGATATTCGACCGTATCGTGGATCGCATGGTTCAAATAGACATTGAGTGTGCTAAAAAGCATGAAGTGCCCGAGGTGACCTTTGATCAATCCCTGTCGGCTTACCACGGTGCCACGATGGATAAAATTAAAAGTTTCACCACATCGCAATTCCAGTTCTGGACGGAGAATGAATTCGGATGCGATTTCCGCAAAATGGTTACATTGGAACAATATAGAAATCCTGAAATAGCGGATTTGTATCAAAAGGTTTTTGCCAACGGGCCGGTCAGCTACATGGAAGATTTGTTCCGCGAAATGATGGCGCAAGGTGTTTTGAAAAACAGCAATCCCAGACTGCTGGCGCTTGATTTCTATGCTCCGTTCCATTTGTTGATAAGTATGTCGGACGCGCCGTCCGATGGAGAAAAAGCCATTGATCTTTTAACGGCGCATATCAATAGCTTTATACAGAAGAACGCCCCAAACAGGCAAAGTCAATAAAAGATAAGGAACAATGATAATGGACATCCCGCGTATCTTCAATATTACCGAAAACGCTCACCGCATCCATAACCCGTTCACATCGGAAAAGCTCGCCACTCTTGGCGCGGCGTTGCGCCTGGAATCGGGGACTCGTGTGCTCGACCTTGGCAGCGGTTCGGGCGAGATGCTGTGTACCTGGGCACACGATTATGGGATTTTCGGCATCGGCATCGATATGAGCCGGTTGTTCAGCGAGCAGGCGAAACTCCGGGCAGAAGAACTCGGGGTTGCCGATCGGGTCGAGTTCATCCACGGCGACGCTGCCGGTTACGTCGCAGACAAAAAGGTCGGTGTGGCGGCCTGTCTCGGCGCCACGTGGATCGGAGGGGGAGTCGCCGGTACCATCGAACTTCTGGCGAAGAGTCTCCGCTCCGGAGGAATCATCCTCATCGGAGAACCCTACTGGCTGCGGCTGCCGCCGACGGAAGACGCAGTCAGGGGATGCGGCGCTGATTCGATCTCCGACTTTCTCATTCTTCCTGAACTTCTCGCATCTTTCGGCGATCTCGGCTACGACGTTGTGGAAATGGTTCTGGCTGATCAGGAAGGCTGGGATCGGTACGAGGCCGCCAAGTGGCTCACCATGCGTCGATGGCTCGAAGCGAATCCCGACGACGACTTCGCGAAAGATGTTCGAGCTAAACTGACCTCGGAGCCAAAACGCTACGCCGCATATACGCGTGAATACCTTGGATGGGGCGTGTTCGCGCTGATGGCGCGGTAATAGGAGGCCGCCGGTATATTCGGCGGATTGTCAACGGCGGCCCCGAAGTAATGTGATTGGAATTTCAATCCTGCGATATCCGGACCAAAACCAATGAGATCAAGGGATACGCCGCTTTTTTCAATTCCAAACGTCTACATCAAAGATTGGGTTATAAAACTCCCGACCAGGTTGAGAAAATGTATCAAAACGGCGAACTCAAGCAGCTAAGCTCAAAATCGGCAGCCTGAAAACAGACATCCCGACCGGGGATAATCCTGATCGGGACGTTCTTTATCGCTCAAACGAAATTGGACTGTCCAAGACAATCTATGCTACTGCGTAATGAAATTCTTTTATTGTTTTTTGTAACTGGTCGCCTTCTTTGATTTTTACACAATCCAAAGCGTATTGGCTTTGTAGATTGAGCCACAAATCAGGACTTGTACCGAAAAAAAGCGATAAGCGCAAAGCTGTATCCGCGGTAATGCCGCGTTTGCCTAATACAATCTCATTGATCCGGCGCGGCGGGACCTTGATTTCAACCGCAAGCTTGTTCTGGCTTAATTCCATAGGCTCCAGGAAGTCATAAAGTAACACTTCCCCCGGATGTACCGGCTGTAATTTCTTTTTAGTTTTCATAATACTTGCTCCTAAGCGGTCAAGCTTATTTTTCTGTAGCATCATTCGCTTCGATTTGAGTTCAAACGCACAATGTTTATGCTATAAATATTTTTACGGTTCAGCTTATTAATGATAATCTATGATTTCCACATCAACAGCGTTTCCATTCTGCCAGCGAAAACATATCCTGAACTGGCGGTTTATCCTGATGCTGTATTGTCCGGTTCTGTTGCCTGTCAAAGCTTCCAAGCGGTTATTCGGCGGCACTTTCAAATCCTCAAGGGACACGGCCGAATTTAAATATTTTAATTTCCGCAAGGCGGTTTTTTGAATATCCTCCGGTAACTTGCGGGAAAACTCCAGCTTAAATATTTTTTGTGTCTCTTGGCACTTAAAATTCAAAATCATAGTTGTATCCTATTTCCTTCATTATATAACGTTTCGCGTTATATTGCAAGCGTATGTTATAGAAAAAGTGGGACTTTTTTTAATTTTTAAAGTCCCGTTAGTCAAATATTATCCTGCAAAAACATTATGCGACATACGGTACGCCTTGCAAAGTCGTGTTAAAAAGTACAACAAAAAAAGTAATAAAAACACAGGACTGTAAAAGGGGGTTTAAGTTCAAAGCCTGGGGGTTTTTGGCTGAAAATTAATCGTTTTTTTGCGTTTGACTGCCCTATACGGTGTGAGCGCTAAGGCAAGGACAAAAAAATATATTCCCCCTTGATATTTTTATCTTTTGCGCCGCCAACCCCCAAATTTTATTTGGTTACAAATGACCGCGAGTTGCTGAATTTCAGCTTGCTTATCTCCTGATCTATTTCGCGGAGCTCGTCCTTGTATTGATTCATTAGTCTGCGAAATTGCCGTTTTCCGTTTTTGTCTTTTTGATCGCGACAGTTACGATAACGCCGCACTGCATCATCATATTGTCTTTGCGCTGTTTCCCGTTTTCTCTGAAGTTCCTCAATTTTTTTATTGTTTTCCGCGATCTGTTTGGCCTTTGCGGCCTTTTCACGGGCTTCTTTTGCCCACTGCGGATTTGTGCGAACCGGTTCTTTTTCCACTACTGGCTTTTTCCCGGCGGCATAGGCCGCAAGCGCCTTGTCTTTTTTCTCAATCTCCTCTTTGAGCTTCTTATTTTCGGTTTCCAGCGCAAAAACTTTTGATTCCAGTATTGCTATCTGGCGGTTTAGTTCCTGCTCTTTGGTTTGCGCGCTTTCAGCTCCATACAGCCCGATACAAGTTGTAACTGTCAATATGATTAATATGGTTTGTCGAGTAGACATTATAACACCTCCATTAGGTAAGGTTTGTTTTCTCTGTTATCTCCGCTCTTTCGGTATGCGGAGTGCCACAATATCATACCATCTGAGATATTATAACTGTCCCTCACA
>JAQULZ010000048.1 GCA_028718375.1 Victivallaceae bacterium | reverse complement strand
AAAAAAACGATGAAGTTTGCAAAAAAATGCAAATATTGCAGAATAAAAATCGCTGTGGTTATCACTTTGACTTGTCAACGGCAATGGGAAACTCCGAAATCAGGAGTTTTCGGTCAAGCACTAATTAGGAATTCGGTCGTTGGGGCGTGGTTGCCGAGCGGTTAGGCAACGGTCTGCAAAACCGTGTACACCGGTTCGATTCCGGTCCACGCCTCCAGTTTCAGCTTCAAGAATACCCCAATCAGTACCATTTGCCGCTTGCTCGGCCAGACATTCCGCCAATTCCACTTCAATCGGAATAATTACCTTGGCTTTCGTCTTACGGGTGATACGGATAATCTCCTCATGCAGAAAATCCTGCGCTGCTGATTTGCCGTCATGCCAGTTGCTGACCTCAGACCATTTTAAGGTTGCCACATCGCCTTCCCGTAATCCGGTACAAATGCCAACGGTAAACATCGCTTTTATCAGCAGCGGCGCTGCGGCCGTTTTCACGCAAGTTCAGCCAATAGGCTTCAACATGGAAATGCTCCACTTCTCCAAGCGTGGAAATATCGTAATGCTTATGAATAAACGCGACAAAATCATTCCAGTATGTGCGTACTCTGTTAATCCATTCCGGGGACATGGTTTTCCCGGTGTTTTTCTGCAATGCGAGTTCGAGGGCGGATTCCAGGGTAATTGTTGTTTTCGCTTTTAATTTTTGAAGTTCAGCTTTTTGTTCAAGATATTCTTCCCTGGTTTCGATTTCTTTGATACTGTGCAGTGGTTCCAAATATTTATGGGCTGCTTTTTCCGCTTCGCGCAATTTGCTGATTCGTTTGCCGTCCGGACTTTTCAGCGTAACGTTTTTACGCTTGCCGTCCAAACGGTATTGCAAATAATAAACTCCGTTGGCCTTATAAATGCGTCCGGAACCGTTGGCGCGGCGGGAATCTTTTGTTTGGGACATGTTATTTCCTCTTTCGTATTTTTGTTTTTCGGCATCATAATTTCGATTGCCGAAAAACGAAAGGGAAAAACTTTTTATGATAAGGACAATAACACAAGTGTTCGCATTGCGGGATTTTTGGTAAATTTACGATAAAATCGGTAGTCTGAATTTTTGGCGTATCATACTGGTCAGGGAAATTTTGCTAAGGCTGTTGACTTTTTTGGTACTTCATTGTATTTTTCGCATGGTTTCAGCCATTAGCTGACCGGATAGCTTATAAAAGTTTAATTTCAATTCTACCAGATTTTTTAAGGATTCAGGCGTGAAATTTTGAGGAAAACTTTTATCTGCCAATATTTGCCATTGCTGTTTCAATACGATGAGAAACCATGTGGGTTTGAGCGTAACGCTGGCAAAAACCAAAGCAGACGCCTTGATTAGCATGAAATTTATAACTGATTTATAATTAAGCGATTATAATTGCTTAATCTAATAATACGTAGGAGCGAAGTGCCCACCAAAAAAAGGGGGGGGAGAAAAGCACAAATAAGATTAAGTTATTAATTAATCAATGAAGATAAACAAAAAATAATACCGCGAAATTTGGCAGAACCACCATTAAAAAGAGGGGAATTAAACATGCAAAAAAAGTGCGGAACGTCTGTTGTTGTTTTGTACTGTTACTGTATTTCGGTTTTTGCGCAGGGAAATGACAATAAAAACGAAGTGAAATTTTCAATAAGAGAGGCTCCGTCATTGAAGATTCCGATGGTTTCCAACATGACGATCCCTTTCCTGAAGACGCCCCCAACCATAGACGGCGTTATGAAAAAAAACGAATGGAAAGAAGCGGCGAAAACCCTGAATTTCCTGTCGCCGCGGACGGCCCGGCAGGCACAGCCGGAAACTTGCGCGTGGCTCGGCCTGGACCGGAAAAATCTTTATCTTGCTTTTCGTTGCTTGCTGTCTGAAGAAAACGGGAAAAATATTCCCGGAACCCGGAAACGTGATGGCGCGGTTTATTCGGATGAGAGTGTGGAAATTTTTATCCGGCCCGATCAAAAAACTCCATTTTATTACCAACTCGCGGTAAATTCAGCGGGAGTACGGTTTGACCAGAAATGCGGCCTCAATGCGTCGACCGGAGTTAAGACATCCAGCGACCTGAAATGGAATCCCGACTGGAAGGTTAAAACAACCGCGGACAGCAAATTTTGGACACTTGAGGCGGCAATCCCGCTGTCGGAACTGGCGATAGTCCCCTCCGGTACCAAGGTGGTCAGAATGAATCTCTGCCGGAACATCATCGGGAAAAAACACGATCACGCCACCTGGTCGTATCTGCCGGTTTTGAGTTTTCATTCCCCGCAATATTTCAATTTCGGGATCATGAATTTTGACGCCTCCGGTGGAAGAGCGCTCGATTTGTCAGGAATAACCGGTGGCCCGGGTTTGTTATGGGCAAAGGCGGAGAAGAATGCCCTGATCCTTCCGGGAGATCACAAAATAGCGTTGAAAACGGGATTGCCTGAAATTTTATTTAAAACGGGAAATATAACTCTTAAGTCCGAACTTTTTCCCCTGGCCGGGAAAGATGAAACAAAAAGGCCGTTGTATTCGGATACATTCCGCCTGCGTTCTTCCGCTCCCTTGATCCTCACCGTATCCGGCTTAATTCCCGGTAATTACCAGTTGCGCCTCACGATAAAAGGCGCCGGCGTTCATTTATCTGAAAAGCTGCCGGTTTTTGTCCGGAACCGCAACCTGATGCCGGAGATCAAAGGCAAAGTTGTATTGGACAACAGAAACTGGAAAAACGCCTTGCAGGCTGACCAAGTGGAAGCCGTTCCCGGAGCGGGGCTTATCCTGAAGTCGGAATTTAAAGCGCCGGTCGCGGCATTCGACCCGACGAACGACAAGACGATTACCTGTATGACGGATTATAACGGCAAACTGTTTCTGGGCGCCTGCACGAGTCCGGCCGCGACCGACACCGGATCGGTGTTCGCTTATAATCCGGAAATGGATTTATGGGAAAAAGTTTTCCAGGTAAATGAGCAGGGATTGACCCGCATGAAGGTTTACAATGGCAAACTTTACCTTCCCGGATACGACGCCAATGACGGCGGCTGGGATTTAGGCAACATTTACATTTATGATGGCAGGAAATGGATTGAAAGAAGAACGGTTCCGCGGGCGGTGCATATATATGATCTGGTTGGCTATAAAGGAAAAATTTACATTTCGGCGGGGATTTTTGATCCGGCCCCGGCCGGAATGACAATCGCAAACGCCTTCGGGAAAAGAAAAATTAAAATTCATGGCTGCGTGCTGTCTTCAGATGACGAAGGCAAAACCTGGAAGGAAGAATACAAAGATCCGTGTAATGCCCAGAATGTGGGGCTTATGACGGTTTTTCAGGACAAAATTATCCTTAACGCGAACGGCGAAATCGTCTGTTATGACGGCAGCGCCTGGAAGCCGTTCTCTCTGAATCCCAAAGCCCTTTATGTTTACACGTACGCGGAAAAAGATAAAAACACGCTGCTCATGGGAACACCTTTCGGGCTCTGTTGTTATGACGGGAAAAAATTATGGACAGTCAAGGATTTGTACTATATAAGAGCGATTGCGAATTTCAACGGCAAATGGGTTCTCTGCGGATACTTGGCTTCCGGTTACAATGCTTATCACGGTCCGGGAGGGACAGGATACCCGGGAGATTATTCGATCAATTTTCTGGGAATATTTTCTCCTGAATTTCTGCTTGTCAATATCCGGGAATCGAATCTCACAATAAAAGCAATACGGAAGATTTTTGTCTTCCTGAAAACAAAGGATGCATGCGTTTCAGCCCACGTATTCAAGGGGCGTTTGTACCTGGGTACTCACCCGGAAGGCCGGGTTCTGGTTTTTCCCGTGGCGCGTGAGGGCAGCCTGGAATCGTTACCGGTAAAACTGGACAAAAAGGAAACATATCGCCTGTGGTGGTATGCGGCGACTCCGCCGGACACCGAAGTCAAGTTTCAGATAAGGACTGCTGAAACCCGGCCGGGGTTGGCCAATGAAAAGTTTGTCGGTCCGGACGGAACCGTGAATTCTTATTATGAAAAACAGGGAGAAAGCGTTACCTTGAAGAAGCCGGACTTTTTTCAATACAAAGCGATTCTCATAACGAAAAACCCGGCCAGAACACCTTATTTGAAAAGGTTTATCTTGACAACCAAGAAAAGATAGGGAAGATTATTAAAAATGAGAATATAATAGAACAAATTCGATGAAACTTGATTACATAATTGCTCCCCGGGGCTGGAAATATACTGATCGGGTATTTACTGAAATAAAACGGCCATATACCTGTATTTATTTTCTGAACCGGGATGATGATGCGATTATGAACGGCACCGGAAAAAACGGCATATTCACCTTTGCCGTCAGTAAATGTGCTGCCGATATAAAATTCAGAGTCGCAGACTATTTGCGATACGAAAACCGGCACGGCCGCCTGGTCATTGCGGGCGCGGATTATGATTTCGATATAACTTCATTTATTGCCGAAGCGGACAAGTTCACTCCTCCCGAAAAGGAATGGAGGCTGAGTGATCCCGCAGTCGCAGTGCATTCAACAAATCCGGATTCGTTAAAAAGTATACTCAAAGACCGGGCGATAAAATCATCACGATTGTTGGCGGATGAAGAAAAAAGTTTCATAACGCTCGGTTACGGCAAGTTGCACGAGCCGCCGGAATATAATCAATATGTTCATTATGGTCCAATGGCAAGTGGTCATACCGAAGCCATAGTGTTGTCTCAGCAGAAGGGTGAAATATGTACGGATTTGGATTCCGTCTATGTGCCGGGAGCGAGAATCTACCTTGATCACCATAAAATGATCGATGCCGGCATTGTTACCCGTGACGGCCTCCACATCGGAAAAGTTAAAGGATTTATTGATTTGGATCAATATCTGCTGGATATTATTACCGCCGCCGATATCGATAAAAACAGAGCATCATGGACGCCATCCGAATTCTTTGAAATGGCAAATATGATATTTGAAAAAAGGAATTTATTGAAATAAGCGCGAGGAAACGGATATGAAAAACGAAAGCAGTTTCCTTAGGAGTTGTGAAGAAATAAGTGGAACTTTATCCTGAGGGTATCAGGGAGAAATTTTGGATTCGCCGGTGAGGAGCAAAGCCGCAGTGCTTTGTAACGAACCGGCGGTGCCGAAAGTACCACTGAGACGCCAGTAGAAAGTTTCAGTTATTTTTGAATGACTCCTTACCTTAGAAAAAGCTATAGAAGAGAATAAAAATGCCGGGTAAATTTACCGGCCATTTGAGGTTTTATGAGTATTTTGACCATCGATCCCGGGGAAACGGATAAGCGTCTGCTGCTGGAAATCAGCTTTGACGGTTACCGTTACGGGGGCTGGCAGATTCAGTCGAACAATATAACCATTCAGGGGCTCATTCAGGACGCCCTGAGCAAGCTCTACGCCGGACAGCCGATCAAACTGGTCGGCAGCAGCCGCACCGACGCCGGCGTTCACGCGGTCGGTTTTATCGCTGACTTTCTCCCTCCGGCGGCGCCCCGGATTCCGTTGGACAAACTGAAAAAGGCGCTCAACCGGCGGCTGCCCGGCGACATAAGAATCCGCGCGGTCAGAACCGTGCCGGTGGAATTCAGCGCCCGCTTCGACGCGATCGGCAAAGCCTACACTTATGTGATCAATTCCGGCGCGGAAACTCCTTTTTCCGGTCATTATTCCTGGCTTGCGCGCTGGCAGCCGGATCTGGAAAAAATGCGGGAAGCGGCGCAGCCGCTGATCGGCACCCATGATTTTTCGTCGTTTGTGGTCGAACGCAAAGCTATTGACAGCGCGGTGCGGACGATTTACGCAATCGATTTTCAGTTGTTCGGGCAGTATTTGTGCATCACCTTCGTCGGCAACGGTTTTTTATATAAAATGATCCGCTGCCTGGTTGGAACGCTGGAAGCGGTCGCCGCCGGCCGGCTGACTCCGGCGCAGGTAAAAACCATCCTCGAGCACCGGGATCGGACCCGGGCGCCCGAAACCTGTCCGCCCTACGGTCTGTTCCTGATGAAAGTTTTTTACGAAAAAACGGAAACTCCGCGGTTTAAACTGGAAAAACTGCCGTTCGCTCCGTAAAAAAGGTGTTTATGTTGCATTATCTGTTAAAACGCTGCTTATATTCACTCCTGGTAATAATCGGCGTCGTACTGCTGACTTTCGTTCTGTTCCGGGTCGCGGCCGGTGATCCGGCCGCGGCGGTGCTGGGTAAAAATCCGTCGCCGCGTGAAGTCGAAGACCTCCGTTCCGATCTCGGCTCCGACCTGCCGCTGATCTACGGTCACTGGCACAAAACGGAAGCCTTCAGTTCCGCCGGGCTGACACTGAGCCGGGGCAACATCGAATTCAAGCGCAATTTCACAATTGACGGAGCTGCTCTGCAATGCCGGATCCGGTTCCGGGGGCACTGCCAAGTCAACGGCAAGGAATATGCCGCCGGGTCCCGGTTGACTGCTGTCGCGGTGGCCGTCTCCCCACAGCAGAACGTCCTGCGGATCGCTGACGCCGGGGGACTGGAACTCGTCGCGGTCGAATTTTTCCGCCGCCAGCAGTCACCGTTCAATTCCCAGTTGTTCTGTTCAATCCGGGAAATCGTAACGCTGAAACCGGTCTTTCCGTATATCAGTTTTTTCAATTTCGGCCGAACCGTGGTAACCCGGGAACCGATCCGGCGAATCCTGTGGCGCGGCATCGGACCTTCGCTCGGGCTGATGGTGCCGATTTTCCTGGGCGAACTCATCCTGGGTACCGGTCTGGCCTTACTGGCGGCCGCGTTCAGGGGAAAATGGCCGGACCGGATACTGATGCTGGCGTCGATTGCCGGAATGAGCGTCAGCTATCTGGTATTCATCATTGCCGGACAGTGGTTGCTGGGGTATTGGCTGAACTGGTTTCCGGTCTGGGGCTGGGGCAGCCCGATCAATCTGGCCTTGCCGCTGATCATCGGCATCGCCAGCGGTCTGGGCGGCAACATGCGCTTTTACCGGACAGTATTCGTCAACGAACTGAACCGCGACTATTTACGCACCGCGGCCGCCAAAGGCTGTTCGCCGTTTACAGTATACACCCGGCATCTGCTGCGCAACGCGGCAATCCCGATCATCACCCACGCCAGCGCGGCCTTGCCGTTCCTGTTCACCGGCAGCCTGCTGCTCGAAACCTTCTTCGGGGTGCCGGGACTGGGTTATCTGGGAGTGGAAGCCCTGAACAATTCCGACTTGCAGTTGCTGAAAGCCCTGGTCATTATTAGCGCACTGCTGTTTGTGATGATCAATACCCTGGCCGATCTTGCTTACGCCTGGGCTGATCCGCGCATCCGCTTGAAATGAATGTAAAAGTTTTTCAAAAAATTGATTTTCTAGACGGGGCCGACAAAAGTAAAAAAATGACATAGTCCAGAACTTGTTCTGGTCGGTGGTCCAGCGGCCGAAAGCGCTGGCCGCTCGTCTCCAACGAGCGGAAGTAATAGCGCAACTTGTTGCGCCTTAAGTAGTACCGCTCTCGTAAAGCGATGTCCGGAAAAATCAGCGGAGCGTATTTTTTTTCCGGATGTTGAGCGTGCGAGCGCTGGACGAAAAACATTGCATGCCGACTTTTGGCGGTGTCATCTTTCCAGCCTTTTCCAAAAATTTTTGACCGCTCTATCTTTTCCGGCTATGGAAAATTTCTCAAATGAACTATATTATTCCATATAAAGGAAAAACGAACTGACATGATATAAAAAAAACCAACAATAGATGTAAAATCTTGACCAGTATAAAATCAAACTTCGAATTATTGGTAGCCTCTGAATCCACCGCATATACTCCCAATGTACGACATTACAATTCCCAGGGGGAATTGTATTTATTTGAATTTGTGCTTAAACAATACGGATTTCTGGAAATCGCATCCCGGCGTTACGACTGCGCCGCCGGCAGTTATTTCATGATTCCGCCGGACGCCGACGATAATAAATATTGGGCGGCGCCCGGTGTCATCCAGGAAAAAATCTTTTTCATCTGCCGCGGGACCCTGGTCCGGGCGCTGCTGGAAAGCTACGGTCTGGAAAAATCGTATCTCGTACCCAATGCCCGGGAGCTGGTGAAATATTTCTATAATATGCTGATTCTGACCAAACAATCCGGAGCCGGAAAAAATCGGGAAGCCGCTTTAGTTTTCCATAAGTTCATCCAGGGCGCTCAGGCGGTAGTTTACCCGGACGATGAACCGCCGCTGCCGCCAACGGTCAAGAAACTGCAGCTGATTCTGGACGCCCATCTGGAAAAGAAACTGAATTTCGCCGCGATAAGCCGGGAAATAACGTATTCGCAGGCCTATATCGTCCGCTTGTTCAAACGTCATCTGGGGGTAACCCCGTACGAATATCTCCTGCAGCGGCGGGTGGAAACCGCCCAACTGCTGCTCCGATACAGCACGTTAAGCATCAAGGAAATCGCCGAGCGGCTGGTTTTTTCCGACCAGTATCACTTTTCCAACTGTTTCAGAAAACGCCTGGGCGTTTCGCCCAGCCGCTTCAGGAATCCCGAAAGCGCGTCAGATCCCGAATGACTACCGAGGCGCAGCAGCAGCCGAAAACCGGCGGCATATAGGAAATTGTTCCGACCATCGAACCGCACTTGCCGGAATCCGCGTCTTCATAAGCGTAAACCGCATGTTCGGGAACGGTCTCCGTCGAGAACACCGCTTTAAATCCCTGCCGGATATTTTGGCGGTGAAGGCGTTTGCGGATGGCGCGCGCCAAAGGGCACTCGCGGGTTTGGGAAATATCGGCGATTCTCACCTGCGTCGGGTCGAGTTTGCCGCCGGATCCCATGGAACTCACCAGAGGATAATTCAATTTAAGGCATTTGGCGATCAGGGCCACTTTCGGCGAAAGCGCATCGATGGCGTCCACGACGTAATCGAAACCTTCCGCCAGCACTTCGTCGGTCAACTCATCGCGCAAAAAGCGGTGTACCGGGATGATTTCCGCATCGGGATTGATGTCGCGCAGCCGTTCCGCCATTACTTCGACCTTGCTTCTGCCCTCGGTACTGACCAACGCGGGGAGCTGGCGGTTGCGGTTGGTAATTTCGATGTAATCACCGTCGGCAACGGTAATGCGCCCAATCCCGGCGCGGCAGATGAGTTCAGCGGCATAGGCGCCGACTCCCCCGACGCCGACTACCAGCACCCGTTTTTGTCTGATGACTTGCAGTTTTTCCGGCTTCACCAGCAGTGCGGTGCGGTACAGCCAACGCGGAATGTCAGTAAATTCAAGCATAAATTCATCCCCGGTGAAATAACGCCGCGAAATTTGCCCGCATGATCCGCGCCAGCTCTTGAAGTTCCACTCCGAACAGTTGTGCCGCCGTTTCGAAAACGGCAGCTATATCAATCCCCGAAGCATCGGTTTCAAGGCCGATCCGGGATAAATATTCAGGTTTTTGCCGGATATAATCCCCCGGCCCGGATCGCCGCAGTCCGGCCGGGCCGAACGAAACCAGACAATCGTGTTCCCAAAGCTGTTCCAGGATAAACGGACTGCCGTTATAGCCGTGTACCAGCAGTTTCAGGCCGGGAGCGAATTGTCTTTTCAGCGCCAGGAGTTCGGGATAGCCTCGGACGCAGTGCGCTATCACCGGCTTATCCAGTTCCCGGGCCAGTTTGAGGACGGCAATGAAATAAGTCTGCTGAATTTTCATATCCGGTCCCCGCAGCCGGTCCAGGCCGGTTTCACCGACGGCAACGGCCCGGAGATGAATAAGCCGCAGCCGCAGGGCGGCCAGATCGCTTTCCAGCCGGCCGGCGGCGGCGGGCAGCCGCCACGGATGCAGGCCGACACTGAAAAAAGTGCAGTTCGGATCATAGGGCGGGAAATTTTCCGGATCGGAAAGTTCCAGGGACACCACGCCCAAGGTTTGCGGCGGCAGCGGCAGCCGGTGGGTATGGAAATCAGCGAAGGTTACCGCCGCCGGTTCAGGAATTGATGATTTCATGTAATTTTCTGCTCAGGATATGGATGGAATAGGGTTTTTTCATGAAGCCGTTAGCGCCGGCTTCCAGGGTTTTGCGGACGCGCTGGTCGTTGGTAAACCCGGTCGCGATCAATACTTTCACCTGGGGATCAATTGTCTTAAGACGCCCGTAGGCTTCATCGCCGGTCATCCCCGGCATGGCGATATCCAGGATCACCGCCCGGATTTCCTTCTGGTGTTCCTCAAATACCCTGACGCCGCTTTCTCCGTCCGGCGCCGCCAGAACGTTGTAACCCAGAAGTTCGAGCATTTTCCCGGCGGTAGTGCGGATCGCCGGTTCATCGTCGATAATAAGAATCCAGCCGCTGCCGAGATACAATTCCCCGGTATCGTAGCCGAATTCCATTTCGGCATCTTCCGGCTGCAATTCGGGCAGATAAACGGTGAACGTACTGCCTTTGTTCGGCTCCGACCGGGCTTCGATATAACCTTTATGCAGGTCGATGATATTATAGACCATGGCCAGTCCGAGACCGGTACCCTTGCTTTTGATTTTGGTAGTAAAAAAGGGATCGAAAATTTTCCGCATGTTTTCCGGTTTGATCCCGACTCCGGTATCCCGAATGATGACTTTCCAATAGGAGTCGGCCGGGGAAACCGCGGGAAATTGGGCTTTATCGAGTTTAACCCGGGTCACTTCAATGTCAATATCGCCACCGGGCGGGGTATCGTCTTCGCGCATGACGGTCATCGCGTGCTCGGCATTGATCAGCAGGTTCAGCAGCACCTGTTCCATCTGAACCTGATCGGCTTTGACCATGATTTCGCCGGGTTGCTTCCGGAAATTGATGTTGACGCGTTTATCGAAGGTTCCGCGGCAGATTTTCAGGACATGATCGAAAGCCTGAGTCAGGTCGAACTTTTTCAACGTGAGCTGGCTTTTCCGGGACAAGGCGAGCAATTGTTCGACCATGCTGGCGGCGCGGGAAACGGACTCTTCGGCCAGGGCGAGGAATTCATTGACTTCGCCGATTTCGCCCGGTGAATTGTTGAGATAATATTTAATCATGGACAGCGATCCCTTGATGCCGCCGAGGACGTTGTTGAAATCGTGCGCCAGCCCCCCGGTGAGCGTTCCGACGGTTTCCATTTTCTGAGCCTGAAACAGCAATTCGTTCTTGCGCGCGAGTTCCGTTGTATCCTCGAGGATAATAACCGCGCCTTTATTGTCTTTATTGAGCAGCGGGTTGATGGAAATATTGAAAACGTAGGAACGTTTGCGCCAGGAAATGTTTTCGCGGTATTTTTCACAGGATACGCCGGAATTGATCGCTTCCTGCACTTCCTTACGGTAATTGAGCAGAAACAACGCGACATTCCAGAGTTCGACCCCGACCGCGACTTCGCTTTTGATACCGGTGAATTTTTCAATCGCCTGATTCCACTGGGTGATCCGGCCCTCTTCATCGACCGCGACCAGCAGCAGGTGAATCGAATTAAAGAGCTGGGTAAGATAATTTCTGGTAGTCCGGAGGCGTTTTTCGGCTTCCTTGATTTCGGTCAGGTCATGGAAGATCAACAGAGTTTGGTTTTCCACCCGTTTATGGCGGATTTCAACTTCGAGCACCCGGCCGTTTTTGCAGCGGATCGAAACGAGTTCCGAGCCGGAAGCCGCCTGGGCAATGATGTTTTTCCAGAGCTCGCGGTTTTTCCGGGCGGAAACGTCGGAAGGAGCGCTGAGCGTGAACCAGTCCTCGAAAGTTTTCAAATCATCCTCGACATAACCGAATACCCGCGTGAACATGTCATTGATGGAACACACGCCGTTGCTGCGGATAATCACGATCGGCAGGGGAGTATTTTCAATCAGGGCCCGGATCTCATGTTCCTTTTCCCGGCGTTCGGTAATTTCCTGTTGGAGTTTGTTCATGGATTCCTGAATCCGGGCGGCCATTTTGTCGAAAGCCTTGCTGAGAAACCCGATCTCGTCATTGCGGTACCTGGGTTTCCGGTCCCGCGGGGGAAATATACCGGCAGCCATATTGGTGGCGGTCAGAACCAGGTGATCCAAAGGCGATAATGACATCTGAATCAGCCAGAACAGAGCCGCAACCGAGGCCGCCATGCAACAGACTACTGCGATCAGCTGGCGGGAATACCATTGAGTGTTGACTCCGTAAAGCTGAGCGTTGACGGAATAGGCATAACACAACAGCCAATTCCAGTTTTGTTTTTTGAACGGAACATACAGGATGATCTGTTCATCACCGCTGATATTGGAATAGATCGGTTTAGCTTTCAATTTGATTTTTTCCGGGGATTCATCGCCGTCATCAAGTTTGTTTTCATCGTACGGCTCGGCGTAGAATATGCCGTTGGGCGGCGGTTTTGATTCAAATTTCGCCGCCGCCGGCGCGAAAATGTTATCCAGGGAAATGGAATTCCACGGGAAATTGCTCCTGGGATAATTATGCGGGCTCATCAGAATTCGACCGTTATCGGAAATAATCAGGGGAAAACTGTCCCCGCTCTCGGCGGAATAACGGAAAATGGTCTCCAGCCGTTTAATGGTGATTTTTTTAGCCTTGTCAATATCCCCGTACGCCCCGTCGAGGAACAGGTTGTACTCCCTGTCGACGATCTTATACATCTGCTGAAGCCGATGTTCACTCACCTCAGCATTAAGACGGTAGACTTCGCCCTGGTAAGCCTGAGTGCTGATCCAAACCAGCGCATACGAAAATGCCGCCAGCATAATTACGACAAAACCAGTGAGTTTAGTCTGGATCCGCATGAGTCGATATTTCCCGCTTATGATTTGCCCGCACTACGATCCGGGATTAAAATAAATATATAATCGTTTGGACTATTTACAAAAAAGTTTTTCGGATAAGGCGGTCGGAAAAAAGATTGCCTGAGTAAAAAGCCAAGTACAACGCCTGAAGATATTTTTGAGGCATTCCATCGGTTTTCAATTTGCTTTTTGAACTGTTCATGGTTATTTTGTGCTACGGTTACCATAATTCTAACTAAGGAGATGTCAATATGTTCACCATCCGGAAATTAATGGTTTTTTTAGTTGTTGCGTTACTGGGCGGCGCCTTTTGCCGGGCCGCAGAAAAAGCCGCCCCGGCTAAAGTTGTGAAGCCCCCGGCCGCCGCCGCTGCCTGTACCCGCCGGACGGCCTGGATTGAGCTCGGGTTTTTCCCTCCGGTCCAGTTTCCCTGCGAAAATACTGAAATCAACGGTTTCCGCTTTGCCGCCATCTATACTTATAATAAAGCGATAAACGGCCTGGATATCGGTCTGCTCTGCGACTCCGGCAATGCCAACGGCCTGCAGATTGCCGTCGCGAATCGGACGGCGGGCATTATGAACGGCCTCAGTCTGGGACTGATCAACGTCGCGGAAGAGGAAATGAACGGCGTCCAGATCGGCGGCTTCGTCAATCAGGCCGGTTCGGACAGTCTGGACAACGCCGGCGCCAGATATACCACTTCTTACGGCTGGCAGTGCGGGTTCATAAATTGCGCCGATTCCATTTTCCGCGGTTTCCAGCTGGGAATGGTCAATATTTCCAATACCATCTTTAAGGGACTGCAGCTCGGCTTCATCAACCTTTCCAGTCCGCCGAGCGATGTTTTCGCCGATTTCCAGTCCGAGAAATTCAAAGCGGAAAAAAAGAAAAGGTCATGCGTTCAGATCGGCTTCCTGAATTTCAACCCGAATGGAGTTTTTCCGGTAACTCTGCTGATCAACTTCTGAGCCGCGGCTGCCGCATCAGTCATCCAGAACCCGGGAGTAAGGAGAATATTTCTCCCGGTAAGCGGCCGGAGTAATCCCCGCGTGTTTTTTAAACGACCGGTAAAAACATTCGAGGGATTCAAAACCGCAGTGCGCTGCGATCTCTTTAATCGACCGGCCGCTGCCGGCCAGCAGGGTTTTAGCCCGGTTAAGCCGGGAGGCGGTCAGATATTGATGCGGAGCGCACTGTAAATATTTCCGGAAAAGAGCGAACAGATAAGGTTTACTGACTCCCGCCTGGACTGCAACGTCGTCCACGGTCAGATTGGATTCCAGATAGCCTTCCAGATATTTCACCGCTTTGCATAATGCATGCGGATATTCGGCGGTGGCCGGATGCCGCAGGGATTTATAAGCCTGCCAATAAAGCCGACTGTAAAAATATTTTCCCATCACCCCGCGGTCAAACTCCCGGTTATGAAAACAGCTTACGGCTTCAGCCGCGAATTTGTCCAGGCCTTCCGGGTCTTCCCAACGCGTGACCCGCGGAACCGGGCGGCGGCGAACTTTGACCGCAAAGGCGAAAACCTGGCAGCGGTACGGATCATTCCGGTCGGTATCGCTCAACGTGTAGTCCCCTTCAATGTGCCAGAAAATTGTTCCCTTCCCGCATGGTTTTATTTCGCCGTCCACATTAAAAAATATTTTGCCGCCGAGCAATAGTTCCACCAGCTCAATACCTTTGGTAACGGCATAAGGTTTCACCTTGTCAGCCTCAGGCGCCTGGAAATAAGCCACCCGCTCGATGCCGATCAGGTTGTCGAGATAATCCGTCAAAATATAGCTCCGGTCAAAATAAAATAGTTTCAGTCAATTGTGTTTATTTCATACTGCGATATAATATTAATTATACAATATTTTTTAATAATATCAACGTCGTAAACATAAGGATTGAACAAAAATGAAACCAATTTCTCTTCAATTATATTCGCTGCGGGCGGAGGCCGCCAAGGATTTTACGGCGGTTCTCAAAAGAGTAGCGGCAATCGGTTATGCCGGGGTGGAACCCGCCGGGTTCTGGAATCTGACCCCGGTTGAATTCAAGCGGACAGTTGCCGATCTCGGCCTGGAAGTGTCCGGCTCGCACAGTCCATGGTGCTGCCGCCTGGAGGCGGTGGATGAAGCCGTCGAGGTAGCTGGAATTCTGGGAACGGATAAAATAGCCTGCGGCTACGGCCCGGATGAGTTCAAAGACCTCGATTCCATCAAAAAACTCGCCGACACCGTGATTCCGATCCAGGAAAAACTCGCGCAGCACAACCTTACCCTGTTCCAGCACAATCACGCCTGGGAATTCAAACGCCTGGCCGACGGCCGGCTGGCCTATGAGGCTTATCTGGATTATTGTCCAGAAGTCAAACTCGAACTGGACACTTACTGGAGCGCCAATATGGGCCAGGAAGACCCCTATGAGATGCTGAAAAAGTTCAGCGGACGGGCAATCCTGCTGCACCTCAAGGACGGCAATTATGATCCGGATCATAACATGCTGGCGGTCGGCGACGGCCTGATGAATTTCCCGCACGTCCTGGAAGCCATGAATCCAATGGTAACCCAATGGCTGGTAGTCGAACTCGACGCCTGCAAAACGGATATGTTCGAGGCGGTTGAAAAGAGCTATAAGTACCTGACTGAAAACGGACTGGCGCGAGGCAACAAATAATAAAAATGGAAATGGACAGGAAAACTAAAATCGGGATCATCGGCTGCGGCCAGATCAGCGATGCTTATTTCAAGGCTTTAACCGCTTTCGACAATGTCGAAATAACCGCCTGCGCCGACCTCAATATGGAAGCGGCAACGGCCAAATCCGAAACATACCGGATCAAAGCCGTTACCGTCGATGAATTACTGGCCGATCCGGAAATCACCATCGTCGTCAACCTGACCGTTCCCGAAGCCCATGCCGAGGTAGCGGTCAAAACGCTCCGGGCCGGCAAGCACGCTTATGCGGAAAAACCGCTGGCGGTTTCCGCTTCAGACGCCCGCCGGGTGCTGGAACTGGCCGCCGGTAAAAAATTACGGGTCGGTTGTGCCCCGGACACCTTTTTAGGCGGCGGCCAGCAGACTTCCCGCAAACTGATCGACGACGGCTGGATCGGCCGGCCGGTCGCCGGTACTGCGTTTTTCATGGGATACGGACCTGAGCGTTACTATCACCAGACGCCGGCGTTTTTTTATAAAACCGGCGGCGGCCCGATGTTTGATCTCGGAGTTTATTCAATTACGGCCTTAGTCAGTCTGCTGGGCCCGGCCAAAGGGGTCAGCGCCATTGTCAGCAAAGGGTTTGAATATCGGATCGCCGGGCCGCAGAGCCTGAAGCCTTATGAAAAACTCCCGGTAGAAGTACCGACGCATTATTCCGGCTCGATTGAATTTCACACCGGCGCGGTTATCACTCTGGTCGCCAGTTTTGACGTCTGGGCGCATCAGCACAAACCGATTGAAATTTACGGGACGCACGGTTCGATTGAAGTTCCGAACCCGAATACTTTCGGCGGGCCGGTAAGACTGGCCGTCGGGGACCAACCGGATGTCGAATGGTCGGACTGTCCGGTCACGCATCAATATACCGGCAATATGCGCGGCCTCGGCGTGGCCGACATGGCTAAAGCCATCGCGACGGGGCGTCAACACCGCGCTTCGGGGAAACTGGCATTCCATGTCCTCGAAATAATGGAGGCGTTTGAAAAATCCAGCCGCACCGGACAATATGTCGAACTGCAAAGCAGTTGTGACCGCCCCGCTCCGCTGCCTGTCGGTCTCCGGTTCGGTGAATTGGACTGAATATACGCCCCCTTATGAGAACAGAATCAGGACCGGATGGTAAAGGCGGGCAGATTGTCACTGACCGGCTGCCGGTTGACCCGGACCTGGTCAACCCGGGCGAAATCCGGCCCGTGGCGCAGCCAGTCGAGCATTAATCCAACCTGAGCTGCCGAACCCTGAATGACGGCTTCGACCTGACTATGGGAAGCGTTGCGGATATAGCCGCGCAGCCCGGTGAGGGCGGCCGCATAATCCAGCGCCGCCCAGCGGAAACCGACCCCGGTAACCCGGCCTTCGATCAGTACCCGATAAGCTATTTCATTTTCCGCCATACAAGCTCCGAAAATCAATTTCCCAGTTCCAGGAGCACCGGACAATGATCTGAACCGGGGATATCGCTCAGGATTTCGGCACGCCTGACTTCAGGCAGGAGTTCCGGCGTGATATAAAAATAATCCAGTCTCCAGCCGACGTTCCGGCTTCGCGCTGCGGTGCGGTAACTCCACCACGAATAAGCGTCGCCCGTATCCGGATGAAGTTTCCGGAAAGTATCGACATAGCCGCAACGCTCGAACTTATCCATCCAGTCGCGTTCAATCCGCAGAAAACCCGAAACATTCTCATTTTCCTTAGGGCGGGCCAGATCAATTTCGTTATGGGCCGTGTTATAATCGCCGCAAATGATCAGGGCTTTGCCTTGACGGCGCAGATTTTCGCAGAAATCCAAGGCGGCATCATAAAAATCCAGTTTATACCGCAGGCGTCCGTCATCCCGCTGTCCGTTCGGAAAATAAATGTTCAGCAGCACGAAATCACTGAAATGACCGATCAGAATCCGCCCCTCATTGTCGAACCTGCGCTCGCCGTTGAAACCCGATTCCGTTTTGAGCGGCGGCACGGCGGTGTAAATGGCGACGCCGCTGTAACCTTTGCGGTCGCCCGAACTCCAGTAAGACTCATAGCCGTCGAGCTTCGTAATCGTTTCCGGAAGCTGCTCCGGATGGGCTTTAGTTTCCTGCAGACACAGGATATCGGCCCCGCTGTGTTCCGCCCATTTAACGAAGCCTTTCCTTTCCACCGCCCGAATCCCGTTGACATTCCATGAAATCAAGATCATTTATCCGTTACTCCTTTCAAATTCACCTGCTCCGCCCAGACAATTTTCCCGGTTTTGAGTTCAGTCAGGCGCATCGTCCAATAACGGTTTTCAGCCATAGCGCTGGTCAGACAATACGGCGCGCCGGTTCCGGCGGTCAGCCGGACCGGCACCGCTTCACGAACGCCCCGCAGGACGTTCAGCGTGCGCCATCGCAGTTCCCGGTTCCGGGAGGGAAAATCGATCCGGAAATCGGTCCCCTCCGGGAAATGCTGCAGACAAAACAGCGACAGGGACGTGAGCAGGTAATTTTCGGCACCCTTCCAGGAATATTGTTCCGCCCGGCTGCCGGGGCCGACGATGGGACCCTCCGGCGCTCTTCCCGGCGGCAGACTCTGACAGCCGGCAAATAACATAATGCCGAGCACGCCTGAAAACAACCAAAATTTCCGCATGACTGACTCCCGCTGTAACTGCTGCTAATGTAGTCGATACTCCTATGATAAGGTATCGACTAATGTAGCAGAAATCCGGGGAAGGTCAATTTTACGGCGCCGAAAGAGTTTGATTTTTTGAAAAGCCGCCGTAGTTTAAAACCGGATTCTCAGTCATCAAGGAACCTGAAATGCAATTATATCAGAATTTTTTTGCTGATTATCCGGATACGGACATTACTTTCGGGACGGAAGCCTGGAAAACATTCGCGGCCTTACTGGAACAGCGCGCCGCCGGAAAAATCGTCATTTTCACCGGCCGGCATTCCGCTGACCGAAGCGGCGCCTGGGGGCAGTTTGAACAGGCCGTAAAATTTTTACCGTTACGGCTGGCGCGGTTCCGGGAAATCGAAACCGAACCGGGTACTGAAACGGTGGAAAAAATGACTGCCTTCCTGAACCGGGAACAGCCGGACGAAGTGATCGCGCTGGGCGGCGGCAGCCCTCTGGACGCGGCCAAGGCCGCTTATCTGGAATATCAGACCGGCCGCAGCCAGCGCGAGTTTTTCGGCGTAAATAAATTTTCTTCGCTCTGTCCCGGGCGAAAACTGAAAAAAGTCATTTGTTTTCCCACTACCTCCGGCACCGGCTCGGAAGTAACTCCCTACGCCAATATCGTCGATCGCGGACTCAAGGTCAAAAAACTGATTTCTGAAACGGAAATAATTCCGGCAGAGGCGTTCGTGATCCCGGAACTGGCGGCCGCAATGCCTCCGGCGGTAACCCGGGCAACCGGCTGCGATGCGTTGGCGCATGCGCTCGAAGGATTTCTGAACGTCGGTCAGGACGCCAACCAGCCGCAAGCCAACGAGTGGGCGCTGGAAAGTATCCGGCTGCTGAAAGAATTTCTGCCGCGCGCCATCGCCGACGGCCGGGACCCGGAAGCGCGCGCAGCCGCGGCGGCGGCCGCGACGCTCGGCGGCATGGTCATCCGCTATAAATCGACCGGGCTGCCGCATTTGTGCAGTTTTTCCTGGTTCGGACGGATTGAACACGGCATCGCGGCGGTATTGTTGCTGCCCGCCGCCTGGAAATATTATATTCAAAATGAGGAAGTCGCGGTGCGCACCATGCTGCTCGCCGGAATTTTTCCGGGTAAGACCCCGTTGGAAGTAATCGGCAGCTACCGAAAGTTCCTGGATCGCTGCGGCGTTCCAGCCGGACTTAAGGCGTTTCCGGGAATTACGCCCGAACTCCTCGAGCAAACTGCCCGGAGCGCGGGTTTGAACAAAATGAAACTGGAACTGGCTCCGCGTCCTGTGCCGCTTGAAAACAGTTACGAAATTATCCTGAAACTGCTTAAACAGGCAAAATAAAAATATAACGCGCCGGGGCGTCCCCGGACGCGGTCCAGCGACGGAACGCTGGACCACGGAGGCGTTGCATCCGCCTTTTTTTCATTTTATTTTTACTTTTTCCACTAGCCTGCATGTTGCATGAAGGTTGGAAGCCTGGGCTAATGCGGTAAAAATTTGTTTGACAGTAGATTTAGTACAGATTTTTTGTCGATTTTCAGCAATCAAGGCACATGCCCCCAACCCCCGTTA
>JAQULZ010000047.1 GCA_028718375.1 Victivallaceae bacterium | reverse complement strand
TCCCGGCATTGCGGAATATGGAAGGTTTCGCATCTGACGTGGAAACCATGAAAAACCGCGCCGGGGCGACTGAGGAAGCCCACGCCAAAATGGCAAAAACCCTGAGTATGTCCTTTGCCCGGCTCAAGCAGGCGGGGATGCTGGCATTATCGGTACTCGGCGAAGCCATGGCGGACGATCTGCGCAAGGCGGCGGATGTGTTTATGCGGGTGATAACTTCGATTATCGCTTTCATCAAACAGAATAAAAAACTGGTGGTGACGGCGGCAAAGGTTGTCGGAGTTGTGGCGCTGATAGCGGGCGGACTGCTGACTCTGGGGGCGATTGCCGGGACACTGTCATTTGCCATCGGAGGATTGCTGACAATCGTCTCTGCCGTTACCGGGACGATCAGTTTTTTCGCCGGCATTATTGGAGGTGTTATTTCGGTGCTGACCGCCAGTATCTCCGTCTGGTGGCTGGTGGCGGCGGCAGTGGCGGCGGTCGGGGCGACGTTCCTCATCCAGAGCGGGGTTGTCGGCAAAGTCATCGACTGGTTCGGGGCGAAATTCGCCCAATTGAAGCAGTTTGCCTGTACCGCGTTTGACGGAATAAAAGCAGCCTTGTCCTCCGGGAATTATTCCCTGGCGGCAAGGATTCTCTGGCTGAGTCTGCAGGTCGCCTGGCAGAAAGGTATAAGTGTGCTTTTAGGCTACTGGATCAGCTTCAAACAGTCATTCATGACCGCGACGCTGGAGACGTTCTACGGGGCGTTGAGCATCATCACCGATTCCTGGGCCAGCCTCCAATCCGCCTGGGTAAGCGTGGTCGGCTTCCTGAAAAAGTTCTGGCTGGGCTTTACCGGGGCGATCATGAAAGCCTGGAATAACACCTTCGCCTGGCTGGCGAAAAAATGGCTCGACATCAAAGGCATGTTCGATGATTCCATCGACGTTGAGGCGGAAAAAACCAAGATAGATGCTGAAACCGAACAGAAAAACGCCGCCGAGGATGCCGCCTATAACCAGATCGATGCCGATTCGCAAAAGCAGAAATCCAAGATCGAACAGCGCCGGCAGATTGAACAGGAAGCCATCGGCCGGCAAATGGCGGATGACCTGAAGCAGCATAACGCGCAGTATGCCGATGAACTGCTCAAGTCCCGGCAGGCATTGACCGACGCCAGGAAGGAATGGCAGGCGGCAATTTCCGAGGCAAAGAACAAAAAAACGGCAACCCCAAAACCGGAATCTGCTCCGATAGAAGACGCAATGTCCAAGCTGAAGGACGCCGGAGGCGCGGTAGCAACTGCGCAGGGGAAAGTCAAAATACAGGGCTCGTTTTACGCTCAGGCGGCGCAGTCGCTCTCATCCGGCACCGCCGCCGAACGTACTGCCGCCGCGACCGAGGATATCAAGAAGAACACAAAGAAGACCAATCAGCTATTGCAAAAGCAAAGCTCATCTGAGCTTGCTTTTGAGTAGCAAGTTGAAAGTAGGAAAGTTGAAAGTAAATGCAATTAGTTATCAGATTTTTTTATGCTGTCAATCAGCCCTTGGAGCATTCGGGATATTTCCATTGCTTCTCCGGTAAGGAACTTCACATCATTGGCTGGGATAGTTTTAAGTTTTCCGGCAATATATGCCTGAGTCCTGAATTCGGCAATAGAGCCCTTGGCAATATAAAGAAATTGTATGAATTCCTTTTTTGTCTGCCTTTCGGCTCCTTCTGCGATATTGGATGGTACGGAAACAGCCGCGCGAGTGATCTGACCGACAAGCCCATAGTCTCTACAGTTTTCAAAGGCTTTATAGGTCGCAACCGCAAGCTGACAACTTCTTTTCCAGACTTCAAGTTTTTCAAAATTCTTTTCCATGCAGCCAATATAGCCCGGAACGTCCCCACTTTCAACTTGAAGGAGGCGATAGCCTCCGCTCTTTCAACTTTGAACTGAAAAAACGGAGTTTTTTTCCATGGAAGCACGAATCGAACCGGCATTTTTCGACCGGACCCAGGCAATCGACAACGACGGCAACTACACGACCGCCGAAATCCCGTATTTCGTCTTTGAAGTTGAGGACGAGGATGCGGCGATTGCATTTGCGCTGGCCAATGTGCCAGTCCTGTACAACAAGATTCCGCTGGAATCCATCGAGATCGACGAACGCATCAGCTCGAATGTCTTTAAGGTCACGGCGCAGTACAAAGCCGGATTTGACGAGACCACCAGTTCCGGTAACGAGGAGCCTGATCCGGTTTATTCGTTCGACACCGGCGGCGGCACCCAGCACCTGACTCAGTCATTGAAAACCGTCGCAAAATATCCCCCGGCCGCACCGGATTACGGCGAGGCAATCGGTTATGACGGGGAAGACGTCAAGGGCGTCGACGTAACCATGCCGGTGATGAATTTTTCGGAAACCCACTACCTGAAGCCGAGCAAGGTAACTACCAAATATAAGAAAACCGTTGGGGAACTGACCGGGAGCGTCAACAACGGCTCGTTCAAGGGTTATGCCGAAGGAGAGGTGCTGTTCCTGGGGGCGCGGTTCGCGGCGGGGGGACTCCCGTAGCGATTTGTGGGAAGTCACCTACAAGTTCGCGATGTCGGCCAACCGCAAAAACATCAAGGTCGGTGACCTGACCGTTACCGAAAAGAAAGGCTGGGATTATCTCTGGGTGCGCTATGCCGATGACGTGAAGGATAAGAAAACTCTGGTCAAAAAACCCATCGCCGCCTATGTCGAAAAAGTTTATGAGCGCAAAGACCTCGGCAATCTGGGAATCGGCAAATAACCGGGAACGTCCCGGTGCGATATACCGCTTCATACTTCGCACTGCGTGCTGCGGAAACGGAAAAAATCAATAATAACTGGAAAAGATAATAATGCAGAAAGTAGCGGTTGGAGAAAAATTCACGGTCAAAGCCAACACCTGGAACTCGTTTATCGACGCGGCGAATCATTACAAAAACACCCGGATGAGTCTGGGTTCCGAGGCCTTGCGCGGCAATGCGAAAACCGGGATTATCTTGGTCAGCAATGACAGCGGCGGACTGCTCGAACAGTTTTCCCCGGTGATCCTGGATAACCTGATCATCCAGCCGGACAATGCGGAAAAAGAGCAGGAATTCAAAAGCCGCGTCCCGGTGTTTTCCGGGGAAAAAGTCTCCGCCGACAATAAGGATAAGCCGTTCGCCATCCTGCAGGTTCCGCTAGAAGCGGAAAAGCTCGGTAAGGCGCTGCTTCAGGGGATTACCCCGGTAAAAGTAAATATCGGTAATGAATCACACAAGTATGCTAAACTTGACGCGAGTGAACTGGTTTCAACAAGTAACGGCATCGGCAGAATCCTCTGGAAAGAATCAGGCACCGGCGAAAAATGGGCGTTATTACAGCTTGGCGGCGGCGGTTCGGGCGGCAATAATTACAGCCCCGGTGGCCCCGGGAGTCAGAAAAACCGCTATAGCTTCTCCATTCAAAGGATTGTTGAAATGCGGACACTGTGGCGGTTCGTTCGGGATTAACTATACGAGCAAAGACGACCGCCGCTATATGTATTACATCTGCCTGAAGGATGAAGACCGTACCGACCGCCAGTGCCCGTTGCGGCGGATTTCAGCGGGAGAAGTTGACCGGCTGATCCTCAGGCAGATGGAACGGATTTTCAAGACCCCGTCCATGCTGACAAAAAACTTCAACCATCTGGCCGCAATGGAAAATGAACGCAGAGAGGCTTTGCTGAATCGGAAAACGGAACTGGAAACGGAACAGGGGGACATTCGCGCCAAGCTTAAGGCCGGAGGCGATATCGCGGAAATGCGGCGGCAATTCACGGAGCTCACGCAAACTATGAATGAGGTTGAAAACGAACTGAAGGAACTCGGCAAAAACGTTTCTCGCTCCGAACTGGCGAACGCCTGCGGTTCAATGGAAACAATCTGGGAAGAATTGTTCCCGGCGGAGCGTTACAAACTGGCGCATCAGCTTATCGACAAGATAACCCTGTATACCGACCGCATCGTCATGGACATTAAGCATCACGGACTGAAATCGCTGGTGCGGGAGCTTGAAGCCGATGGTGACGTCACAATTACCATACCGCCGGAGAAAAGCAAGGATATTATTCAATTGACGGTTCCCATGGTAATCAGGCGGCGGCACGGGCATAAGCTGATCCTCGCTCCCGGAGAATCCGATGAAACCTGGCTGGAAATCCAAGACAGGGAATACGGGCCGAGTCCGCTGGCATTACACTTGAGCCGTGCCCACGCCTGGTCAGGAATGCTGGAGTCGGGAGAAGCGGCGGGCATCTCGCAATTGGCCGAAAGCATCGGCATGGACCAGTCCTACATGTCCAAAATCGTCAAATTGGTAAATTTATCCCCCGAAATCCAGAAAATGATCATGGAAGGAACCGAGCCGGAATCCCTGACCCTGGCAAAACTCCGGCATGAGATTCCCGCCGATTGGGTGGAGCAGCGGGAGAGGTATTTGCCGCAATGAGGCTTTAATTACGGCAATATCCGAATCGGTTTTAAACCATTCCTGAAATTGTCCATGGAAAGTTGAACCATCGCTTAGTTAATGATATATTATAAAAAATTAAAAAGGTATGGCAATGTCTGTTAAACTTTCTAACTACACTGAATTATTGCATGACGTCAAAGGACGAATTTGGCGAGCACAACAACGTGCGGTGTTTTCCGTTAATACCGAAATGCTCATGCTTTACTTTGATATTGGCCGCCTCATTGAATCCAGGCAACAGGCAGAAGGATGGGGTGCCGCAGTTATTCCGCGCCTGGCCCTGGACTTAAAAAACGAACTGCCGGACGAAAAGGGATTTTCGGAACGTAATTTAAAAAGAATGGTTGCGTTTTATCGTGAATATGAAGACAGAAACTTAAAAGTGCCACAACCGGTGGCACAATTACAATCTCCTGAAAATGGGGAACAAACATCGCCGTTACCGTCTTTTTTATTTCAGATTCCATGGAGCCACCACATTCTGTTGATGGAAAAAGTTAAAGACCTTGATATCCGGTTCTGGTACATGGAGCAAACCATTGCTCAAGGCTGGAGCCGTAATGTTCTGTTGAACATGATCAAGAACCGCGATCATGAGCGGCGTGGTAAAGCCACAACCAACTTTGCCGTAACCTTACCGGCAGGACAATCCGATCTGGCGCAACAAACCCTGAAAGACCCATATATTTTTGATTTTCTGACGCTGGAATCAGGCTTCCGGGAACAGGAGCTTGAGTTGGAATTGGTACGGCATCTGGAAAAGTTTCTGCTTGAACTGGGAAAAGGATTCGCCTTTGTCGGACGCCAATATCAGCTCTCGGTTGAGAGCAAGGACTATTTTCTGGATCTATTATTTTATAGCTTGGAACTTCGGTGTTTTCTGGTAATTGACCTGAAGATAGGGGAATTCAAGCCAGAGTATGCCGGAAAGATGACATTCTATTGTAATGCGGTCGATAATTTGCTTAAACATGAAACCGACCGGCCGACAATTGGTCTGATTCTTTGCCGGGAAAGGGACCGAATTCTGGTGGAATACAGTTTACGGGATGTTAATAAACCCATCGGCGTTTCCGAATATGAATTAACGCAAACCCTCCCGGATGAATTTAAATCCGCCTTGCCGTCTATCGAACAGATTGAGGCGGAATTGCAGGGGGAATGAAATAATGGGAAGTTGTTTTTTGGGGTTATAAGACTTTTTTCCCATGAGGATTTTATTAAAAAATGAATTCACAAGAAAATAAGACACTGACACTTCTCCGCCAATTATGGGTTTCAGGAAATAAAATCTTCACGGATTTAGATTCTCCAAATTCTCAAGACAAATATTATGAAATTTTAAAAGCAAAACGCTGGATTGAGGAAGCAAAAGTCTATTTCAGTAGTCTGTTTTATAGTTCTAAATTTGAAGATGAATTTATTCATTTGATTGATTCCGGACAAAATGAATATAATTATAATGTCGAAGGGGTAATGAATTTGTTATTGGGACATATTGCCGCCTTGGGTAAAATGCTAAAATATGGATATGTGAAAGATCAATTTTCAGGAATAAATAACGATACGTCATCCAAATGTTTTGTGGCAATGTCTTTCGACAAAGACCTTGAAGATATATTTTCGCTTGGAATTCAACCAGGGGTTAGTACACTGGGGTACGAAGTAATCAGGGTAGATAAAGTCGCTCATAATGACAAGATAGATTCAAAAATATGTGAACTGATTAATCAATCTCGATTTGTTATTGCTGATTTTACCCGTCAAAGGAATGGAGTTTACTATGAGGCAGGATATGCAAAAGGGCTTGGCCTGCCTGTTATCCAAACATGCGAACATAGTGATTTTAGCAATTTACATTTTGATATAAAAACAATACATACAATAAGATATCAAACTGCTGCTGAATTAAAAAATTTACTTCAAGACCATGTAGAAAAATCAATTGGCAGATATAGTCCCGTTCAAGAACCGCCCCAATTTTTAAAGGAAGATATGCCTTTTTGATGTATCTTATTTTTGGTTTGCATAATTATTTTAAGTAAGGATTAAGAGAAAAATGCCATGTTTTTTATGTGAAAATAAGGACACTTCTGAATCAGAAAACTTCATGAGTGGTTCTCATCAATATAACTGTCCTAATTGTGGAAAGTATGAAATTTCTGATTCTTTGGTAGAAGATATTAATGATGGTCCTTATATTACTAAAATAGAAGATAAGGGAGAAAAGAGGGTCAGAAGCTCGGAAGTAAGATTCAAGGCAGCATGTATTGCTGCTGAAAGAAAGTTAAAAGGGCAAGATAACTATTTTCTCCATCAGGCGGAAAGGCAATTTGATAAAGAAAATGGAATTCATATAATTGACTTTATCATGGATTTTCCCGAAAATCCACTTGAACAATTTAATCGTGCCTTATTAAATTTAGGAAGACTAACAGAAAATAATCCTTTTCAAGCTATCCAAATTGATGAAAACAAGAGCAACATTTTATTTCTACGTGAGAAAACTCAATTATCTACTATGATCCTTTTTTTTGAGGACAACCAATATATAAAAATCCAAACCGATCTTTCTGACGTATCTGAATGTTGTTATATAATCGCCGTAACTCCATATGGTTGGGAGCGTATTTCAGAACTGCAAAAATACTATAAAGAAAATTCCAATAAAGCTTTTTTGGCAATGTGGTTTGATAAAACTACAGACAATTACCGAAAAGCAGTCAAAAAAGGAGCTGAATTAGCAGGTTATCAACTGCTTATAGTGGACGAAGCGCATCACAATGATTTTATTATGAACAAAGTACTCAATATGATCGATGAAGCAAAATTTGTTATATCAGATTTTACTTGCGTGCCGGAAGAAGACCATAATCCAAAGGAAAATGTAAAGGTCTGGGGAGGAACTCGCGGTGGAGTTTACTTTGAAGCGGGTTATGCCAAGGGGCAGGGAAAAGAGGTCATAATGACCTGTAATGATTCACTCCCTTCGGGGAAAAGACGGCATTTTGATGTTGACCAGATTAATACTATATTTTGGAAAGAAGAGTCTGGAAAAGTTATTACATCTCAAGGGAAAGTTCCTCTTGCTGAGTACATAAAAGAAAGAATTATCCATTCTGTAGGGAAAGGAGCTTTCTCTTAATTTTGATTCTACATCAGAATGGAAGCGGTTCAACTGAAGTTCAACTTGTAAATCCAGTGCCAAACGGAGAATGGGGAGAAATTTGTCATAACACCTGTCGTCTTCTTCGTGCCAGAGGTGAGAATAACGCGGCAGGATTGCTGGAATCAATACCCTTTAAATTGGAGTTTGAATGATAAAAACTGAATTTGGATTGCTGGAGAGAAGTATTTCCGGTTAGTGATTTTTATTGTGGGTTTGATGTTTGCCACAATTCTAACCAGGTTTGTCGCAATGGAGATGTTTAAACTAAATAACGGGAAGTCGAAAATGAACAATATTTTTAACGGTGCATGGGAAATCATTGAAACCGAAATGTGGGCAAAAGAGGATTTGGATCTTGTTGATACCGCGACCATTAATTTTGACGGTGAGCGCGGGGATTTTCACTTTATCTGCGTCGAGGGTTATATGGACGTTGAATACATCGACGGCAAAGCTGAATTTTGCTGGCAAGGTCATGATGAAGGCGATGAGGTCTGCGGTCGGGGATACGCAACTATTGACGGCGACGAAATAACCGGACGCATCTATTTCTGTCAAGGCGACAATTCATCTTTTAGGGCTAAAAAAATGTAGCAATGAAGGGAAAGTGAAAAATACAAGAATTAAAGAATGGTTCAAGGTATTTGCGGTTGTACTATCGCTCATCTGTCCGGTATGCTTTATGTTCTGGATGTGGCGTGATTCTTTGTCCGCACTATTGTCGGTTTTAGGCGGAAAACTTTTTCTGACCCCGTGGATGATTGTGCATGCGGGGGTTTCTTTGGATCAGCCCACAATAGGGAAATGGTATTTGGGGACGACGTTTTTCAGCGGGATATGGTTGGGCTTTACCGTTGCCGCATTTTATCTCTGCCGTTCGCGCTCCCGGAACTGCCGTCTGGTTTTTCTTGGGAACATTCGCAATTTATCTTTTAACGCTCACGGTTCCTTTCTTTTGGACACTCCAATACATTTATGAAATGGGATTTACGTTTTGCAGGTTAATTGCCCTGCTGTGGGGACTTTGCGGATTCACTACTTTGTCCATTTTTTCATTTATAACCATTTGCCGGACATTACGTGTTATGAAAAAAAACGATATTGAAAAACTGGGAAAAGAATTCCTGGCTTGACGAATGCCGGAAATAAAAGATAATATTTCAGATGAAAAAATACACGGAAAAACAGGGACAGTATTTAGCCTTCATATACTATTTCAGGAAAATACACGGAATGGCTCCGTCTGAAATGGATATGCGGAAATATTTTCGCGTTACTCCTCCCACGGTTCATCAGATGATAATAAAACTGGAAGAAAAACAATTGATAAAGAGAACCCCTGGAACAGCAAGATCAATAGAATTGTTGTTGAATGTAAACGAGTTGCCGGAGTTAAAATAATTCAATTAAAAACTATATGGAGTTGTGGAAAATGCTGGAATCCCAGTGGCAAAAGCCGAATGGAACGTTAAGCCACCAAAATGCCTGCAAGGAATTTGGCCTTACGGAAAAAGAAATATTCGACGCAATGAGAAGCGGGAAATTGCAGTACCGGCAAAATTACGCTCATGGCAATCCGTACTTCAGGGTGCTTCGCATTGAAGTTGAGGCATTAGCCAAGAAATTGCACGGGAACAAAATTGCGGAAGAACACAAAGTCGAGCATAAATTACGGAAAATAAACCGGGAAATAAACAGCCTTAAGAGAAAACTCGCCTCGCTGGAAAAACAGAAAGCTGAATTGCTTGGGTAATTAAGCATAGGGTATATTTCCGCATGCAGTCACGCAATACATAACTTAAATATTCCTTATAAAGTTCTGTTGTTTTTCCCAATAAGGCGGGTAATTTATACAGTATATAAAAACGAATGGTTTGTCAGGAAAAAATATGCAATTAAGAACCGATACAATTGGCCAGGTCAATAATCCTGCGGAAGAAGATATTAAAAGAGCAATATCATATCCGGATAATATTATCCATAAAAATGATATTGTTAAATTACAGATAAACGAAGACTATTATATTTGCTTTTGGATCGGCACGGAAAAAGAAGGACATAGATTGTTTATTAAATTTGGAGAAAAGCAACTTGAATGTAATAAAACATTTACTTCGAATGCGGCTGTCGAGACCATGATAAAATATTTACATAGAGATATGAGTTGGTTTAAAAATTATACATGGAACCAACCGATATCGGAGATTTTTTTAGAGAACATTCAAGTATTAATGAAATCTGAATAGGAGTTAAAAATGTCAATTTCAAGCGCAATTCAAACAATCGTGGATGAGGTTCCGCAGGGAAGTATTTTTGACAGTCATTTTGTTATCAAAGAACTCATCAAAAGATTTTCTGATGACTATCTGGCATTTGTAAGCGACTTCGCCGTTAACGGCAATAATAAGCTTACCCTTACCGCGCATGGTCAAATAGGAAAAGAAATAAAGAAATTGAAGAATGTGCGAATGCTTGGGGATGCCTGGTCTGAAAATATACACCAAACTCCAAGTAAATGTACTTGCTGGAAGAAAAAATAATGATGCGTCACTTGAGTTAGACGGCGGACTCCAACGTTTCCCTGAACTGTTCCATTTCAGCTATATCCTCTTCCGGCGCGTGCTTCATCCATTTTTCAAAGATATCGTCGGCTGATTCACGGGGGGTATCGGGAACCCAGTCGGAAAATTCATTACCGTGCTTTTCATATTCCAAAAGCCCCTTGAGAATTCCCATGCAATAGAGCTTTGCCTGGTTGGGCATTTCCAGTTTTACGAGACGCTTGAGTTCATCCTCAAACGGTCTGACAGCATCCTCGAACATTTCCCATGCAAGGCTATTTACATCTACGTATCCGTTGCGGGTTTTCCCGGAATTATCCCAAAGTTCATGAACGTCGAGGGAGTCGAGGGAACGGTACAAGTCATCCGCAACCGCCTCGGTGCTGACTTCGGAAACGAGTCCAAGTGCAATCGCCTCGGCCTTCCTGCGAATAGCCGGTTCTTTAAGCAATTGTTCGAACACGGTCAATTTCTCATGCGAATCAAGGTCGCTGATTTTTATCTTTTTGTTTTTTATGATGTTCATTGTTTTGTCAGGGGCGGAATCGATTCATGCCAAGCTATCGCGAGGTTCAGGCCGCCATTGGTTCCCCGCTGTATTTCCGCGTTATCAATATATTCCCCGACATCACGGCAATACGTCCATTTCAGTTTCATCAATTGGCTAATCATCCCGAAAACGGCTTCCTGTTCCGCCGGCGACAAATCCTTTTTTATTTGAGAGCTTCTTCCTGTTTATTCACCAAACCCTGGATATTGTTCCGGATTAGAACCGATGGATTGAATAACACGAGGATAAGAAGCATATCTTGAGGCGTCTTTTTCTCCCCGGGCTTTGCGAATCTCAAAAGTCCATTGGTCTCCAAAGTCAAAAAGATAATACAGTTTTTTACGTCCCAACGGCCAGATATCCTTAAGCTTGATGGTATGCCAATTATCTTCCTGCCAGCCTTCCTGCTCTGTCAGCCAGTGTTTTTGCGCGAATGGGGAAGCGCTGTTCGCGGTGTAGAATTCAAATGGATGGTCTCTGTCGAATTCAACAGCATCCTGAATTGCCGCATGCAGCGCATAGAGGGAGGCATCTTTTTTAATTTCAATCACACGAATGCATTCGTCTTCGAAATATCTTCCAAAGACACATTTAACTGTTAATGTAAAAATCATAGCGCACCTTATTGGTCAGTCAAAAAAAATTCCATGTTGTCTTACCTTCATATTTTGCAGACCATATGAATATTGAACCGGAAAACAATAAATTTCCATAATGTACGGTCCGCATAAGGTTAGTAATATAGCAAAGGCAAAGTCTCTTTGCAAATTACAAGTTTTATCCTTGACTTTTACTAAAAAAGAGTAATTTTTCTTTAGTAGATTTATCACGCTTAACCAGCCCGAACGTCTTCGTTCGGATATTTTAATTTCAGGAGTTGTATTATGCCTTTTGAACACGGGACTTTTGCCGTAACCATGTTTGCCCTGCCGGAAGATTTGCCGGAAAACTATATTGAACTGTTCAGCCGCCATAAAGCCGGGCCGCTTGACTCGGTCAAGGATGAGCCGCTACTCGGCTGGGTCGGCGGTCGCCATCTGCTCGAAACCGAAATTGATGAAGGAACCGCCGTTTGCGGCGGCATGGTTTATTTGAACCTGCGCAAAGCCGAACGTAAGGTGCCGTCCTCTTTGCTGAAAGCCGTCTGCAAGCGCGAAGAACTGGCTTACCAGCATGAACACCAGACTTCGCGGATACCGTCCAATGTCAGAAAAGAGATCAAAGAAAAAGCCGTTGAAACTTATCTGCATCAGGTTCCGCCGTCGCTGACCGGAATTCCGATGGTAATCGATCCCGCTTCCAAAATGCTTTATCTCGGCGCTGTTTCGACCGCACAGATTGATCTTTTTACCGAATATTTTCACAAGACTACCGGCATTGAACCGTTACAAGTCAATCCCGAATGGTACCTGGCGAAAGATTTTCAGGTTACGCCGGATGAACTCCCGAACGTGATGTTTTCCGAATACAACGACGGCGAAGTTACCACCGGCCGCGATTTCCTGACTTGGCTCTGGTATTTCAGCGAACAGAAAGGCGGTGGAGCGCTTGAAGTGAAACCGTACGGCGAATTCGCGTTTTATATCCAGGGGCCGCTGACTTTCGCGGCGGCGGCCGAAACGCGGGGCGCGGTTGAGAACACGGTGAAAAATGGTGACCCGCTACGCGCCGCCGAAGCCAAAACCGCGTTGACGGTCGGCAAAAAGCTGAAAAAAGCCAAGTTTGTCCTGGAACGCGGCAGCGATGCCTGGACCGGAACCATTGACGCCGACCTTTTCGCATTCAGCGGTTTTTCACTGCCGGAAAGCGAGGAAATGGACGCGGACAGCGTTTTCGCCGAGCGCATCACCAATCTGGAGATATTCCGTACCGTGCTGGCGGCTTACTTCAAGATGTTCGCGGAAACCTTGTTAAGCGACAAGTGGGGCGAAGAGGAAAATAAAATCCGGCAGTGGGTAGTTGAACGCGAAACCCGATAAAGATATGTGAGGTGAAAATGGCGGAAAAAGTACGATATGCCAATCGCAAAGGTGATGTTTATTTTGTTCGTTGCGTAGATGGTAAAAAGGGGAAACAATTTGTTTGTTCCAAAAAAGAGGGCGCCGACGATTTGATTTCTCTTCCAGACGGTTTCGAGTTCAGCGAAAATCCCAACGGCAAAGTTTCCTGCCGCCGCAAGCTGAACAGCCTGATAAAGCCGGAGGAAATGGAACTTGCCGAGAAGCTTGCCGTTAAACTTGCCGCTCCCGATTTAATTAAATGTGAACGGAAAAAGGATGAGATCATTATCTATTCGCACCGCCGTTTTCCTGATTTAGACAAACTTATGCCATGTCCAAACAAATCGGAACATGAAGTTCGCTCTTTTCTTGCCGAAATAGTCCGCTATGAACCGGTATTGAAGTTCCAACTGCACAATGAGCGTACGCGGATATTTGCGGCTTACCGTATGACATATCGGGGAAATACCGACTGGATGTATTTGAATATGGGAAGTCTGCAAGACCTGATTGAAAAATATGCGCCCCATATAGAAAAAACGTCTTTTTTTGAACTATTTTAACATAAGGGAAATAAAATGGCTGATATTGATAAAGAACAATTGCTGCCATCGTTGCGGCAATTATGTGAGGCCGAAAGAAAACCGGGAAAAAATATTCCAAAACCGACGGTGGCTTTTCAACTGGATGATAATGACTATCTGGTTATCCCGCGCCGGGAGGATATCGATATTTGCTGCGGCAAGAGAATTATTCATTGGCATGTCGAGTCAATCCGGGCTCTGTTCCGGGGAAACAGAATACCTCCCGATCTTAAACATTATCCCGAAGAATATGTTTTAATTTTCGCCGCTATCGAACAGCCGATCGCGGATTTCAGCGAACATCCGGAACTGTCTTTGAGCGACGCCGATTTCAAGGAAATATTTTCCGCGATGCGCCGCCGTCCGGACGGCCGCCGCATAAACCTGATGCATGACTTGGTTTGGCAGGCAACAGCCCTGACGTTGGCGTTATATCCGTGCAGTGAAGCTGAATACAGTGCGATTTTTCTGCGTCTTGAAAAATCCGCCCGAACCTTCAACCTGGGGCAAGGCAGCAAAAATTATCTTGCTTATCTGCACAACGCATTCCAATAAAAACGGCATCGTTAAAAGATGGAATCATCAGCTTGTTTTTTGGCTTATTGCCATCTGTTCCTGAAGTTCCGCCGCTTCCGGACCGCTTAACTCGGGCTTTTCGTAAAAACATTTTAATTCCTCGGAAGTCCAAACATCCTTTGCCGCCTGTATTACACTTTTCTTATCGGACGGGAGGGAAAACTTTATCCGCAATGCCCTGATAAGCAAAAACTTCGCTCCCATTCGCGTGGTTAAGTTAACTTCATTCCAAGGTAATGAATTAAGTTTTTGGATTGATTTTTCATATGTTCCGCTTGCCTGGGAAATACCCCAGGCCAGTGTACATATATCAAAACCTTTTCCAATTAATTCGAAAACTTTAGCTCCGTCCTCATTTTCAAGGTTGCTGTCCGCGTTATCCAAATCCAAAAATTCCGCGATGAATTTCTGCAAATCCATTAATTTTTTCTCTGAAAAGTTTTCAAACAGTCCTTCAAAATCCTGCCCGCCTTCAATTTCCTTTTGAGTTTCGGTTTTTGTCTTTTTCTTTTCGTTTTTTAACATAAAACTATCCTTTAAATTTTACAGTTCATCCTCGTCGTAATCCGGATACTGAGGCGGAGAATCGCCGTTGACCTTGACTGTTCGCGGATATTTTGTGTCGGCTTCAAATGGAATGACGCCTTTGACTTCGATTTCATGCCACCATTCGTCGCCGAAGTCGAACAAGTATTCAAATTTCTGTTTGGCTTTCAGTTTGAACTTTTTAAGCCGGGTTCTTGATGCGTCATGGTTATTCTCGTCATACAAGTCACACTCCGGACTGGAAATCCGTATGGATGGTGTTTGCCTTTTCGGAATGCGGAATCCCAAATCCTTCATCAGCGCCGTGAATTCTTTCTCGTCCGAATTGACCGGCAGGTGAGGCTTTTTTATAGAGAAATAATAAAGATGTTCATCGCAACGGTCAAAAGCGGAATAAATAATGTCGTGCAATTTTTCAAAAGTCTGGTCGTCCCTGATCAAAATATCCCTGTATGTACGTTTGTCAAATTTAAGTTTCACCCTGAGGTGATATACAGCGGGGGATTGTTTCGTACTCATTTTTATTGCCTTTATTGTTTCACGTTATTTTTCAGAAATTTGTGTAGCTTGCGGCAGATGCCGTCAAACTCATTTTGCCATGTTTCATTGTCCATGAAAACCAACGGGCCCTCATATTTGTCAACATATTCATCAAGCAACTCTTCCGCCGTCATTGAAAGTTCCGGTTCATCCTCCTCGCTAAGAACCGCCTTCTCAATCAGATAGCCGCCAAGGGCGTTCAGACCGCCCAAATACCGATTCCGGGTTTTGGCTGATTTTCCCTCAATTCCGCAACTTTGCCAGAATTCGGTGAAAATCTCCCGGAACCGCGCGGCAAGTTCTTTTTCCCGTTGCGGATTTTCCCCTAACAACCAATCGATAAATTTTAAATTTTGCGTTTTTTTCATCTTATCATCTATTGGCAACCCATACCGCATATTCCCGAACCGGCCAGTAGTTGCCGCCGGCGTTATCGACTGCCACAAGATCACACAAAGGTACAAAACCAGTCTCATTGCCTTCTTTCACTTTGGCCAGAACAAGATCATAACCGGGATCCCAGTCCAACCCGATAACCCGCATTGTGTGGTCAAAGGAAAACGGCGCGTCTTCATCCGTAGCGCCGAAAAACGACTCGCCATCATCCTCTTCGCGTCTGGCCGTGAACGGAAATTCCAGATTGGCATTCAGCCAGCTTTCCCAGTCCCTGGATTCCCATTCTTCAAACTTTTCATCCCATTTCTCATCGTCGCCGTCATCCCAGGAGTGTTCAATATCATAGTCATTCGCAGTAAAAGTCTGTTTGATTTTCATGGTGTTTCCATGAACTTCTACCGAAGACGAAATTGTCCCGCCGAGCGCTCTTCTCTGCCGTTCAAATCGTTTTTGCGCTTTAGTTTTTTTCCTGCTCATTCTATTCTCCGTTTAATTTTTCATCCGGAAATATCATTTTTATCCGCATTTTATTAACAGAACAAAGTTTCGCCAAAAATATGAAACCATTTGTAATATGTTTCAACCCGTTTTCTGTAGTTTTTACGTTTATAGATTGATTTTCTCCGGTTTCCGGTCTGTTTCACTTTTGCCAAATCCATAAATACTGCTAATGTACTTATGACTAACTATAAAGGAAATAAAGGATGCAATCGGAAGCTAATGTGGAAAGCCTGCGGGACCAGCTAAAAGAACTTGGGCATGTCTACACAATAGAACGGGAAAATCTGCTGAATACTATTTATTCCATGGATGGAACGTATTCCTTGAATGAACTATTTCTGGCGGCTCGGAAACAGGATGCCATCCATGCGAAATCGACGATTTTTCGCAACATGGATATATTCCTCAAATCCGGTTTCATAAAGGAGCATGAAAGTTCCGGGAAACGGAAAATATATGAGACGAATTATTTGGGTTGAACAGTTGAAAAGAAAAATCACAGGGAGTTCGATATGTCAATAACAAAACGTGATCTGGTATTGAAAATTACCGAGGCTACCAGATTCCCGCAAAAAGAGGTTGTGGAAATAGTTCAAATGACCTTGGACGGTATCGCGGGTGAAATCGCCGCCGGGAATACGGTAGAGTTGCGGAATTTCGGTGTGTTTGAGGTTGTGGTTCGCCAAGCTCGTAAGGGGCGAAACCCGAATCAGCCCAAAAATGAAGTAATCATACCGGCACGTTGTGTCGCGAAGTTTCGGGCAGGGAAAGAACTCAGAGCCAGAATTGAGGTGCTGAAACCGGAGAACCGGAAAAAGTAATCCGGAGAAACTTTTGGCAGAACATAAAAATTATGTCCAATTTGAAAAAGAAAAACAGCCTCAATCTGGACCGATTAAAAAAAATGACGCGGACGCAACGCCTGGAATACGTTAAATGTTCTGAGTGGCTCCGGCGTTTTACCGGACGAAAAATGGCGCACCGTTATTGCCGCTGGTTTGGAGTAAAACCGGCGGAAGCACTTGAAGATTTGCGGACACTGGGAGTTGAAATTACTCCGGAATATGAAAAACAGGTACTGAGCCGGGTTGCATTACCAGCCAAGCCGTGCCGGAAGAAAAAGACGCATAAAACAGAAGATGAATTCATTGCGGATAGTGACGATAATTTCGCCTATATCGCCGGTTATACTTCAATGGGTTTCCCTTATGGCATTACCTGGGAAGAGATGAAAATTATCGACCGCAAGGATTTATTGGATGATAAAATACTGTGAAATTGGGAGGGAATAAGCATGCAGGAACTGCCGCTGGAAAAAGCTTTCATGCTGCTTGAACCCGGTCCGGTGATATTGATTACCACCCGGAACGGAGATAAAAACAATATTATGACGATCTCATGGCATATGGTTATGGATTTCGGGAGTTCTCCCAAGTTTGCCTTGTTGACCGGTCCATGGAATTATTCATGCGAAGCCCTGCTCAACAATAAGGAATGCGTGATTGCGGTTCCAGCGGTCGATCTTTCGCAAAAGACTGTGGAAATCGGAGTTTGTTCCGGGCGCGATACGGACAAATTCAAGAAGTTCGAACTAACCCCGGTCAAAGGGAAAATAGTGAAAGCGCCGCTGATTGCCGAATGTCTGGCCAATATCGAATGCCGTGTGAGCGATTACATTGAAAAACATAATATTTTCGTTCTGGATGGCGTTTGTGCCTGGATCGATCCTGACCGCAAGGAACGCCGTACCTTTCATGCGGTGGGAGACGGACACTTTGTCGTTGATGGCGACATCCTCAATTACCGCAAACTGATGGCCTCAAAACTGCCGCCGGGAGTATAACCTCTCGTGTTCTGTAAGTACCTTAATCCGGAATTGCGGCAATGAATATCGCAAAATGGCAAAATTCAACTAGGAAACTGATTGATTTTTTCGGTCTGAAGCGAAGTATCGTCGGACTGTTGGGCATGGTGATACTGGTCGGCCTGGGTGAAAAAATGGCGGAACGCTTTCTGCCGCTGTACCTGCTGGCTTTGGGCGGTATGCCATTTTTGCCCGGCCTGCTGAATGCCCTGGACAATCTGCTGTCGGCATTGTATTCGCTGCCCGGAGCCTGGCTGACCGACCGGTTCGGCGGCAAGCGGTCGCTGTTGATTTTCAATCTGATCGCGATGCTGGGATTTCTGATCGTGGTTTTGATCCCAAACTGGATAGCCGTCTTTATCGGTTCATTTTTCTTTTTGTCCTGGACGGCCATTTCTCTGCCGGCCACAATGGAACTGGTGGCGGTATCGCTACCGAAAAACAAGCGGATTATGGGCGTTTCCATGCATTCCCTGATCCGCCGCTTTCCCATGGCGCTGGGGCCGGTACTGGGGGGATTGATGATCGACCGGTTCGGAGTTGAACAGGGAGTACGTATAGCGTTCGGCTGTGCGCTGGCTTTAGCCGTAGTGGCGGCCATCCTGCAGCAATGGCTGATTGCCGAAGTTCCTCGCAAAAAAACCGTATTGAGCCATCCGCTGGCAATGGCGGCAACAATGATGCGCCTGATGAGCCGGAGTTTCCGTAATCTGCTGATCGCCGATATTCTGGTGCGGTTCTGTGAACAGATCCCCTACGCATATCTGGCGATATGGGCAATGCAAGCCGCGGTCGGGGCTAAGGTCAGCGGCTTTGACTTTGGAATTCTCACCACGATTGAAATGACGGTAGCGGTACTGGTTTATCTTCCGGTTGCCTGGCTGGCGGATCGAAGCGGTAAAAAGCCTTTTGTCGTAACGACCTTCGCATTTTTTACCTTGTTCCCGCTTCTGTTATATTTCAGCCGGAATTTCTGGTGGCTGGCGGCGGCGTTCGCCGTGCGCGGGTTAAAGGAATTCGGCGAACCGACGCGAAAAGCGCTGATTATGGATTTGGCTCCGGAAGACAGTAAAGCGGCGATGTTCGGCACCTATTACCTGCTGCGGGATGTTGTCGTAACTTTCGGCGCAGGCCTGGGAGCATGGTTGTGGACTATTTCGCCAGCCGCCAATTTCCTGACCGCGACAACCTTCGGTGTTATCGGTACGGTATGGTTTGCCGTCAAAGGCAAAAATTGCAACTAAAATAAGGCTGTTTAAACTTTCGCAAAGAATATAAAAAACACACAATAGAGGAAATTAGCATAAAAAATCAGCTTCCAGCCGGGAAATTCGGTTAATAAATTAGGCTGAGTTACCCTCAGAGGCTCAGCAGAAAAGGAATTTTATACCCGAAAAACCGCTATGGAGTCCGATTTCGTTTTCGGTTTCGCACGAAACAGTCTCTATTTTTACAGGCAGAATTCCGTATAAGTGCCTGCAGACGAACTGATTATTAACTTCATGCGAGTTTAGGACGCGTCCTGAACTAATGGAGAGAAAAGGCCCCACAGAGATAAAATCCAGGAAAAACGGCTCAAAAACGTGCGTCTCCGGCAAAAGGGCAAATTTGCATATCCTTTTCATTCAACGGGATATAGAAATCTGGTTTATTCCGGGCTGGGAAATGAAATGGTGGATCCAACAGGACTCGAACCTGTGACCTAGAGATTATGAGTCACTCGCTCTAACCAACTGAGCTATGGATCCACTTTTGTCTTATAAGGCGAATATACTGTACACAAAATATGCCTAAAGGCAAATACTCCCGGAAGATATTTCGACTTTTTTTGCAGCTCTGAAGCGGAGAATAATATCCGTGGCCCGGAAAAGGGAAATACCGAAATAAAGGTTCTTCTCAAAAATCTGTATCAATGTCGAAAATATTTTTCCGAGCGGGTATTTTGCCTTTCGGCTTGGGTGCTACGATAAAACTCTGTAATAAAAATTAGCTATTTTTCGAGTGCTGTTTAGTTTTTCATCTTCTTTTCCTGTTCTTTTTACAGAGCCTACAAGCTTGCTCCAAATTTATCAATGTTCTTCC
>JAQULZ010000046.1 GCA_028718375.1 Victivallaceae bacterium | reverse complement strand
ACGGTAAATTCGTCCAGACTCCCCAGAATATAAGCGGCGCCCACTATCAGCCAGTAAGACAACAAGGGTTTATCGAAATAAACCTGGCCGTTTATCGCGGGGTGAAAATAATCCTTGTAGAGCATCATTTCACGGGCGATTTCAGCCCAGCGGTCTTCCGAGCCCCACAGGGCATAATGTCCCAGTCCCCAGAACAGCGCCAGGGCGGCCGCGAATCCCAGCGTCCAATACCCCCAGTCCGGCTTCTGATAGTTTTCTGACGGTTCAGGCATGGGCAAGTACGTGTTTGATGGCGGTTACTACAGCTTCGACATCGGCCGTCGTCATCGCCGGAAAAAGCGGCAGCGAGCAGATCCGGTCGCTGTTCCATTCCGTTGCCGGCAGATCACCGGGTTTGAATCCCATCTTTTCCCGGTAATATTTCTGCAGGTGGATCGCCCGGAAATGCATACCGGTGCCGATATTCAGTTCCTTGAGCCGGGTCATGAAAGCGTCGCGGCTGATTTTGTCCGAAGTCACGCGGATTACGAACAGATGCCACGAATGGGTGAAATCATAGCCGGCCGGATCATGCAGCGGTTCCACTCCTTCGATGTCTGCGAACAATTCCCGATAGCGCCGCGCCAGCGCCGTCCGCCGGGCGTTGATCTGATTGATGCGCAGCAGCTGGGAAAAACCGAGAGCCGCGCAAATATCGGTCAGATTGCATTTATAACCGGGCTCGAACACTTCCGCCTGCGGCGACCGCCCTTTGTTCTGACGGTCAAAGGCGTCGACTCCCAGGCCGTGGAATTTCAGCATTTTGATTTTGGCCAGCAGGCTGTCGTCGTTGGTGGTCAGCATGCCGCCTTCGCCGCAGGTGATGTTCTTGATCGCGTGAAAAGAATAGAGCGCAGTATTGCCGGTGCCGATATGGCGTCCCTTATAAAAAGTTCCGAGGGCATGAGCGGCGTCTTCGACCACCGGAATCCGATGTTTATCGGCAACCGCCCGGATGCCGTCGAGATCGACCGGCACTCCCGTATAATGAACCGGAACGATCAGTTTGGTGCGTTCGGTAATGCAGGCTTCGACACTTTCGGGAGTGACCAGCATGGTGTCCCGGTCAATTTCCGCAAACACCGGTTTCGCTCCGGCCAGCACAATCATATTCGCGGTCGAAACCCAGGTAAGGGAGGGCGTAATGACTTCATCTCCGGGGCCGATTCCAAGCGCGGTCAGAAGAATATGTATGCCGGCGGTGGCGGAAGACAATGCCACCGCGTTTTTGCAGCCGGTATATTCGCACATTTTTTCTTCAAACGCCGCATTTTTCGGGCCGTTGGTAAGCCAGCCTGATTTCAGGACGCCGATGACCTCGGCGATATCGCCGTCCGTAACGTCCGGACGGGTGAACGGTAAAAATTCGCTTCTCATACTGTTCCGCCTTAGCATTAGTTCAGTAAATTGGGATAAAATATTAGTTTTTCAGAAAAAATCAAGCGGTAAAAAAAGCGGAACCGTTTCCGGCTCCGCTGACTTTCCGGGGGGCGAAATTTAATCGCCGGACTTGGTTTTCGGCAAACCCAAAACCTTGTCTTCGGCAATTTTACCTCCGGCCCGGAGGACATCGATCCGTTCAAAACGTTTCATTACATTACGTTTTTTGCGGATTTTTCCACTGCCGCGCAGACTCGGATGCTGTGACATGGCGTTACCTCATTGTATTTAAGCGTTATTTCGCAAACTTAAGGGAATCTCTAAAAATTGAAATTTCCGGAAAAAATCACTTATTTGCTCCGGTCGGACTAGCGGTGTAAAACCATGGCACAGCGCTGCTGTGCGCGAACTTACACCGCGCCGCCGCTGCGGGCAACTAAGTGATTTTTTCATTTCGGAACCAATTTTTAGAGGTTCCCTTAATACCATGCTGCTGGTTTGATTTATTTCAAGCAAAAAAACAAAAAAATACCGTCAGTATTATTAACTGACGGCATTTTTTATTTATATTGAGCTGTTTCAGTTGAAATCGCGCCTGAAACCGCCGTGGCCGCCTTCCCGGCCGCCGCTGCGGTTCCGGTTGAATCCGCCGCCGCGGCTGTCGCGCCGCTCTTCCCGCGGACGCGCTTCATTTACGACGATGTTGCGGCCATTGACTTCCGTCCCGTTAATGGCTTCAATCGCCGCTTTGGCTGCCGCCTCATCGCTCATTTCAACAAAACCAAAACCTTTGGAACGGCCTGAGGCGCGATCCATAATTACTCTGGCACTGTCGACTTCTCCGTGGACTGCGAACAACGCATTCAATTCATCGTCTCCCATTGAATACGCCAGATTTCCGACATACAAATTCATACCATCCCTCCTTAAAGGATTATCTTGCCGTGCCCTTTTATTATATATAAGCTATGGTCAATCACAGTTTCCGAATTGATAATTAACTTTGACAATGAAGGGGGTACGGCAATGCCATCAGTCAGAATAATATCACAGAATGCTGTTTCTTTTCTCATCAAACGAGAAAAACCATATTTCCTTATTAAAATTAACCCATAAAACACCCCTGGAAAAAACTTTACACTCCTAGCCCTATAGTTTAGCAGACATTCTATAGAAAAGCAAATATTTTTTTAATTTTCTTGAAAATTTTAAAAAAAACACTCCCGTCCGCTTAACTTAAGCCATTGCCTGAGCAGCAGTTATCCGGTCGCGGTGCGAGTGGGCGTGCAGAATTTTATCCTCGCGTTTTAAGTCTCAAAAGAAAACTGGAAGGCGTGTTCGGCATTGACGTCTTCCTTGATTTTATCGATCAGCATTGCGGGTATTTCGATATTCGTCTTGATCACCGCCAGCGAATTGCCGATTTTCAAGTCCTGCGGAGCGCGCAGGTCGATGATATTGATATTTTTTTCGCCGAGGACGCTGGCTATTTTACCGATAATGCCGGGTTGGTCGCGATATTCGACAAAAAGATTGTGTCCGGTCGGTTCGAGATAAAGTTTGTCGAAGTTTTTGAGCCGGGACACCATCAGGTTGTTCTCGGTGATAGTGCCGCGCACGCTGGCCTGGGAAACCTGTTCGTCGCCGGCAAACAGGTCGATGGTCATCGATTCACCGTAATGCTTTTCATCATCGACGTCCCGGTTTAGCAGTTCAATGCCCCGGGAGGCCAGGAAACTTTCCGCATCGGCCGTATCCTGGAAGATGTCGAATTCCGAAGAAATGGCTGCGGCGATCGGGGGAGTCATCCATTTGGCGTATTGATTGAGTTCCCCGTAAAAACTGGTTTCAATCCGGGTCGGGTGCTGATCCCGCCCCAGATAACCGCGGGCGATCGAGGTCAGGACGAAGGCCAGGCGCTGATAGGCTTCGTCAAGTCCGTCCGGGATGCCTTTGTTGACGACGCAGTTGGTGATGCCCTGTTCGAAATAGGCGACCGTCTGTTCGGCGGCCCGGATGGCGGCATTGAAATTCGCCTCTTCCGTACTGGCGCCGAGATGGGGAAGCATCACGTCGGCCAGGTCGGCAACGGTTTTTTCGCCGGCTTCGTCTTTCGGGTAAACGTCGTTGCAGAAAAACAGTTTCTTTTCCGTTTTTGCCAGGCGCAGGTCATTTTCGTTGAGGATGCCGGCGCGGGCGCAGTTGACCAGAGTGGCGCCGGGTTTCATCAGGGACAGCAGCCGGTAATTGATTATCCCGCGGGTGTCGTCATTTTCCGGGATATGCAAGGAAACGTAATCGGATTTTTCGAAGATCGTCTGGAGGGAACAGAGTTCGACGCCGAGTTTTTCCGCCAGTCCTGGAGAGATCAGCGGGTCGTAGCCCAATATCCGCATTTCAAAGCCTTCCAGCCGTTTGATCAGCAGCCGGCCGATATTGCCCAGCCCGACGATGCCGATGGTTTTGCCGGTGAGCTCGGTGCCCATGAAGCGCTTCTTTTCCCATTTCCCGGCGCGGGTTGAAATGTCGGCGGGCACCAGGTGACGGGCGGCGGCGAGCATCAGTGCCACCACTTCTTCCGCGACCGCATTGGAGTTGGCGCCGGGGGTGTTCATTACGGCAATGTTTTTGCGCCGGGCGTATTTGATGTCGATGGTGTTGTAGCCGGCTCCGGCGCGGACGATGAGTTTGAGTTCGGGCAGGGCGTCCATGATTTCCGGAGTGACTTTTTCGCTGCGGACGATAAGTACCTCCGTGTCCGGGTGGGCGGCGGCGAGTTCGGGCAGCTGATGTTCCGCATCCTGAACTACTTGATAAGCTTTTTCGCGCAGCAGATCCGCTGCCGCGGTATCCAGTTTTGTCGGTATTAAAACTTTTTTCATGGTATGAGCTCCCTCGTTTCAGATAATCCGATTTCATTAAAAATAGTCTGAAATATCCGGTTTGCAAACGAAAGCCGGATAAAGACACTTTAATTTTTCCGAGTCCGGTATTATAATTGATATTATACGGAAATTATTGCCGGGGCGGGGGGGCGCGGAACATGGAAGAACGGGAAGACATGGTAAGGTTTCAGATCGAGCGGCGCGGAGTTACCGATTCCGCCGTACTGGCGGCCATGCGCAAAGTGCCGCGGCATGAACTGATTCCCGCCGATTTTATTCTCGAAGCGTATTTCGATTCCCCGTTGCCGATCGGGCACGGGCAAACCATTTCCCAGCCGTATATCGTGGCATTGATGACGGAATTGCTGCAGCTCCGCCCGGACTGCAAGGTGCTTGAAATCGGTACCGGCTCCGGTTACCAGGCCGCGGTACTGGCCGAAATTGTCCGGGAAGTCTATACCGTTGAAATAATAAAACCGTTAGCGGAAGCGGCGCGGCGCCGGCTTGAGGCCGCGGGGTATGCCAATATTCATTGCCGCTGCGGCGACGGCGGTGCGGGCTGGCCGGACCGGGCTCCGTTCGACGGTATTGTCGTCACTGCCGCCTGCCGGAAGATTCCGGAAGCGCTGATCGCCCAACTGAAAACCGGCGGCAGGATGGTCGTCCCGGTCGGCGGCGCGGATGAGATTCAGGTGCTTTCGGTAGTGGAAAAAACCGGCTGCGGCGTGGAAATATATCCCGGGATCGAGGTCCGCTTTGTTCCGATGACCGGCGCCTCTCAGGACCGCTGAGTTTTTATAAACGCGTTTTTAATTTCCGGTTACTTGAATTGGGCCGTTTCGGTAATAGGTTAAGAACTGAAATTTTAATGGAGGTTCTTAAATGTATCTGGGCCGAATAGTTGCCGTCGGAATGACGCCGCAGGGCAGACCCGTAGCCATGTACCGCGTCTCATCCCGCTCTTTTCCCAATCGCGAAGCCGTCAAAAAAGGTGAAACCGCGGCTGTCATGCCGCGCGCCGGTTTCGAGGATGATCTGAAAAAAAGTCCGTATATCACTTATAATTGCGTCCGGGTTGCCGGAGAATACGGCGTGGCGAGCAACGGTTCGCACACCGATCCGATCGCCGAGAAAATCATCCACGGACTGCCGCCCCGGGATGCCCTGGCTTTGACGCTGCTCGCGCTGGATTATGAAAAAGACGCTTATGACACTCCCCGCATTGCTGCGGTAGTGCGGCGGAATTCCGGCGAAGCCTGGCTGGCTGCCGTCCGTAAAGATGCGGTACTGGTCCGTTCGTTTGCTGTGCAGCCGGGCGAGGCTTATTACGTTTCCACCTACGAAAAAGCGGCGCCGTCGACTCATAATCGGGATACCGGCTTCAACGCCGACAGCGCCCGGGAAGCCTGTTCTTATATTATCGGCAAAGGCGTTTTCGCCGATTTCGAACTGCCGGTAACCGCTGCCGCGGTGCTGGCCGGTGACACCGCTTTTGACATTGCCGTGGAAACCGTGTAGATGACCGACGCCGAGCTCGCGAAATTGCTTAATCCGCAGCAGGCGGAAGCGGTGAAGACCATCACCGGTCCGGTGTTGGTGCTGGCGGGGGCGGGAACCGGCAAAACCCGGGTGATTACCTTTCGGATCGCCTATTTGCTTGATCAGGGGATTAACCCGGAAAACATTCTCGCCATGACCTTTACCAATAAAGCCGCGCGCGAAATGAAGGAGCGCCTCGGTGCGCTTGTCGACCCGGAACAAGTCAAAAAACTCACCCTCGGCACTTTCCATTCGTTTTGCGTGAAAGTCCTGCGCCGGGAGATCGGGAAACTGCATTATCTGCCGAATTTCGGCATCGTCGACGAGTCCGACCGGAACGGTCTGATCCGGCAGGCGGCCGCCGCGCTCGGCTTCCCTAAAAACGAGGCGCCGGTTAACCAGGCGAAAGACTATATCAGCCGGATGAAAAACCGCCTCTGTTTCCCCCGGCAGGCGAAGAAACTGGCGGATGGCGGTGAAAGCCCTGAACAAGTGCGTTTTTCCCGGGTTTACGAGGAATACCAGAATCTGCTCGAAGCCCAGAACGTAGTGGATTTTGACGATATGCTGCTGCTGGTGCATGGCATTTTCGCTGAATTTCCGGAAGTCCTGGATAAGTACCGGCAGCGCTACCGCTATCTGCTGGTCGATGAATACCAGGATACCAATGACGCGCAGTTGGCCGTTATCCGGCAGTTGACGGCGGAACACCGGAATTTGTGCGTGGTTGGCGATGACGACCAGAGCATTTACGGCTGGCGCGGCGCCAACGTCAGCAATATTCTCGACTTCAGCGCGGATTTCCCGGAAGCGAAGTCGATCAAACTTGAACAAAATTACCGCTCGACCGCCAAAATCCTGGCCGCGGCCAATGCCGTGATCGGCTCCAGTGGCCGCCGTTACGCCAAGCAGCTCTGGTCGGCGCGGGGAACGGGAGAAAACCTGCTGCTGGTAAAAGCGGCCGACGCCGAGCGGGAAGCGGAATTCGTTGCCGATTACATCGCCGGTAAGATCGCGGACGATCCGGCTTGCAGTTATAATGATTTTGCCGTGCTTTACCGGTCGAATCACCTGTCCCGCAGTTTGGAAATGGCCTTCCGGCGCGCCGCGATTCCGTACCGGATGGTGGGGGGACAGGAATTCTTCGACCGCAAGGAAATCAAAGACGCCGTCGCTTATCTGAAAGTCCTGGTCAATCCGCCGGACGACCAAAGCCTGCTGCGGGTACTCAATCTGCCTCCCCGCGGGCTGGGCGGCAGAACGGTTGATATTCTGAAGCGGCACCGGGCGACCGGTTTCCGGCCGTTTTTTGCGCTGTTGACGGATGAAGCCTGCCGCCGGGAGTTTTCTCCGGCCGCTGCCGCTGCGACCGCCGCGTTCGGCGCGGTTTTTGAGCGTTACCGGGAGGTATTCGCCGGGCCCGGCGGCCTGGCGGTGAAAGTCGGCAGTTTTCTGACCGACGTCGGTTATCTGGACGGTTTGCAGAAAATCTACAAAGACCGCGCGGAATCCCAGAAACGCCGGGAGAACGTCGGCGAATTCATCAGTGCCGTGGCCGCGTTTGAAAAAAACTCCGCAACTGCCGTCAAGCTCCAGGATTACCTCGAAAGCTATGCGCTGCTGGAAGAAAACGACAAAATCGCGGAAAACAATTCGGACGGCCGCGGAGTTACCCTGACTACGGTGCATGCCGCCAAAGGCCTGGAATATCCGTATGTCTTTCAGGTGGCGATGGAAAAGAACGTTTTTCCGCATCAGCGCGCCGTCAGCGAAAATTCAACGGACGAGGAACTGCGGCTGTTTTATGTCGCGCTCACCCGCGCCGGGAAGCAGTTGATTATAACTTATTCCGCTTCCCGTCCGGACAAAGGAGTAGAACGGAATCAGTTTCCGTCGGAATTTCTCAGATACCTGCCCGAAGACCTGGTCGATGTCCGTACTCCCGAGGAATTGATTAAGCCCCTGCCCCGGGAAGAGGTAAGTAAACGCCTCGCAGCCATCCGGGCAATGTTGGATAATTGATGTTTTCCGGTTGCTATCCTGCCGATAAACAGTATATTATCCGAAATCAGGATTATCCGGTTGGATTTCGGGGTAACCGAATTTAGGCAATATGGAGACCATGGGCTATGCAGATAACCGAAGACATCATTAAAGCGCTCCACAACTGTATTGACGCCGTCGGCTCGATTTCGGAATTTTCGCAACAGGCCAACGTCAATATTGAAACGGTCAGTAAATATCTCAGTCGTAAAACGAATTCGATCAAAAAAGAAAGCTGGGATAAACTTTATCCGCTGATTCATCCCTATCTGGCTAAAAGCGCTGAAGCAAATGCCAATATGAAAGCCCGTAAGGCGGGTACGGCCCGGTATTCGGAGTTGTCCAGCGATGAAAAAATTCTGCTGGATGCCTTTTCCGCGTTGCCGCGGGAATTGCAGGAAAAGCAATTGCTGGAAATCGTCGAACTGGCCCGGAAACAGGTACATGAAACCAAATATGAGGCGTAAGCGCCGGTGAATCAGGGCCGGACGTTAACTTGCAAGGGAGGTTGATCATGCTGAGAAAACTGCTGCTGACTATGGGGTGGCTTACTCTGTGGTTTGCCGCCGCGGCCGCGGCGGAGTTGAAAATAGCCGTGGTCGATATGGATAGAATATTCCAGGAGTATTACAAAACCAAACAAACCGATGCGGTGCTCAAACAGAAACAGGGTATATACCAGGCCTGGGCGAAAAAACTCGGCGAATCGCGGCTGAAGCTGCAGGAGGAATTCAAGATGTTGCGGGATGCTTCTCAGAATATCGCCCTGTCCAATGCCGAACGCGAAAAAAAACGCCTGGCCGCCCAGGAAAAATATCAGGAATTCAAGAAAAAAGAAGCGGAACTGGAACAATATGTCGAGCAGAAAAGCCGGGAATATAAAGTTCTTTTGACTAAAATGCATGAAAAACTCCTGGACGAAATTTATAACGAAATCAGGAGTTACGCCGTGCTTAAAGGATACAATCTCGTACTGGATAAATCCGGCCGGACTCTTAACACGATTCCGCTGATCACTTACAGCAGTCCCCAGTTCGACATCAGCGCCGAAATATTGAAAAACCTCAACCGCGGCCAGCCGGACGCCGATTCCCAAAGCGATAAAGACTCCAGTCTGCGCTGACGAAAATGAACTCCTGATTTTAGCGAATCATTCATAAAATTCATAACTAAGGAAAATCCATGAAATCACTTACTGCGCAGCAGGCGGCAGAAATGGTCGGCGGCAAATTGATCGGTAATCCGGCAGTTGTCGTTACCGGCGCCGCCTCGCTGGAAATCGCCGGGCCGGACCGGATCACTTTCATCGGCAACAAAAAATATCTTCCCCTGCTGTCCGGAGCCCGGGCCGGCGTTATTCTGGCGGATAAAGAACTGGAACCGGAACTTACCGGCGAACATACTTTTATCATTTGTTCCAATGTCGATGCGGCTTTTGCCGTAATCCTGGCGGTATTTGCTCCGCCGCCGGTTACTTATGTTCCGGGAATTCATCCGTCCGCGATAGTTGATCCGAGCGTTACTGTCGGCAAAAACGTTTATATCGGTCCTAACGTCGTGATCGAGGCGAATTCAGTAATCGGCGACGATACCGTGATCGGCGCCGGTACTTTTATCGGACAGGAGGTGAAAATCGGCCGGGGCAATCAGATTGCCCCGCGGGTCACGATCATGCACCGCTGTATCATCGGCAATAAAAATATCCTGCATTCGGGAGTGGTGATCGGAGCGGACGGATTCGGCTTCGTGCCCGGCCCGGAAGGCATAATAAAGGTTCCCCAGACCGGGATTGTCCAGATTGACGATGACGTCGAGATTGGCGCTAACACTACGATCGACCGCGCCCGCTTCGAAAAAACCTGGATTAAAAGCAACGTCAAGATCGACAATCAGGTCATGGTGGCGCATAATGTCGAGATCGGCGAATCTTCGATCATCATTGCCCAGGCCGGTATTGCCGGCAGCGCCAAGCTCGGCCGCGGCGTGATTCTCGCGGCCAAAGCCGGCGTCAACGGTCATATTACGCTCGGCGACGGAGTTAAGGTGGCTGCGACTTCCGCGGTGGCCAAAAGCGTCCCGGCCGGCGCGATTATGGTCGGTACTCCCGCCGAGGAACAACGGCTGTTCATGACGCGCCTGGCCCTGCCGCGGAAGGTACAGCGCCTCGCCGGCAAGTTCGATGAGCTGAAAAAGGAAGTCCAGCAGCTTAAAAACCAGTGAGCCGTATCCGGCCGCAACCGGAGGTTGAAAACGAAACGCTGTCGGTATTTGTTTGGGATGCTGTTGTTGTTGGGAATCCGGCCCGGTATCGAAGTTTTCGGGGAGCCGGATTCCCGGCCGGCGGATTCCTTGCGTCAGAAAGCCAAACAGAATGATGCCGAAGCGCAATTAGAACTGGCGAACGAATATTTTTACGGGGTCAAACGGCCGCAGAACTATACCCTGGCGGTCCATTGGTATCGCAAGGCGGCCCAGCAGAATAATCCCGACGCGCAATATAATTTTGCCGTCTGCCTGGAATACGGGCTGGGGCTGAGCAAGAACCGCTACCGGGCTTTTATCTGGTACGGCAAGGCCGCCGCCGGAGGTTCGAAACCGGCCAAATATCAATTGGCGATGGATTGTCTGAACGGCATTCCCGCGCTGACTGAAGGGCGGGATAAGACCCCTGAAGTTCCGCCCGATTACCGCCGCGCCCGGAAATTGATGGAGGAACTGGCCCTGGCCGGTTATGTTCCGGCAATTCGCCAGGTGGCCATTTTTATCCTGAAGAACCCCCTGAACCTGATAACGGAGGCCGATAAAAAAAAGGCGCTGGAACTGCTTAAAATCGCTGCGGGCAAAGGCGATTCGATTGCCGTATGCAAACTGGCCGACTGTTTTTATTATGGGATCGGCTGTCCGAAAGATGAAACTAAAATGCTGTATTATCTGAATAAGGCCGCTGAAGAAGGCAATCCGGAGGCCATCGGCAAACTGGGATATTGCTATCAGTATGGCCAGGGAGTCCGGACGGACGAACAGCGGGCTTTAACTTTATTTCGGCGGGCCGCCGAACTCGGTTTATCGATGGCCCAGGTGAAAATGGGGGAATATTATTGCGAGGGCAAATACGTCAAACCGGACTTCAAGGCGGGGTTGGAATGGTACCGGCGGGCCGCGGCTCAGAATAACAGTTTTGCGATTTTCAAACTTGGAGTATTTTACGTCGAGGGGATCGGGGTGAAAAAAGACGAGCGTAAAGGGATTAAATATTTCCTGGAAGCCGCCGAGCAGGGCAATGTTCATGCGCAGTTTAATCTGGCCTGTTATTTCGAATCCGGGAACGTGGTACAGAAGAACCTGCCGGCGGCTTTTTTCTGGTTCAGACGGGCGGCGATGCAGAACAATCCGCGGGCTCAGCGCCGGCTGGCGTTATGTTATTTTCGCGGCCTCGGCACCCGGCAGGATGAGAAAGAAGGGATAAAATGGCTCGAAAAAGCGGCAAAAAACGGCGATCAGGAAGCGGTGAAACTGCTTTCTCCTTAAATAGTCGATACTGAAAAAGTCTATTTTGTTTCATAATCGAGGCAGTGAAGCTGACGCGTACCGGCGTACGCGAAGCTGAAACTAACGAAGAGTATGGACAAAAGAGACTGTAACCGTTTAACTGTACCGTAAAGATTTTTAAAGCAATTTTTACGGAAAATATAAGAATAAGCGGAAAAGCCGGCAATAAAAAACCGGGGGTTGATAAAATAAATTACTCAACCCTAAGTCGTTAAAGGGTTTTTCAGTATCGACTAAATAAAAAAAATAAACCACGAAATAAATGATAACTTTAATTGGTAGGCTTGGGGAACGGAACCATGGCGGAAAACCGGAAAATATTGCTGCATGTGTGCTGCGCGCCCTGCGGTTCCGCCTGTGTGGAACGGTTGCTGGCGGAAGGGCGCGAGGTGATTTTGTATTTTTCCAATTCCAATATCGACTGCAAAGCGGAATTTGACCGACGCCTGAGTCATGTGGAGCGGTTGGCCGGGATTTTCGAGGTTGGATTGGAAATTGACCCTTACCGTCACGACCTGTGGCTGGAAGCGGTGCGCGGTCTGGAGTCGGAGCCGGAAAAAGGCCGGCGCTGCCTTAAATGTTTCACCTGGAATCTGGAACGCGCCGCCCGGCGGGCGGCGGCGGACGGGATTGCGGGTTTCACCACTGCCCTGACCGTCAGTCCGCAGAAAAATTCCCGCCTGATATTTGAGACCGGCCGGTGCCGTCCCGGTTTTGAAGCCCGGGACTTCAAGAAACGGGACGGTTTCCGGCGCAGCGTCGAGCTCAGCGCCGAGTTCGGTTTTTACCGCCAGAACTATTGCGGCTGTGAATTTTCGCTGAGGCAGGACTCCGGCAGAAAACAGTCGCCGGCTGCGGATTCATCGGACTTCAGCAATTCGCCGGGGTCAATTCCCGTTAAACCGATGCCGCGCAGATAAAGGCCGCTTAAATCGAAACGCCCCCAGTCCGCCCCGTTTAACAGACAATCCTGCCAGATGGCGTTTTTCAGATAAATCCCGCTCAAGTCCAGCGCGGCATAAGCGTCAGCGTCGGAAATGAACAACGGCTGAAGCCGGCCGTCCAGGCCCCGGTCGCGCAGCCGCCGGTCCCGCAGATAAGCGCCGTATAAATCGGCCGTCCGCAAATCTGTTCCCTGGAGTCGGAAACCGGAGAAAATCAGACCGTCGTCCCATAAACAAAGGTTTTTTTCCGCAGGTCCCCGGAGTGCGGCGCAATAATTGTTCCCGGTTGCCGGTCGCTGTTTTTTAAACCGGTTTTCAGGTTTCCGGAGGAGAAAAAATACGGCTATGAGCAGCAATAATCCGACCGCCGGCCATTCCCACCCGATGCTGCTCACCGCCGGCAGGACGGCCGGATTGAAACTCGCCGTCAGTAATTCCGGACCGTTCATGTCAAACTCCTTTTTCCGGGTTCGGTTCTGTCAAAATTTTTTGAACTAATTTTTATTTATATTGTTAATTATTAATTCGTTGCGTATTTTTTTTCGTTATTCCCCTTTTATTCACTGAAAAACAAAAGCTTTTTTGTTTTTCAGAACACTTCCCGTTTCACTTTATCGCTGCTTTTTTGTCAACGGCCAAAATCGTATAAACAGCGACTGTAAGGAGCTCGATTTTGCGCCTTGACAAGGAAGTGGCGATAAAGTAACGTTATGCGTTCGAATCCGGCTCGAACGCTCAACATTTTCAAAAACTCCACTCCGTTCTTTTTTGAAAATATCGCTTTTCGAGAGCGGTACTGCTCGGTCGCGGCAAGCCGCGCAATACTTTCGCTCATTGGAGATGAGCGACCAACGTTTTCGGCCGTTGGATCACCGAGGCGTTGCATCCGCCTTTTTTCATTTTTTTTCATGTTATTTTTGACACTACCCCGGGTTCAGCCGTTTATCCGCAGCCGGGCGTAATTGCCGGCGGGCAGCATTCGGCCGGAGCTTTCGGGAATGGTCATTTCCCCGCCGTAAATTTCCCCGCCCCCGAACGCATCCGTCAGCAGCCGTTCCAGCACCAGCGGGGAATAGCCCGGCGAATGACAGCTCAGGACAACAAAAAACGGTCCGGAATCCGCTTTCAGCCGTCGGCAGGCCTGCAATAACTCCATCAGGTACTGGTCGATTTTCCATATCTGGCCTTTCGCGCCCCGGCCGAAAGTCGGAGGATCGAGGACGATCCCGTTATATTTACCGCCGCGCCGGATTTCGCGCGTCACGAATTTCTGGACATCGTCGGTAATCCAGCGAATGGAATCGGGAATTTGCGAATTGAGCTCCAGGTTTTCCCGGCCCCATTCGTTCATACCCCGGGCCGCGTCGAGGTGCGTAACCCGGGCGCCCGCCGCCGCCAGCGCCAGCGATCCGGCTCCGGAATAGCCGAACAGATTCAGCGTCGCGACTTCCGCTCCCAGTTGCGGGATCACTTTCCTGAACCAGTCCCAGTTGTCGCGCTGTTCCGCGAAAAATCCCAGATGGCCGAAATTGGTAGCTCGGACTTTCAGCTTCAAGCCGCCCCATTCGATTACCCAGGATTCGGGCCGTTTCCGCCGCCATTCCCAAGTGCCGCCGCCGCTTGCATCGCGGGTGAAAACCCCCGCCGCCTGTTCCCATTCGGATCGCGGCAGCGCCGGTTTCCAGAAGGCGTTGAGCGCCGGTCTGATCAGGCGGTAAGACCCGGCCTGTTCCAGTTTACGGCAATCGCCGCTGTCGAGAAGCTGATATTCCGTCATTTCCGGTTTATCCCGGCGTCAAAGACGATTTTGCCCTGGCATACCGTCATTACCGGCCGGTTGGTGCCGCATTCGAAAAATGCAATGTCAGCCCGTTTCTGAGGCAGCAGAATGCCCCGGTCTTCCAGGCCCATGGTCAGCGCCGGATTGGCGGTTACGCAGGCGGCGGCGCGGGTAGCCTCCATATGACTGTAAGTCATCAGGCTGTGCCAGCCGGAATCCAGCAGCGTGGTGGTACCGGCTAAGAGGCCGTCCGCGGTTTGAGCTATTCCGTTGGTAATTTTGAAAGCCGCGGCCCCGACATGATAGGTGCCCGGCGCCATTTCAACCGCCATCACCGCGTCGCTGATGCCGCTCACCTGATGTTCCGGTTTACACCGGCACGCCAGGTCGATGATGCGCGGGTGCAGATGATGACCGTCGATGATCAGTTCGATATTGACCCGGGAATCGGTCAGTGCCACGCCGGTAAGAGTGACATCCCGCTGATGCAGGGCCGGCATGCCGTTGAACAGATGCGTACAGTAATGAGCTCCCGCATCGATTGCTTTCAGCGTGGCTTTTTCATCGGCGACGCTGTGCCCCATCGAAGGCATGATATTGTTTTCCAGAAGCAGTTCGATCAGTTCCACCGCGTGATCGAGTTCCGGCGCGAGAGTCATTTTTTTCACCTTCCCCCGGCCGGCCTGGATCAATTCGCGGCAGAACCCCAAATCCACCGGTTTGAGGTCTTCCGGCAGTTGCGTCCCGTGTTTTTCCGGATTGATGAACGGACCTTCGATATGGATTCCGATCGGGTCTGCACCGGAAACCCCGGCCGTTATCATGTCTGCCAGTGCCGCCAGGTTTTCGAGCATGGGCCCGGAAGGCGCCGAGACCACCGTCGGGACGAAGGCCGTTACGCCATGACGCGCCAGCACCGAACTCATATCCTCGAGTCGTTCTTTACCGGCGTAAGCCGAAGAACAATCGAAACCGCCCGCTCCGTGGAGATGCGAATCGATGAATCCGGGCATGCTGTAAATATTGGCGAATTCGATCACTTCCAGGCCTTCCTCGCGGGCAAAGGCGGAAGCTCCGCCGATGGCCAGAATTCTGTCCTCCTGGCACAAAATGGCTCCGTGCTCTATCCGTTTGTGCGGGGTTAAACAATAATCGGCTATATATAAACTCCGTTTCCGCTCCATAGCTGAAAATCCCCTGTTATCAATCCTGCCTTGCAGAAAACTTTTTTCTAAAAAAAACTTCATCACGATACTGCCGTCAAATCGAGTATAAACACACTTTGCCCGATTGTCAAACCGGATTGCAAAACTTCGGCAATTGTACCGGAAGATACATTAACGGCAATTCATTTCATTTGCAAACAGTTATGACTGGCCGGCGGAAAATCTTCTGTTTTTTGCTTGTTTTTTGCCGGTTTCAGATTATGCTTTTCTATATAAAACGGTTTTTCACAAAAATCTGGATCAATGTCAAAAATATTTTTCCGAGCGGGTATTTTGCCTTTCGGCTTACAAGTCAAGTAAAAAGCCTATAAGTGCCCGAAGGGCCGGAGCGCAGCTCCGTTATGCGGCTTTTTAACTTGACTCGACGCCCCGGCAAAAGAGCTGATAAACAGTTCAAAAACAAAAAAACAATTTTTTTGTTTTTGAAAACAGTGATGATCTTCGCTTTTGATTGAGCTGTCAAGTTTTGGAGCGTATAAATAGCGAACGAAGTGAGCGGTTTTATGCCGCGGAAAAACTTTACCGCGATTGAAAAAGCGATACTCAACTCAGGACTGCATTGGCCACCTTAACGGTTGGCGTTCCATTACAGATTTTTGAGAAGAACTTATTAAAACGGCCTGCGGCGTAATGAAAATTTTTTTTCAAAAAAGTTTGTCTTTTTAATTTGCATATTGATTTTTTCGTCATACGTTAGCTATAGTCGCCCGTATGGGGGAAGGAATTCCGGGTTGTTAATAAGTTGTTAATAAGTTGTGGGGTTTTTAGCGGTTTTACCGTAACTTGCTTATAATGACCGGGTTTCAAATACCGTATCCGATGCGGGACCGGGCCGGGTTGACAGTTTTTTAAGTTGATAAGGTCTTTTTGAGCTGAAATTAACTGGTTTCTCCCCCAAAAAGCGTTTTTATAAAACTGGTCTGAAAAGTGGCTGAAATTTATTGTCCGGTTTTATTTTCAGACGTTTGCACGGCGGTCTGCGGGGTCTTACCCCAACTTGTTGATAACTTTTGAAGTATGGATAATATAAAGGTAAAAGGGTTTTGAAAGAAATGCAGGCGGCGAATTTTGATGTGGTCGAAATCTGGCAGGTGGCCGCAGCGCGATTACAACAGCAAATTCATCTCACCACCTACGAACAATGGTTTCAGAATATCGTTCCGCTGACCTTGAATGAGAATACCCTGGTTTTAGGGGTTTCCGATGATTTTTTCGCGGATTGGCTGAAAGACAATTTCGATGATCTGCTGACGGCGGTCCTGACGAATATTGAAGGCCGGGATTACTCGTATAGTTTCAAAAGCGGTTATCTGCCGGAGAGGAAACCGGAGAAACCGAAAGGCAAAGCCAAATCTCCGTCCGCCAGGCGGGCGAAAACGGTCAGGCCCGGCAATTGTCTGAGCCGTCATACCTTTGATAATTTCGTGGTCGGCGAAGAGAACCGTTATGCCTATGCGGCGACCCGGACGGCCGCCGAGAATCCCGGTCTATATAATCCGCTTTACATTTACGGCGGCACCGGGACCGGCAAAACTCATCTGCTTCAGGCGGTGGCCCACCATATGGTGGAACGTCAGCCGGCCACCTGCGTCCGCTACATCACCTGCGAGGAATTTCTGAATAATTACGTTGACTCGCTGCGCAACAAGAACCATTCCGAATTCCGCAGTTTCGTCCGGGACATTGATATTCTGCTGGTGGATGATGTCCATATGCTCGGCAATAAGACCCAGCTTCAGGAAGAATTTTTCAATACCTTCAATTCATTATATAACCAGAACAAGCAGATAATCCTGACTTCCGACAAGCAGCCCAGTGAAATCAAAGGTCTGGAGGCGCGGCTGGTCTCCCGCTTCGAATCCGGTGTGGCCACTGAAATCAGCATCCCCGGTTTTGAGACCCGGCTGGCGATTTTGCGGATGATGCAGGAGGAGCATCTGGTTAAACTGAGTGACGAGGTACTGCAGTTTATTGCCAACCATATTCATTCCAGCGTCCGCCGGTTGCAGGGGGCATTGTTCCGGCTGGTGGCATTCGCGTCCGCGATGTCGGTGGCGGATCTCGACGTTGAACAGGCGGAACGTTTGCTGCGCAGACTGCTTGAAGAGGAAACTGCCTCCCAACTGGTTTCGATCGAAGCGATTCAGCGGGTGGTGGCGGAACATTTCGAAATCCGGGTCAACGACCTGTTAAGCGACAAGAAACCGAAGAACATTGCCCAGCCGCGCATGGTGGCGATGTTCCTCTGCCGCAAACTGACGGGATTTTCCTATCCCGAAATCGGCAATGCTTTCGGCAGAAACCACGCGACGATCATGAATGCCTGGAAAAAAGTGCCGGAGCTTTGTGCGAAAGACGAAAACATGCGGCGTTCGCTTTCCCTGCTGGAACGCAAATTCAAACCCTGATCCCCCCGCAAAGTTATGGAATCCGGATTTATGCGCCAGACCGGTTTTACCTCGAAACTGAAAACTATGACTCGTCCGGTCATCGGGATCAGTACCCATTTCCAATACGGGGACGATTATAAAAGTTCTTTTCGCGACCGGATTCAGGTACCGGAGCTTTATATCGGCCGGGTTTTCACCGCCGGCGGCTTTCCCTTGCTGATTCCCTGTACCGAGGATTCCGAACGAATCGAACTTTTTGCTGAACTCCTGGACGGCTGTGTCTTCATCGGCGGCCCGGATTATCCCGCCCGGTTCTTCAATGAGCCGGACGCCCCTGAAAACAAGGCTTCTTTGCGGTTGCGGCCGGAATTCGAATTCCGGCTGATGAAAGCGGTTCTGGCCCGGGATATTCCGGTGCTGGGAATCTGTGCCGGCGAGCAATTGCTCAACATTGCCTTGGGGGGAAAAATTATTCAGCATCTGCCGACGGCCGCAGGACATTACGGCGAGCAATATCATAATTGCCGGATTGCTGCCGGCAGCCTCCTGCGGGAACTGACCGGAAAACCCGATTTTCAGGTCAATTCCTGCCATCATCAGGCGGTTGATCCGGCGGCGTTGGGAAATGGTCTGAAAATCACCGCCGTAGCCGATGACGGAGTGGCAGAGGCGATCGAAGGTACGGGCAAAGGCTTCCGGCTGGGCTTGCAGTTCCATGCCGAACGCCATCGGGACCCGGCCTTCAGCAACCGGATATTCGGCCGTTTCCTTGCAGCCGCTTCGGCTTGAACGGCATTAACCGGCCAGGTTTCTGATCATCTGCCGGAACTGCCCGAAGTTCAACGGCTTGATGAAACAGCGGTTGACGCCGGAGACGATCAGGCGCTGCCGGTCATATTGACTCAGGTAACCGGTCACTACGATGATCGGCAGTTCCTTCGGCCCTTTGGTCGCGCGGATTTTCCTGACCAGCGTGAAAATATCCGTTTCCGGCAGGAATAAGGATAAAACCAGAATATCGGTCTTATCTTCGGCCAGGGCTTCTATGCAGCCGGGGCCGTTATCGACCAGCTGAATTTCTTCGCCGTCGGCAGTAAGCAATGTGTTGAGAATTTCGGCATTATCCTTATCGTCTTCCGCCACCAGCACCCGGAAGTGTTTTGAGCACCGCGGCGCTTCCAGCGCAAGATCCTGGTTTTCATCGGATTCGAAGACAACGTCTTCCTCGCGTTCCGCATAATTTAAGACGATATTCAGCCTTGGCGACAGGACCGAACTTTCGCTGACAATATCCCAGGCCGGGAAAGTTACGGTGAATTCGCATGCCGCATTTTCGCGGCTTTCGGCGTTGAGCTCCGCCCCCAGACCAGCGGCTTTAGTTGCGGCCAGCATCATATTCAGCATCGTCGGGGTCGCCGTACTGGAAAAATCACTGTCCGGCGTCAGGCGCTTGAATAACGCCGCCAGATTTTCGTACGGCTCGGCCCGCCGGTTGTCGCGAACCCAGAATACGAGCTTGTCATTGACCGGTTCGCAGCCGCAGGAAATGACCTCGCCCGGCCTCGAGACCCGGGTTACCGCCCGGATCAGACTGCTCAGCAGCAGTGACAGCGCCTCGCGGTCGGTGTTGAGTTTTTCCGGCATTCCGGGCGAGAGATGATTGACCAGCGTAATATCTTTTTCCTGCTGACAGAAAGAGCAGTATTCCAGCAGTTCCCGCATGAAATCCCCTGTATTGAATTCAGTGACGTTCAGATATTTCTGTCCCCCGCCCAGCTCGCCGATGTCCAGCAGATTGGCGACTTGCCGATTGAGTATTTTCGCGTTGCGGGAGATGTTGCCGATCCGCTCCGGCAGCCGGTCATCGCGGCCCTGGCGCAGTTCATCGCGGATGATTTCGATATAACCGTTAATGGAGTTCAGGGGAGTCCGCAGTTCGGGGGATAAACGCGACAGAAAACCGGATTTCAGGTTACTGGCTTTTTCCGCGGCGAGGCGGGCATTTTTTTCCCGTTCATGGCTTTTCTCCAGTTTCTTGATGGTATTATGAAGCCGGTCCCGCAGGTAATTAAGGCTTTTGGTCAGGATGACGATTTCATTGCTGGCGCTTCCGGTTTGCAGTTTGAGGGGAAATTTCCCGCCGGAAAGCTGGTTGGAGAAGTCGGCCGCCTCGGTGAGCGGTTTAACGATGTGCCGCGAAATATATATCCACAAATACAGGATATAGAGAGCGGCGAACAGCGGAACAATAACCAGGACGATATTTTTTACGGTTTTTTCCCG
>JAQULZ010000045.1 GCA_028718375.1 Victivallaceae bacterium | reverse complement strand
AACAAAAGAAAATCCTGGAACTTTTAAAGGTGAAATTAGTGTAGACAGTAAAATTTAAAAATATTTTACACTTTACTGTTTTACTATAAGGGAGATACTACGAATTTAGCCAAGTAAAATCCGTTATAAGTTTTTCCACTTGACCAAAACGAGAACCCGACCGGCAGGGACTTTGCTTTCAGGGAAAAACAAACTGTTTGTTTTCCCTGAAACATATGGATTCCCCGTCCTGTGGAGTCATACAGTCAAGTCAAAAATTGTATAACTCCCCGAAGGGGCGCGGCATAGCCGCGTGACTTTACTTTATGACGGAATGGAATAGTGAGAGTTGGTCTTTCAGGTTTTTCGCTTTTTGAACTTGTTTATGTCATAACCCGGCGAAGAACTCCATATTTTTGATTGCAACTTGGTATATGATTTGATCAAATCGCTATTTTTAACTGCCGGCTTTTCTGCTTATTCTTATGGGAATCTCTAAAAATTGAAATTTCCGGGAAAAAACAAGCGCAAAAAGTCGGATTGAGCTAATCCGTTTTTTGGCGTTTTTTAATATTCAGTTTTTAGCCGACAGGAAACTTTCGGCGGCGCGGGTCAGGAACGAAGCGGTATTTCCGATAAGGCCTTCTTCCTCGATATTTTTATTGTCTACCAAATAAATCCAGCAGGTGATCAACTGTTTTTTAGCCGCCTGCGACCGCGTCATAATTTTTTCGGGGGTTGAACGCAGTTGTTCCACCTGGACCTGAAGCCGGTCGATTTCCGCAAAAAACTCCTGGTTAATGATTTTCCGTATTTCCCGGTCGCATTCATCAGCCAACTGGACGGCCAGAACTTCCCCCAAAGTGCGGTTTTTTACAATGTCCTTGTCTTGCGCGATTTTATCCAAGACCCGGGAACAGATGTCTTCCAATATTTTTTCCCGCTGAACCTGATAATGTTCCATTACCTGGTTGAACCTGAGTTCCAACTGGGTTTTCGCCAGGTCGCCCGTTAGCGGAATTATATGGTGCATTAAACCGAGCGTGTTTTTGGCCAGCACTTTCGCCTGTTCCGGCAGTTCAGCCTGCAGCTCAGTACGCAGGGACGGAATGGAATCGCGAATCTTTTCATTGACCACAATCGCCAGATTGCGGGGTGTGGCCATGGCGCTGAAAGTTAGGATAGTATAAGTCAAGGAACCGGCGCACAGCAAGGTGAGGAAAACCCGGCAAATGATTGAAACCGCAAAAGAGGAAGCCGCCCGTTTGTCCTCCCGGGCTATCCGGGTGAGCAGACCATCCATTTTTTCCGCTAGTTCTTTATTCATGATCACTTGTTCCTTTTGGCTGGTTTTTTAATTTCCGGTCGGATCGGTTCTTGACCCTTGGCGGGATTCAAGTCATAGATCCAGAGCTCGAGGGCCGATTCCAGCAGCAGGGTTTCCACTTCCGGGACGGATTTTCTGCTCAGCTCCTGGTACCGGCGGTCGTTTTTAAACTGCCGGAACGTCTCGTCAAGCCCGGCCAGTTTATTGACCGCCAGGGTAACGGAACGATTGAGTGATGCGGTAAGCTTATCGGCAAACAGCTCGGAGGCCTTTTTATAGGCGTCCTCCAGTTGCGCGGCATTCAAATCCGGATAGCGCTTCAGCAAATCCTGCTCGATCTTAACCAGGTCCCGGCGGATTTGATTAATGAAATCCTGTTGGATATTGGTAAGGATAAATTCTCTTATAGTACGTAATTCAGCTTCGGCTTCGGCTTGCAGTTTCGGCGTATCGGCACTCAACTCGGATTTCAATGCCTTTTCGAAAGCCGGCAGGAAAATTTTTTTCATATCCAGGATTACCGCCTCAAATTGAGGAGATTGGATGATGATCCCCGCATTTCCCTGCAACTCCTGAGTCAGCAGCTTAGTGTCGTAATTGCGGATGAGACGGTGAAATGAGACCAGAAACCATGCACAAACGGCAATCAGGATGACTGTACAGCTCCACACCACGACACTTTGCCGGACTCTTTTCTGCCTGGTGTGAATTAACAGTTTTTCCAATTGCTCGATTCTTGCCGCAAACTCATCGGGAGACGATGTTGCGGTTTCCCGGTTCCCGACCGGGGAATTTTTCATGACCTTTTTTCCCATTGTGCCCTCCATGTCGTTAATAAGTAACCGATTACTGCCCGGAATACGCTTGTGGAAAAACGTACACCCTCCAAAGCCCCTGCAAAATCCACCCCTCCCGGCGCAATTTACCGGATTCTGAACAAAAGCGGCAACCTGCCGGGGACCTGCTGCAAACACTTCTGCCCTTCAGTATAGCAGATTTCCCGGGACAAAGCAATATCATAAAAACAGTTTGCCGGCCTCTTACCGGCTGCGGCAGTCAGGCTGCCAGCCAGTTTTCTATTGAAAAATACTGTGCAGGATTTCCCGGGCGCCCTCGCTGCCTTTTTCGATGATTTTACCGGTAGTGTCGAGGATATTGAACGCATTGGTGCTCATGAAATTGACTGTAGTGGCGCGATAATTGATTTTCGGCTTCCGTACGGTTCCCTTCATGTCGACCGGCAAAATGATGCCGCTGATATTCAGACTCGATTTCAGTCTCAGGAAATAACGCGATCCCAAACCGAGCTGACCGATAAAACTCAACTCCTTGACTATGTCGCCGCTGAAATGAAAATCCTTGATCAGGATTACCCCGTCACCGGATTCCAGATTTATTTTTCCTTCATTAAAACTGATGGTTTTCAGGTTATGGTGAAAATCATCGACAAATTGCAGCACTTCTCCGAGGGACTGGAGCACTCGTCCCGGCAGCATTTTCTGAATATCCGCCAGGATGCTGAACGGCAGCAGGACAATCCGGCCGATCATGGTGTGATTCAGGTTGCTGGGAATTTTCACATCCGCCAGATCGGCTTTGGCGAAACCGACCAGGTTGTCCCATAACGGCGCCGGCCGCAGCCCGGTGCCCGCCAGATTGATATGCAGCTTTTCCACTTTACCCTGCATCGTTTTCAGCCGCTCCGGCAGGAAAGCGTGAAAGATCGGCGTCAAATCGAACTTATCGCTTTTAAGATCGAAATTATACTTTATTCCCCGGGGAGTACTCAGAAAATTACCTTGGGACGTGAGTTCATCGCCGTTGCTGATTATTTTCAGAGATTTAAGGGCAATTTTTTGTTGTTGCCCGAAAATTTCGCCGCTCACCTGCGCCGCGAGGACAGAATCGCATTTGATGCCGCGCAAATCCAGCAGCACGACGTAGGGAATCCGGCCGAGGTCGAAGCGGAGGGGTTGAGGGATGCCGGGGGGCGGGTCCGGGAGCGTGGATTCGACGGGCGGGGCTACGGCTGCCGCACCGTTTTTCTCCGGATGGGCGAACAATTGTTTGATTTTGCGGACATCGATGATCTTCGAGTTCAGCCGGATGACTACGGGGGCCTGCGAGCCGCGGCCGGGAACGCTGGTTGAACCGTCGATGAGCGCAATCTTACCGTTTTTTCCGGTCAGTTCGATGATTATTTTCCGGCACAGGAACAATTCGGGTTTGAGTTCGAGGTCGAGCGAACTTTTTCCGTCCACGGTTTCGGTGAGAACGCCGCCGCTCAACTGCCGGAGGTCAAGATCGGATTTGAGCCGGAGATGCCGGAAACGCTCGGAAATATCGACGTTTATTCCTCCTTTCAGTACTCCGCTCCCGAATTTCCCGGCCGTCAGGAGATTAAGGAAATGATGGTTCAGACAGTCCAGATTCAAAGCTAATTTACCGATACCCCGGGACGATTCCAGACTTCCGGCGCCGCTGAGCTTCAGGACAGGACGGCTATCCTGCTGCATCCCGCAGTTCAAATTCCATATCTTCAGTTGATCGAAATTATTCAGCGCGGCTTTACCATCCAGGGTGAACCGGAGGTTTCTGAACAGTTCTTTCCGGCATAATAATTCAAGTTTATCAACGCTGAGACCGGAATTCAGGGTGATCGACTTCCAGTTATCTGCAATTCCGGCAATGATTTTACCGTTCAGATAACCTTGGCTCAGAGTATCGCCGGGGATGAAATTGCGGCATTGGCTGAGCGCCAGATCCTTGACTTCAAGGGCAAGTTCCGCCTTTTGGGCGAAATTTTCCGCCCGGCCGCCCTCCGGCCGCAGCGTGAGAGCCAGTACTTTCCGGTTCTGCTGGAAAACGCTGCCGTGGAGCGGATTCAGTTTGACGCTGCCTTGATCCAGTTTGACGCTGCCGCCTGCCGAAGCGGTTATGGAAAAAGGCTCAAGTTTGGAAGTGACTTCAGTAATTTTCCCGAGGGTCGCCGGAGGCAGGGGCAGTTCCGCGATTTTCCGGCTGGAAAAATTCGCCAGTTTGACGGAAAAATCCGCGGTCTGTTGTTTAAGGTTGAGGCTGCCGGCGCCGAAAAATTCCAGCAGAGGGTTCTGTTTGCGGTTGAGGTTCAGATGAAACTTGGACAGCGAGAGGAAGGGGCCCCGGGTCAGGTAACCGGACAGCCGCTGTTCGAAGCCGATGTTCTGGAAACGCTGTCCCGCCGCCCGGAAATCCAGGTTATCGGCTTTCAGGTTGGCATCGAACAATAATTTTTGTCCGGAGCTCGGAACGCAGACCAGATCGCCATCCAGCCGTCCGCCGTTCAGGACGAAATTTTTTTCCGGGAGCCGCAGCAGCCGGAGCAGACTTAAATCCAGCTGCCGGATCTGCAAAGCGATCCGGGGCTGCTGCCGGTTGGCGACCGTGCCTTTGTCCAGCCGGCAGGTGAAGGCGCGGTCGGTACTCAGGGACAGCACCTTCTGATCCCGTTCCTCCAGTTCGGCGGTTAAGTATTTGACCCGGAGTGTGTTAGCTGAACGGTCGAGGCGGAGATCATATTTCGCTTCCAGGCGCAATTTCGGCAGCTCGTATTTTTCCCCGGCGATAATGGCGGCCCGAGTGCGGGTCAGCCGAAGTTTTCCGGCGCCGGAAAAACCGGCGGCTGAATATTCGAAATCGCTTGTCCAATTTACTCCGACTTGGCCCGGATCGAACCGCCGGGCGAATTGGGTGATGATGTTCACTATTTCCGGAGAAAGCGGGGCAATTTTGAATTTGCCTTTTATCTGGAACGGTTCGAAATCGATCCGGGAGCTCAACTGGACATCGGTTTTTATCCATTGTCCGTCCTGCTGCCGCAGACCCAGCCGTTTGACAGTAATACTCTTGCTGTCGCCATGCGCCTCCAGATTCAAAGCCAGGTTGCCGTTATTTATTTCAACTCCGTTAATCACTCCGGCCAACTGGTCCAGACGGCTGTCAAGCCGGAGGTCGTAAGGCCGGAAGTAATCGTCACAAGCCGCGTCCAGAGTCAGTTTCCAGTTTCCCTGCCGGATCGCGATCCCGCTGCCGCTGGTTATCGCCACATTGGATTTCAGGGTAAGTTTCGCCGGGTGGTTATTGTTGAATTCGGGCAGGCTGATATTCAACTGATCGAATTCAAGCCGGGTGACGGCGTTGTCGCCGTTGTCCGTCGCCAGGATAAAAGTCGAATCCGTTATTTGGATGTTTTTCAGATCGAGCAATACCTTTTCCGGTTTTTGCTTTTGAATCTGACGCGGCGTCCGGGTTGGTCCGGCGGGAGCGGCTTTTTCCGAAGCAGCCGGAGCGGAAGTTGCGCCGGCCGCTTCATAAGTCCATTTGCCGGCGGCGTCCCGGGCTACTGTAACCGTCGCCTTGTCGAGGGTGACGTCCCTGAAAACGAAACGTCCTTTCAGCAGGTCGGAAAGCGAAAACCGGCCGTCGAGCCGGCCGGCTTTTACGAGCGGTACTTTGCCGGAGCCGACGGTAATATCCCGGGCCGCAAGACGGGATTGAAATAAAGATAAATCGACCTGCCGGGCAGCGATCCGCATCCCGGCGGCATTGCTCACCAGCGGCAGCGCTATCCCGGTGATAAACGCCGAACTGGTAATAATCGGAAACGCAATCAGGATAAACAATACCAGCGCCGATAACGTGATCAGGATTATCTTTAAAATCCTTTTTCCTTTTTTTACCGCGGCCGCCATAATTCACTCCTCCTCTATTGAACCTTACATCCCCCGCGAGAAAAGTTTCTGCAATTCGGTCTGAAAAGCCTTTAAATCATCTTCCGTGGGTTTACCGTGGGCTTTTTCCATGCCGAGACGTCCCATCTGGTCGAGTACCCAGTTGCCGGAAGCGCCGGACGGGAATTTCACGCTGCCGTGAGCGACGGCGCCGGGTTTCACCAGCTTGCTCAGTTCGACTACGCATTTGCCGTCGGATTCGGCCGGGCCGTCGTCATCCTCATCGATCTTTTCCACTTCCGCGGCCGTTTTTTCCGCCGCGGTCGCTTTTTCCGCTTCCCGCTGCCAGTCAATGCCCTCCAGGTTCGACGCCATCAGCCGCACGTCCAGAAAAGTCATGCGTTCATGAAATTTTTCTTCGATAAGTTTCTGGATCTCCGCCAGGGAAACCCCTTCGCCGATTTTTTCCGCCATGAATTTTTTAATTTCGTTTTCGTTAAGCATATCGGATAATTTCCTTATTTGTTTCGCCATACTATATAAAAATAACACTGATTATGACTGAAATAAAGCCCTGAATGACAAATTTTAGTTTAATCCATTTGGCAAAAAGGGTTTTTAAGTTAAATTAAATAGTTTAAGCGAATCGCGGAAACCTGAAAAAATCAACAGGAGTTGAGACCATGCGCAGCGACATTATGAAAAAAGGTTACGAACGGGCGCCGCACCGTTCATTGATGATGGCCACCGGAATCAAGGCGGAAGACATCGGCAAACCGTTCATCGGAGTCTGTAACTCCTATACCAATATCGTTCCCGGCCACGCCCATCTGGACAAAGTCGGTAAAATCATCTGCGAGGAAATCCGCAGCGCCGGCGGCGTGCCTTACGAGTTCAACACCATCGCTATCTGCGACGGTATCGCCATGGGGCACGAGGGGATGAAATATTCGCTGCCCAGCCGCGAACTCATCGCGGATTCCGTGGAATCGATGGGCAGAGCTCATCCTTTCGACGCGATGATCTGCATTCCCAACTGCGATAAAATCATTCCGGGGATGCTCATGGCGGCAATGCGCCTCGACCTTCCGACCATCTTCGTTTCCGGCGGCCCGATGGCGGCCGGGAAAAACGCTCAGGGTAAAACCACCGACCTGATCACCATTTTCGAAGGAGTCGCCGCGCATAAGATCGGCAAGCTCAGCGACGCCGAACTCAAAGATATCGAATGTACCTCCTGTCCGGGCGTGGGATCATGTTCCGGGATGTTCACCGCGAACAGCATGAACTGTCTCTGCGAAGCGCTCGGGATCGCCCTGCCCGGCAACGGCACCCTGCTGGCGGTCGCCCCGGAACGCGACCGGTTATGGCGCGCCTCCGCCCGCCGGATCGTCGCCATGGCGCTGGCCGGCGGCCCGACCGCAAAACAGTTCGCCACGGCCGACGCTTTTCATAACGCTCTGACGCTGGACATGGCGATGGGCGGCAGTTCCAACACCATTCTGCATACCCTGGCCGTCGCCAATGAAGCCGGACTCCGGCTCGATCTGAAAACCATCGATGCCATCAGCGGCCAGACTCCGAATATTTCCAAGGTTTCCCCCTCCAGTCCCTATCATATGGAAGACGTCCATCAGGCCGGAGGAATCATGACTATTCTGAAGGAAATCAATAAGCGGCCGGGCCTGGTTCGAACCGGCGTACCGACCGTTTCCGGTCAAACCCTGGGCGAACAGCTTGCCGCCGCCGCTGAGCCGGACGGGACCATCATCCGCCGCCTCGACAATCCGTACAGCGAAAAAGGCGGCCTGGCCATCCTGTTCGGCAATCTGGCGGAACGCGGCGGCGTGGTGAAAACCGCCGGCGTCGCGCCGGCAATGCTGGTGCACCGCGGTCCGGCGGTGATTTTTGAAAGCCAGGAGGAAGCCTGCGAAGGTATTCTCGGCGGCCGGGTCAATCCCGGAGACGTGGTCATCATCCGGTATGAAGGCCCCAAAGGCGGCCCCGGCATGCAGGAAATGCTCGCCCCGACCAGTTATATCATGGGGCGCGGCTTAGGTGAAAAAGTTGCCCTGATCACCGACGGCCGGTTCAGCGGCGGGACGCGCGGCGCCTGTATCGGCCATGTCAGTCCGGAAGCCGCGGCGGGCGGCGTTATCGGCCTGGTTGAACCGGGTGACCTGATCAGCATCGATATTCCGAACCGGACCGTGCGGCTCGAAGTTCCGGACGCGGTACTCGCGGAACGCCGCAAAAACTGGCGGCCCCGCGAACCCAAAATCAAGACCGGCTGGCTGGCGCGTTACGCCCTGGTAGCGACCAGCGCCGATACCGGCGCCGTCCTGAGGCTGCCTGCTGAATAAGTGAGTGGAAACGGGGGAGGGTCTTCCCCGTACTTCAACTTTTCCTGTAGAAACTTTTAGTATTTACCCGTCGGACCGCTTGCCGGGCAAATGATCGGGCGGAGAGATACATTTGAGCCGCTTAATATTCCCGGATTGTGGTGTATTTTGTGGGTTTCGCGGTAAAAAAGCACTGATACCGGGATGTTTGCGGGTTGATTTTTTTTCGGGGATGATTAAATTAAACGGTTCCGGATATTGTCCGGCATGCGTTTTCGAACCGATTCCGGCTTATGATGAAAACAGAATTTATCATATATTGAAAAAATTGGAGCATTTTCATGACGAAAAAGAAAAAATCCGAAGCGGCGGTCGAATCTGTTGAAGAAACTGAAATCGGCGCCGGTACTGCCGGGAAAGCGATAGCGGAAACAGCGGCAGAGACTGCACCGGAGGAGCAGCTCGAAGTTCTGAGCGCGGAACTGGACAAAGCCAAAGACGATTTATTGCGGCTCAAGGCGGATTTTCAGAATTACCGGATGCGCACCGCGAAAGAAATCGCCAGTGCCCGGCTGTTCGGTCAAACCGATACCTTATTGCCGTTTTTACAGATTTTCGATCATTTCAGTATGGCGATGGCGGCCGCGGAGAAATCCGACAACGTGGAAGCCATTAAAGAAGGGCTGGAAATGATTCTCAAAGAATATCAGAAAGGGCTGGATGAATTAAACGTTGTGCCGTTCAATGCCGAGGGCGAAAAATTCGATCCGCAGTTACATAATGCCGTGGCCCATGAACCTTCCGCGGAAGTGAAGGAAGGTTATGTCATCCGGCAGTGGAACGCCGGTTATAAACTGGGAGAACGGCTGCTCCGTCCCGCTGCGGTGGTGGTCAGCAGCGGTCCGGCCCCGGACAAGCCGGGCGAGGCTTAAAAAGGGAATTTGCTCATATGGCGCATGAAGATTACTATAAAGTACTCGGTGTTTCCCGAAATGCCACGGAAGCGGAGATCAAAAAAGCTTACCGCAAACTGGCCATCCAGTACCATCCGGACAAGAATCCGGGCAACAAGGAGGCCGAGGAAAAATTCAAGGAGATCTCCCAGGCTTACGAGGTCTTGAGCGACAAAAACAAACGGGCTCAGTATGATCAGTTCGGTCATGCCGCGTTTACCAGCAGCGGCCGCAGCACCCACGGTTTCGGCGGCAGCGGGTTTCATGATCCGATGGACGTTTTCAGTCAGTTTTTCGGCGGAGCGGGGGGCGGCAGTATTTTCGAGGATTTATTTGGCGGCGGCAGTTCCCGGCGTTCCGCCTCCGCCGCCATGGACGGGGCGGATTTGCGCTACGATCTGGAAATCGACTTCGAGGATGCGGTCTACGGAGCTGACAAGAAAATCATCCTGCCGCGCCTGACCGCCTGCGATAAATGCAGTTCCACCGGCTGCGAACCCGGCAGCGGCCGGAAAACCTGTTCCCATTGCGGCGGTTCCGGACAAGTCGCGCTTTCCCAGGGGATTTTCAGCATCCGGCAGACCTGCCCGGCCTGTCAGGGAACCGGAGAAATCATCGAAAAACCCTGCCGTCAATGCCGGGGCAGCGGCCGGATTCATACCGAAAAAACATTGCAGATTCATATTCCGCCCGGCGTCGATACCGGTTCGCGCCTGCGGGTTTCCCGGGAAGGAGAAAGCGGTCTGCGCGGCGGCCGGCCGGGCGATCTCTACGTCTTCATCCATGTCCGCAACCATGTCGTCTTTCACCGCGAAGGAAACGACATTATCTGTGAAATGCCGATTTCCTACGCCGTCGCGGCGCTCGGCGGCATCGTGGAAGTGCCGACCATCAGCGGCAAAGCTAAAATGCGGATCCCGCCCGGCACTCAGAATTCAACCATCTTGCGGATTAAGGGCAAAGGCGTTCCGGCATTGCGCGGCGGCGCCCGGGGCGATATGCACGTCAAAGTTTTCGTCGAAGTTCCGACTCATCTCGCCAAAGAGCAGCGGGAACTTCTGGAAAAATTCGACGCGGCGCTGGACAATTATAAAAACAATCCCCTTAAAACCGAATTCGAACGCAAAGCGAAGCCTTTCCTGGGCGATAATTGACCGTCGCCAGTCACATGGGTAAAAACAGAAAAACCGATAACAGCAGCCTCCTGGCCGGCAATAAGAAGGCTTTCCATGATTTTACGGTGCTGGAGCGGTATGAGGCGGGAGTCAGTCTGACCGGTACCGAGGTTAAAAGTTGCCGCGCCCGCAATATTTCCCTGGTTGACTCCTATGTCCGGATTCAGCACGGTCAGGCGGTGCTGCTCAACGTCCACATCGCGCCCTACGAACAGGGCAACCAGTTCAATCACGATCCCAAGCGTAAACGTCCGCTGCTGCTGCATAAACGGGAAATCCTCAAGCTGTTTCAGCAGACCCGGGAAAAGGGACTGACGCTGGTGCCGCTGAAATTCTATCTCAGCAAAGGACTGATCAAAGTGGAGATCGGGCTGTGCAAAGGAAAGACGAAGGGCGATAAACGGGAAGTGCTGCGCGAACGCCAGGATGCCAAAGACGTCAACCGGGCGATAAGGATGCATAAATAGAGAACGTAAAAATATTTCTGACCGGAATATTGGTTCTTCACAAAAATCTGTATCAATGTCGAAAATATTTTTCCGAACGGGTATTTTGCCTTTCGGGTTACAAGTCAAGTCAAAAAAGCCGCATAACGGAGCTGCGCCCCGGCAAAAGAGCTGATAAACAGTTCAAAAACAAAAAAATCGTTTTTTTGTTTTTGAAAACAGTGATGATCTTCGCTTTTGATTGAGCTGTCAAGTTTTGGAGCGTATAAACAGCGAACGAAGTGAGCGGTTTTATGCCGCGGAAAAACTTTACCGCGATTGAAAAAGCGATACTCAACTCGGGACTGCATTGGCGACATTAACGGTTGGCGTTCCATTACAGATTTTTGAGAAGAACTCGTTTTGCAACCAGCGCCTTAGAACAATTCCGGCTGAGCCCCGGCAGCGGCCGGTTTCAGACCTAATTTCCGCCAGGCCTTGGGAGTTGCGAGGCGCCCTTTCGGGGTGCGCACCATGAAGCCCTCCTGAATGAGAAACGGTTCGTAAACATCCTCGATGGTACCCTCGTCTTCACTGACTGAAACAGAAATGTTTTTCAATCCCACCGGACCGCCGTTGAAGTTGCAGATGATCGTTTCCAGCAGCCGGTTGTCCATTTCATCCAGGCCGTTTTCGTCGATGTTGAGCATTGCCAGGGCGGAGGCAGCGCTGGCCGCATTGATGACGTTATTCGCTTTAACCTGGGCATAATCACGTGTCCAGCAGAGCAGATTATTGGCGATCCGGGGAGTGCCGCGGCAGCGTCCGGCAATTTCCGCGGCTCCTTCCGGTTCAATGACGATATTCAGGATGCGGGCGGAACGTTCGATTATCCGTTGCAGGTCCAGCGCTTCATAGTAATCCAGGCGGCAGTTCAGGCCGAAACGGGAGCGCAGCGGCGCGGACAGCATTCCCTGCCGGGTCGTCGCCCCCAGCAGCGTGAAACGTGGCAGATTCAGGCGCACCGACCGCGATCCCGGTCCCTGTTCCAGAATGATGTCGATGAAGAAATCCTCCATTGCGCTGTAAAGATATTCTTCGACCGTCGTGTTCAGCCGGTGGATTTCGTCAATGAACAGAATGTCGCCGTCCTGCAGAGAAGTCAAAAGTCCCGCCAGATCGCCGGGTTTTTCAATAATCGGACCGCTGGTAGTCTTGATATTCGCTCCTTTTTCATTGGCGACGATGTAGGCCAAAGTGGTCTTGCCAAGTCCCGGCGGACCGCTGAGCAGCAGATGCCCCAGCGGTTCGCCGCGTTCCTTGGCGGCGGCGACGTATAATTCCAGCCTTTCCTTGACTTTGACCTGTCCCGGGAAATCCGCGAAACTAAGCGGACGGAGCTGACTGTCCCGGTGCTGGTTTTTTTTGTTCAGGGTCGAGCTGATAAATCTTTCTGTCATAACTTGAATTTTTACCGAACCGGTGTTTAGTTAAGTTTTCGCCGGTTATTTCTGAATGTATTGCTAATATACTACCGAATAGCGCGTTTTGATAATACTTTCCAGTTAAAAATATAAAAAAAAGGATGTTCGAAGATGATGGATGCAAAGCTGGCCAGACTTTCCGCCGATACAATCCGGATTTTGTCCGCAGAAGCGGTTCAAAAAGCGAAGTCCGGACACCCCGGTATGCCCATGGGCTGTGCTGATTTCGCCTTCACTCTGTGGTACAAGTATCTGCGTCATAATCCCCACAATCCCAAATGGCTCGGGCGCGACCGCTTCATCCTGTCCGCCGGCCACGGTTCCATGCTTCAATATTCACTGCTGCATCTGTTCGGCTACGATTTGTCCCTGGATGAGCTCAAACAATTCCGCCAGTGGGGCAGCACAACCCCCGGCCATCCCGAATACAATCATACTCCCGGCTGTGACGTCACTACCGGACCGCTGGGCAGCGGGTTTGGTTCCGGGGTGGGGATGGCGATCGCCAACAAATATTTCGCCGCCAAAACCGGTCTGGATAAAACCGGCCTGGCCGACAATAAAATTTTCATTATCAGCGGTGACGGCTGCATGATGGAGGGCACCACTGCCGAGGCGGGCTCGCTGGCCGGGCATTTGAAACTGGACAATCTCATCGGTTTCTACGACGACAATTCGATTACGATCGAAGGTTCCACGGAACTGGCGTTCTCCGAAGAAGTCGGGGCGCGTTTCACTGCTTACGGCTGGCGCGTGATCCGGATCGAAAACGCCAACGATATTGCCCAATGCGACGCCGCGCTGGCGGAAGCCATGGTATCCGACGGCCGCCCGACGCTGCTCATCGGCCGCACCCAGATCGGTTTCGGTTCCCCCAACAAACAGGGTAAAGCCTCTGCCCACGGCGAACCGCTCGGTGAAGAAGAAGTGATCGCCGCCAAAAAGCATCTCGGCATGCCGGAGGGCGCGTTTATCGTGCTGCCGGAGGTCAGAAAATTCTGCAGCGACCGGGCGGCGGAACTGGCTGCCGACGCAGCGGAATGGGATAAAAAGTTCCAGGCGTTTCTCCGGGCCAATCCCGAATCGGCTGAAGTCATTGCCGCGATGACGAACCGCACTGTTCCGGAAAACCTGCTCGAAGAACTGCTGAAAGTTACCCCGGTTGACAAAGCCGCGGCCACCCGCGTTTCCGGCGGCACGGTATTGCAGCGCGCTTCCGACCTGGTGCCGGCGCTGCTCGGCGGCGCTGCCGACTTGGCTCCTTCGACCAAGACGAATATCAAAAACGCCGACAGTTTTACCGCCGAAAACCGTGCCGGCCGCAATCTGCATTTCGGGGTGCGCGAACTGGCGATGGGCATGGCCGGGAACGGCATGGCGCTGTACGAAACCATTATTCCCTATACTTCGACGTTTTTCGTGTTTTCCGACTACATGAAACCGGCCATGCGGCTGGCGGCCATTCAGAATCTGCATGAAATTTATGTTTTTACCCATGATTCCTTCTACGTCGGCGAAGACGGTCCGACTCACGAGCCGGTCGAGCAGCTCGCGATGCTGCGCAGCATTCCCGGTTTTACGGTGATCCGCCCCGCTGAAGCCCATGAAGTCGCTCACGCCTGGGCGGCGGCTCTGCAGGCCGACGGCCCGGTGGCCATCCTGCTGACCCGTCAAAACCTCGATCCGTTCACTCCCGAACTGGCGAAAAACATTGATCTGGCCAAAGGCGCTTACGTCTTGAGCGATGAAGAGAATTTCGAGTTAATTCTGATCGCGAGCGGTTCGGAAGTGAATCTGGCGCTGAAAGTCGCGGAGAAAATCCGGGAAAGCGGTAGTCGGGTGCGGGTGGTTTCCATGCCGTCCCAGGAACTGTTCCTGCGGCAGAGCGCCGAATATCAGGAACAAATCCTGCCCGGCGATTGCCTGGCGCGGGTTTCGATCGAAGCCGGCTCGACCTTCGGCTGGCACCGCTTTGTCGGCATCTTCGGCCTGGCGATCGGTCTGGACCGTTTCGGGGCCTCCGCGCCCTTCAGCGTCCTGGCTGAAAAATTCGGCTTCACCGCAGACGCGGTCCTGGATAAAATACGCGGCCATTTTTCCTGCGACGGCGATTGCGCTTGCAACTGCAATTGTAAACATTAAAAAAAGACAGTCGGGAAAAGCGAATTTCTATGTGGGAGCGGCTATGAAAGTTCTGGTTTGTGGAGGCGCCGGGTATATCGGCAGCGCGTGCAGCGAATATCTGCTGGATCACAGTTATGAAGTGACGGTTTTCGATTCCCTGATTACCGGGCATCGCAAAGCCGTTGATTCCCGGGCCGAGTTCATTAAAGGCGATCTGGCCGACCGCGATCTCATCATTAAAGTCTGTGAAAACGGCCGTTTTGATGCAATCATGCATTTTGCGGCTTTTTCGCTGGTCGGCGAATCCATGCGCGATCCGTCCAAATATTTCCGCAACAACCTCGCTAACGGCATCAACCTGGCCGACGCCGCGGTGGCGGGGCGGGTCAAAACAATCGTGTTTTCCAGTACTGCGGCGACTTTCGGCGAACCGGAAGAAAGTCCGATCCGCGAAACTACCGCCCAAAACCCCATTAATCCTTACGGGGAATCGAAACTGGCTTTCGAGAAAGTGCTCAAATGGTACAGTATTATTCACGGCGTCAAATACGCTGCGCTGCGTTATTTCAACGCCGCCGGAGCTTCCGCTAATTTCGGCGAAGATCATAATCCCGAAACCCACCTTATTCCGCTGATTCTGCAGGTAGCGCAGGGCAAACGCGATAAAATCGTGATTTTCGGCGATGATTACGTGACGCCGGACGGCACCTGCATCCGGGATTACATCCATATTCTGGATTTGGCCCAGGCTCATATGCTCGCCCTCGATGCCCCGGAAAGCGGTCATTACAACCTCGGTACCGGCAATGGCCTGAGCGTCAGGGAAATCGTCGAAACCGCCCGCCGGGTTACCGGACACGCTATTCCCGCCGAAATCGGTTCGCGCCGGAGCGGCGATCCCGACCGGTTGATCGCCGGCTCGGAACTGGCGCGCCGGATACTCGGCTGGAAACCGCAGTTCGAAAATGCTTATGACATCGTCTCGTCGGCCTGGGAATGGATCCGGAAAAATCCCGACGGATACAACGATAAATAACCCGAAAAGGGAAACCATGAAAAAAATTATTTTGATGTTATTTGCCGCCGGCTTTATTTTTACGTTGGCGGCGGCGGAGCAAAACGACGCAGTTTTGCGGGAAAAACTGGCCGGGCAGCTTTTGGACAACCTGAACATCCGAAAGCAGATTACTGAAAGTTTCGCGACGGTAAAGGATTTACAGCGCCAAGTCATTGCGAAAACCCTCGAAACGGCAAAGCCCGGCCAGGAGCTGACCGATTTCAGAAATAAAGCCCTGGCGGTGGCCGAACAGGAATTGGACTGGCGGCAGGTCCAGGAGGCTTTGGTCAAAATTTACGCCCAGGCCTATTCCGTCGCTGAACTGGAAAAACTGAACGGCTTTTTTTTGTCTCCCGCCGGTAAGGCGTTTTTAGCTAAAACACCCGCTTTACAGCGTCAATTGATTCTGATAATCCAGAAACGGATGAAGGCCACAAGCCGTAAAATCCGGGAAATGACCCGCGAATTCATGAAAGCCCAGATGCTCAAAGGCGAGACCGTCATGCCGGAAAGTCTGAAAGCGCCGGCTACGACAAAACCGTCCGGAAAATTATTTTAGTAATCTCAGGAATAAAATATCAAAATAAACTAACGACGATAGGAGAAACAATCCATAAACCGGATACGGACGGTGGTTTTATGTCATAAGCAGCTAATTAGTCGATACTGAAAAAACCTTTAACGGCTTAGGGTTGAGTAACTTATTTTATCAAAACCCGGTTTTTAATTGCCGGCTTTTCTGCTTATTCTTATATTTTCCGTAAAAATTGCTTTAAAAATCTTTACTGTAATAAACGGTTACAGTCTCGACTGATTATGGTATTTCCCGCCGCGGGCAATGTCGATTGCCCGGTAAATTTGCTCCACCAAAAATAGTCGCGCCATTTCATGGGTGAAAGTCATTTTTGACAGGGACAGCAGCATATCGGCGCCCTGTTTCACCGCCGGAGACAATCCGAACGGGCCGCCGATGATAAAAATCATTTTCCGGTCGACAGCCGCCAATTCCCGCGCCAACTCACTCGAGCTGAATTCCCGCCCTTCCTCGCTCAAGGCAAAAACAAAAGCCTTTTCCCGATTAAGCGCCTTCAGAATAGCGGTCCCTTCCGATTCGACATTGCTGTCCCGAAGTTCGACCATCTCTATTTTGGCATAAGGCGAAATCCATTTTATAAATTCGTCGATTTTATTCTGTAAGCCGCGGTCTTTTATTTTACCCACCGCAATTATTTTTATCAGCATTCGGATACCTGTTCCAATGTTAGTTATAGTTGGTAATACTGCCGATTTGAAAATATAAACCGTCAATAACCGGAGGTAAACTGGGCTGATTTAAAAAAACGAAAAAATGCCGGCGATTCAAGATAAAACTTGCGCTTTTCCAAATACGTCCTATACTAAAGGGCTGAAGATTAATTTTTACAATTAAGGGATAAAAATGGCTAACGGCACAGTGGTACAAAAAATCATTGATAATCATCTCGCTTACGGCAGCCGGAAAACCGGCGAACCGGTCGCGATAAAAATAGATCAGACTTTGACCCAGGACGCCACCGGCACCATGGCTTATCTCGAATTAGAAGCCATGAAAGTACCGCGGGTCAAAACGGAATTATCCGTTTCCTATGTGGATCACAATATGATGCAGAACGGCCCCGAAAACCGCAATGATCATTTATATTTACAGTCGGTAGCGGCTGCCAAAGGCATCCGGTTTTCCGCCCCCGGCAACGGGATTTGTCATCAGGTACATCTGGAACGCTTCGGAGCCCCCGGCAAAACCCTGCTCGGTTCGGATTCTCACACTCCTACCGGCGGCGGGATTGGCATGCTGGCGATTGGCGCGGGGGGGCTGGACGTAACTTTGGCCATGGCCGGCAGACCGTTCCGGCTGACTTATCCGAAGATCATCGGCGTCAAACTCACCGGGCGGCTCGTCCCGTGGTGTGCGGCGAAGGACATCGTTCTGAAATTACTGTCGATGCTCAGCACCAAGGGCAATGTCGGCCGGGTGGTCGAATATTTCGGGGAAGGCGTCGGGACGCTGTCGGTACCGCAGCGCGCCACCGTCACCAATATGGGTGCGGAATTGGGAGTGACGACGTCGCTGTTCCCGTCCGACGAAAAAACCCGGCAGTTTCTCGCCGCCCAGGGGCGGGGCGCGCAGTGGGTTGAACTCCAGGCCGACGCTGACGTTGAGTATGACCGGGTTATTGAGATTGAACTGGATAAACTCCAGCCGCTGGCGGCCTGTCCTTCCAGTCCGGACAATGTCAAGACGGTCGCCGAACTGGCGGGTAAGAAAGTCGGCCAGGTGATTATCGGTTCCTGCACCAACAGTTCTTTTGCCGACCTGGCGCTGGTCGCTGCGGTGCTGAAAGGCCGCCGGGTTCATCCGGACGTAACGCTGGCCATCGCGCCCGGCAGCCGCCAGGTATTGGAAATGCTGTCCCGCAACGGAATGCTTGCCGACCTGATCGCCGCCGGCGCCCGGATCATGGAAACCGGCTGCGGCCCCTGCATCGGGCAGGGCCAGAGCCCGGCCGACGACACGGTGACGGTACGCACTTTCAACCGCAATTTCGCCGGGCGTACCGGGACGAAAGGCGACCGGGCTTATCTGGTCAGTCCGGAAGTCGCGGTAATTGCCGCCCTGAACGGTGAATTCACCGATCCGCGGCAAGCCGGGATCGATTATCCGGTCATTCCCGCCGTCGAAAAGTTCCCGATCAACGACAATCTGATCATCATTCCGCCCGGGGATGGTTCCGGGATCGAAATCATCCGCAAACCGACCATCGGCAAGCCCCCCGAAAACGCTCCGCTGCCGGATAACCTCGACGGCGAAGTCGTCATCAAGGTCGGGGACAAAATCACTACCGACCATATCATGCCGGCCGGAATCCATCTGAAATTGCGCAGCAATATCCCGGCTTACGCCGAAGTGGTGTTTGAATGTTTCACCGAACCCGGCAAGCCGTCCTTTGCCGAGCGCGCCGCCGCGGTGCGCGATGCCGGTAAACACGGCGTCATCATCGGCCGTGACAGCTACGGTCAGGGGTCTTCCCGCGAACATGCGGCGATCTGTCCGATGTATCTGGGCATTAAGGCCGTGATTGCTCTGGCTATCGAGCGCATTCACGCGGCTAACCTGATTAATTTCGGCATCCTGCCGCTGCTCTTCATCAAGCCGGCGGATTACGATAAAATTGAAGAAAAAGACGCTATTATAATCAGCCGGATGCGCGATCAGCTGGCGGTCGGGAAACCGTTCAAGGCGGAAATAATCAAAGCCGGCGGCAGCAGGTTTCCATTGCTGTTGAAACATAACCTGACGCAGGGAGACATCGATATCGTGCTCGCCGGCGGACGGCTGAACCGCAGCTGAAAATGAACCGCGAAATACACGAAACACACGAAAGTTCTTTTCTGAAATTCTTCTTTTCGTGTATTTCGTGGTTAAAAAAGGATAAAAACAAAAAGTGAACTTAGCCGAGGCCATTCCCGAAGACTGGAAAAGAATCCTGAAATCCGAACTGGAAACCGCTTGGTTTGCGGAATTGCAGACCTTTCTCGATCAGGAATGGCGGGAACAAACGGTTTATCCCCCGCCGGAAAAGATTTTCAACGCTTTGCGTCTGACCCCGTTTGACCAGGTCCGGGTTTTGCTTCTGGGACAGGATCCGTATCATGGCGAAGGCCAGGCGCACGGTTTGTGTTTTTCCGTCCCGCCCGGGGTCAAAATCCCCCCTTCCCTGCGCAATATCTACAAAGAAATGCAGTCCGACCTGAAGTTCATCCCGCCGGATTCCGGCTGTCTGGAGTCCTGGACAAAACAGGGGGTTTTGCTGCTCAATACGGTCTTGACGGTGCGCGCCGGAGAAGCCAACTCCCACCAAAAACGCGGCTGGGAAAAATTCACCGACGCAGTCATCGCGCTGGTCAGTGCCCGGACTGAGTCGAGCGTTTTCGTGCTGTGGGGCGGCGACGCCCGGAAAAAATCGGCCCTGATCGACGAAAAACGCCATCACCTGATCTGCACCGCTCATCCGTCGCCGCTGTCGGCGACGCGCGGTTTTTTCGGCAGCAAACCGTTTTCCCGCATCAATCAGGCGTTGCGGGATTTTAACCGTGAACCTATCGTTTGGAATTCAACTGTCAGCCAGGCGGGGGGTAAAATTTAAAAAAGGCGGATGTAACGCCCCCGTGATCCGGCGGCGGGAAACGCTGGCCGACTGACCATTAAAATAAATTTTAGTGGTCAGTCGAAAGTAAGCCGCTTGCAGCGCTGGTTTTTTTCATTAAACAATACCGTTCTCGAAAAAAGCTTGCAGTTAAAAATAGCGATTTGATCAAATAAGTTGTTCAACCCTATATCAATTTGCGATCAAAAATATAGTAATGCAGCTTGGTATTAATTGGTTAAGAGCTTATCAACTAATAATTTGACTTTTTACGCTCAACATGCTATATTGCATTCACATAACTTATGTGAGGTAAAATATGGCACAAGCGAGACTAAAAACTTGGGAAATCACCGATGAATT
>JAQULZ010000044.1 GCA_028718375.1 Victivallaceae bacterium | reverse complement strand
CCGCAGATGGTACGGCGGTGCTGGGCGAACTGACGAAAAAGCAGAAATCTATTTTCAAAGTTCTCGAAATCGACTTCCCTGAATAAAATATACTATGTTATGGCTATAATTGCCGGAGTTTAGGTTATAAACCGCAGAGCGATACAGAGTATCGCGCGAGGATTTATGGCAAAAATCGGCTCAAAAGAACCATCGAAATGTCTATGAATGAGAGCGAATTGGTATGAGTTGCCGGCAAAAATAATGAGCGATAGGTCTATCGCACCATTCTTTTTGCCGGTGAACGAGCCCAAAAGCATGCTGCCGTGTACGGTCGGATTCTTGCGGTGCCGTTTTGCGCCAAAACGAACCGTCGCTGCCTCGGTAGCGCACAGTTCGTTTTAACGCTTCCGGCATCCGCAATAATTCCGATTTTTACTTGCTCTTAGATTGCAAATCGGTATAAGAGCTTATCAGTGACTGTTCACTGATTTCCTCCAGCATCGATTCTGAGATTTCGATCACTTCACCGTCACGGGCGAAAGCCCGGCACATCCGCTCGAAAATGTTGTTTTGGGCCTGACGCTTCAGTCCTTCGAGATCGCCGACGATAACCAGTTCGCGGCGGCAGCGCGTATGCGCCACGTTGATCCGGTTGGGATTATCCACAAAACCGATGCCGCCGCGGTCGTTGCTGCGGACATAACAGATTATCACCAAATCACTTTCCGCCCCCTGAAAACTGTCCACCGTCGCAACCCGGGAAGCGAGGAACGCCTGCCAGCGTTTTTCCGTAATCCCGCACCCCGGACAAAGCTTACGAACCCGCTCCAGGGAAAGTTCTTGCCGGATCAGTTGTACCTGACGGCGATAAGGGGCGATGATGGAAATCTCTCCCAGCGGATACTTTTCAACCGCCTGATAAAAGGCGTAAAGACACAGCTTCACTTCCGTTGGATTAGCGATCCCCGGTTTCTGCCGTTCCACGGCCAGATGCTCCCGGCGTTTTTCCGGCGGCAGCGCCGAAGTCGAGAGAAAGCGCAGCGTCGAAGGCGGATATTTACTGCGGCGGTCGTAAAACGGAAGCTGAAAATATTCCGCCGATGAACTGGGCAAAACTCCGGCGTCATAAAACAGCGTCGACGCAAAACGCAGTAAACGCGGATTTTGACAGCGGTATGACCGCCGCAACATGATCACCGGTATTTTCCGGATTTTTGCCAGCCACTCCAACGCGCTCGCCCTGATCAAAGCCGCCCGTTCCCGGGGCAGCGGACCGTATTTCGCCGCAGCCTCGGCGATCACCGCCGCCGGCAGCGGAAACGGCGGCAGCTGGAGGTGATCGCCGAACAGCACTACCCGCTTGCCGAGCCGGGCACACAGTACAAATTCCTCCAGGTTGGACATTCCCGCTTCATCGAAAATGACCACGTCGTAACAACCGTTCTGCTGCATATCGTCACTAACGATCGGATCGCAGAGCAGTCCGACTTGGGTCCCGGCGTAAATGCCGCCGGTATGAAGCCGTTCCCGTTTCAGAACAAATTGTTTGACATTTTTTTCCATGCCGACCCAGCAGTGCGCCGCAACGTCGGGAGCAATGTTCCGGGCGGTTTTGCCGAAGCGCAGTACCGGCAGGTCGTTTATCCGGCGGCAGATGTTGTCAACCGCGGTATTGGAAGGCGCAGTAATCAGGATCCGCCGCCCCTGAGCACATAACTCCCGGACCGCCTGTTCCAGACAGAAGGTCTTGCCGGTGCCCGGCGGCCCCTGGATCAGAACCACCGGATTGTCCGGGGCGATCGCCGACCGCCAGGCGCTTTGCTGGGAAGCGTCCATACCTGCGGGCGGAACGCCCTTTTTGCCGGGTTTGAAGGTGAAATGCTCAAATCCCAGGAGGTATTTGAGCACACTGCCGGAATGCTCATTATCTTCCCGGCCGCAGAAGGAGCGGTAAAGCTGCTCGAAAGTGCCGGTCAGGAATTCGCGCGGGCTGCGCTGCAGGGCGGCGAAGAGCCGGTCGCGGAGTTTTCCCACCTCGCCGGGATAATCACAGCGCAACCGCCCCAGCACCTCATCCCCGTCAAAAACATCTACTTTGAAGGTACCGAAAACATCGCTTTCACCGCGCACAAACACGTTCAGAATATCATTCTGCTGAATCGGCATTTCAGCGGCTATGGCTATTTTCAGAGGAACGTTGGAATTCCCCGGCAAGCCGATTATTTCGGCAGCTTTCAGCGGCAATACGAAATGGGCTTCCTTTTCGGTGGCAAGCCGGTAAGCATGGTTGATAAATTCCAGGTCGGCCCGAATCTGCCAGGCCGTTCGGGTCGGAATATGCGCCGGAACAACGGAAGTTTCCGGAATTTTCTGCCCGCTTTCCGCGCGCCAGGAATAATCCCCCTCCAGGGGCAGACTCAACTGCGGACTCAATTCATCCGCCGCCATATCCGCCGCCGCTTTGTGTATCAGGCTCCGGATGAAACCGGCCGAAGCCCGGTTCAGCGCCTTGCGCAGCCCCGGCGGATACCGTCCCGCAATCCGCTCCATAACCCCGATGAAATCTTTTTTGCTCAGACTGAGCACGTTTTTGGTCGATCCCCCCTGACGCAGATGGGCAATAACCTCCATGGCGATTTCAAGTTTCTCTCCCAGGCCGTAGTCGTCATCGCTGAACCTGACCAGCTCTTCCTCATAGATTTGAGTTTCTCCTTCGGAAAAAGTCAGGAGAAAACGTTTTTCCCATTCCCCGGTCTCGACGAGCAGCGCCGGACAGCAGTCCGCCGCCAGCCAGGTGTAATAAGCAATCTTATCGCCTTTGCCGGACGGCAATTCAAAATCGATTCCCAGTAATTTAATCGCCCCTCCTACCGTGAACGGTTGAGGCTGATGGACGCTTTCCCAGAGTTCATAAAACTCCCTGGTCAGCACATAATCCGGGTTGTTCCGCCACAACCGGCGGCCTTCCTCATAAAAAAAGTTTATTTTATCGAGTTCGTTATTCACTTCTTATCGGGCGTTTGGGAAAGCGCTTTTCCGGGCGCTTTTTCGGTCTTTCCGGACTTTCCGGCCAAAATCGGGGGAACTGCCGGAACGGGGTTCCTGGCTTTCTCCTGCTGCATGGCTTCCAGTTGGGCGCGTAATTCGAAAATCTTCTTTTTCAATTCAATAATCTGCGTGTCCTGGCGCTGTGCGGTAAGTTTGTGCTGGGAGTTCTGCTTCTCCAGTTCAGCTATTTTTTCCTGCAAGGCTTTGCGTTCCCGGGCAAAGGTCTCTTTCAATAATTCAATATTCGCCTTATGCTGCTCAAGCAGGGGTTTATCGCGCTTATCCAGCAGCACGGCAAAAGCCTGCGGCTGGCCGGCGATACCGGCTTTCAAAGCAGCTATCTCCTGCCGGGAATTTTTGCTGTCGCCCTCCAGCATGACGGCCAGGTCCCGGAATTTAAGTTGCTGCCGCTCTGCCGCCGCCGCCAGCCGTTTGGATTCGGTCACAAATAAATCATTGTTCCGGGAAAGGAGCCGGTCCAGATGCAGCCGGGCGGAACTGAAAATCTTTTGCTGGCCGGTCAGGAGGTCATAAAGGCCGATCGTAGTAAACACCGCCCCGGCGCCGAAAATCAGCAGCAGAACAATAACCAGCAGAATCCAGCGGGCGTTCTGCCGGGAATGGTGATTGGCGTCGAGCTGAGCCTGATGCAGGTCGGCAGCCATATCCTGCAGTTTCCTGACCAGCAACCGTTCCATTTCCTCGGCCTGCTGCTTGACAATCGGCAGCAGGGTTTCGGTGGAGGCGTCGGTTTCCGCCGGAAGAGATTTTTTCCCACTGCCGGCCTCGGAAGCGATATCGGCATTTACCGGATGCCGGTCGGCCAGTTCATTCTGGATTTCGGAAGACGTCTTGCCGGCATCGCGCAGTTCCGCAATATCCCGCAGGACATTCAGGGAACTGTCGAAATAAACCCGGCGATGTCCCCGGACCTCGGATTCGATATATTGTTCATAACGGACCATCCAGTCGTTCAACGTGGTACGCGCCACCCCGACCAGTTTCACCAAATCGGCGATGATATAAGTCTTCCGGTTTTTCATCTTAATCCCCCTTTCCTTTATCTGAATTCAGCAATTTTCATTATCCGTGTCAGGTCGGCCTCGATCTGCAATTTCAGCTCCGCGGGAGAAAAAAAGCAGCGTTCCTCCCGGAGGTATTCCCACAGCTCAACCTCAACGGTCTGCCCGTAAAGGTCGCCGGAAAAATTCACGCAATGGACTTCCAGGCGGATTTTATCCGGCCCGGGCCGGTTGTAAGTGGGGGAAGTGCCGATATTAACGGCGGCGACATACGCCCGGCCACCGACCAGGGCCCGCCCCGCATATACCCCGCAGGGCGGCATTACCCCGTAACGGATATCCAGATTGGCGGTCGGGCGATTCAGATCCCGGCCGGCATCCTGGTGTCCTTTTTCCACAATTCCGCTCAGACTGTAAGGACGGCCGAGCATCTCCTCGGCCTCGGCCAATTTACCGCCGGCGACCGCCCGCCGGATGAGCGTACTGCTGATCACCTCGCCGCCCTTGCCATATTCCTCCACCGCGGCAAAATCAAAATGCCCGTGCTGCGCCATTTCTTTGAGCAAATTGATCTGTCCGGCACCGTTCGCCCCGAAACGCCAGTTGCTGCCCACGCATAAACCGCAGATTTTCAAGTCCGGGGAATGGAAACAGTTCCGGATGAATTCCTCCGGGCTCTGCGCCGCGAAACTGTGGGAAAAAGACAGCGTAACCACCGCCTGCATCCCGTAATAATGGAGCAGACTGATCCGCTTTTCCGGGGAAATCAACAGCGGCGGCGGGTGTTGCGGGGTCAATACGGCGCGCGGATGCGGATAAAACGTCATGGCAACGGTAATTGAACCATTATTTTCCGCCATCTCCGTCAGCCGCTGCAACAGGAGCTGATGCCCGAGATGAACCCCGTCGAAAACCCCGGCAGCAATGCTGACCCGGTCGATTCCGTGCTCCACCAGTTCCTCCAGGGAACTAACATTCAGCTCTTTTTCAGTCATATATTCGCCGCAATCGGGTTTGGTCGTAAAAAGTCCGGCTTGCAATATTTTATAACTAAAGGTATATTTAGGTCAGGGAATTTCAACTGTTTTTTTCAGGAAAGACGGTTTTTTAACGGGCAAACCGACAGGCGGAAGCACAACTGATGAACGTGAAAAGAATATTATACCCCGGCAGTTTCGATCCCTTGACCAACGGTCATCTGGATCTGATCCGTCGCGCCAGCAAATTATTTGACGAAGTCATCGTCGGAGTGGCCGTCAACCGCAGCAAGGATTATTTTCTGAGCCAGGACGAAAAAGTGACGGTCATCCGGGAATGCTGTCTCAATCTGAGCAATGTCTCGGTACGCCCTTTCGACGGCCTGATCGTTAACGCCCTGAAACAATGCCGGGCCCAGGCCATCCTGCGCGGGCTGCGGGCGTTTTCCGATTTCGAGTATGAACTCCAGATGGCCCTGATGAACCGCAGCCTGGACGGAAAATGCGAAACCATATTCATGATGCCGACCCCGAAAAATTCCTTTGTCAGTTCCAGTATCGTCAAGGAAGCGGTATTGTTAGGCGCGGATTTTTCGCAATATGTTCCGCCCCCGGTATTCAGGCTTATCTCCCGCAAACTGAAGGACTGAGCGAAATGATAACTTTTTCGATCGATAAACTCAAAAAAGAAGATATTTACCTGGAAGGCGAAGCTCCGCCGTCATTTCTGGAAGTACCGGATTCGGAAATGATCGCATTCAAGGGCAATATCCATTATAAACTGCACGCCGCGCTGATTTCCGGCGGCATCCTGGTCAAAGGCAGTGCCAGCGCCGGTTATGAAGGTTTGTGCGGCCGCTGCCTGGAAAAATTCCGGGGAGAGTTCGGAAATCCGGATATCTGCCTGTTTTTTGATAAATTCGAGGGCGCCGAACTGGACGTGACGGAAGACATCCGTACCGCCCTGGTTCTGGAAATCCCGATGAACTGCATCTGCCGGGAGGACTGCCGCGGCTTGTGTCATCAGTGCGGAACCAATTTGAATAAAACTAAATGCAACTGTCAGGAAACCGCCCCCGGCTATAAGCCGTGGGATAAGTTGAATGACTTGAAACTATAACCGCTAAAAGTAACCCCAGGAACAGGCATTATGAAAAAGTCGGCATTTTTACTGATTCCGCTTTGGGTCGCGGCCGAGGCGGCGGGAGCGCTGGAGTTCCGCGCCACGAACACCTTATGCGGCAGCAGCAAAGATTCGATGAATTTCGACGTCAACACTACTTTCGAACAGTCGGACAACGGCTTTACGCCCCGGGTTGAGAAAAAAGCCAAGGACCTCATCAGAAAAGACCCGGAACAGGCTAAGATGCTGCGTACCAAGGCTAAAATTGTGACCGGGCTGGTCCAGGAGGCCCGGAAACTTAACGATGCCGAAACTGCCAAGGTCGGCGAACAACTGGCCAGGCATCTGGAAACCGTAGCTGACTTCCAGGAAGGTAAAACCGTCCCTGACCAGGAATTGAATGAGGCTCATGACGATTATAAGTTCGCCGAACAGAAAATCGCCCAGCTCAAACTGCGCGTAAGTGTAGCAAAACATAATACTCCGCAGGCCAGAAAAATCCGGGAATTCACCCGGGCGGCCAGAAATTATCGCGACAAGGCCGGAACGGCCGCTAAACTGCGCCAACACGCCGAAGCGGAATATTATATGACCTGTGCCCAAATCAATCGAAAACTGGCGCTGGAATATGCCAAAGATCCCGGTATCGAAACCGCCGCCAAGGAACAATTGAAAAACGCCAGGCGCAAATACCTGGAGGATTCAGCGCGGGAATCCGCGGTGCGTTTCCGGAAACGCGCGGAAAACATGCGGAAAGCAAATAACACCGCCAAAGCGGAATATTACGATAAAGTTGTGATTTTAAAGGAAAAAATGGCGGAGGCATATGCCAAAAGCGACTATGCGGCCGCCCGAACCCTGCAGAAAGAATACCGGCAATTACAAAGTACCCAAGACCGATGACAAATGCAGGGCAAAGAACAATGCCGCTTGCAGTCAAGTTAAAAAGCCCGTAAGTGCCCGAAGGGCCGGAGCGCGGCTCCGTTATGCGGCCTTTTTGACCTGACTTGTAAGCCGAAAGGCAAAATACCCGCTCGGAAAAATATTTCCGACATTGATACAGATTTTTGAGAAGAACCAAAAATTCCTGCTTTTTTAACTTAAAAACTATCTTTTTCCCGTTTACGGGCTATATTAGTGATTTGCCGTAGCCGGGATGAGTGATTTATATCGTAACTTGCTGGCCGGCATGATGATAGGTGAAGCATAAAATAAACCTGGATCGGGCGGTGATGGTTTGCTGCTTAAAAAAATTATTGTTTTTTAGCGAAAAGCAGTGGACATTTAGCAGATTTGTGCTTATTTTATTTGCTTTGTCGCTTTCCGGCGTTCCGGTGCTGAAGGCCGAAAGGCGCGCTGATGCGGCTCAATGTCCCGTGGAAATGACAGTCCGGGTCAAGCTGAAAGATGCTGATCGGTTTGACCGGCTGGCGCAATTGCGGGAAGAATTGGGAAAAGCGCAAAGGAACATGGCGAAGTTGACCGGCAAATACCGGGGTCTGGAAAAAGACCATGAACTTCTTCGTAAAGAGTTGATTGAAATAACCAAGAATTTTCAAGCGCAAAATGAAAGTTATCGTCGTTTGCAGCTGAGCATAGCGGCCACCATAGCAAGTTCCAAAATGGAAGCCGCGACATTTCGGGAAGGCCGGCTGATCCAAACTCTCAACGATGTCTTTGCCAACGGCAGGACGCTTGCCCTGCGCAGTATTGAATTTTGCGAAGTTGTGGACTCCCTCCTTAAACAAATGCCTATAGGGGAGATTCGGAAGGCCGAAATCAATCTTCGTGCCGACGAACTCAAAAAGGAAGCCCGCAAATTAACTACCCTGGCGGATCTGAAATTTCGACAACAGCCGGTAGACCGATGCCGAATCCTGGCGGTCAATAAAGATCTGCAAGTCGTGGTATTGCCGATAGGTTCAGTTCATGGCGTGTTCATCGGACTGAATTACTATCTCGGGAAGGAAAAGGTACGGCTCCGGGTCATAATGGTACGTCCGTTTGTCTCGGCGGCAGTGCCGGTAAAAGGCAATATCGAAACTCTGGCTCCAGGAATGGAAGCCGTAACTGATGCAAAATAATAATTGGTTTGGTAAATTATGGAAGTAAGAGCTGTTACCAGAAACGTTCGGATAGCCCCGGAAAAGGCGATGCAGATTTCCCGCCTCATCCAGGGGAAAACCGTAACGGAGGCTTTGGCTGTAGTCGATCTCAGTCCGCGTAAAGCCGCACTGCTGCTGGGGAAAACCCTGCGTTCGGCCGTAGCCAATGCCGAAAACAATTTTGACCTGGACCGAAAGCGCCTCACGGTCAAAGAAGCCGTAGTCGGACCTGGCCCGACCATCAAGCGTTTCCGCCCGAAAGCTCGCGGCGCCGCCGGCAAAATTCGTAAACGGACCAGCCATTTCCGGATTACCCTAACTGACATTTAACTAAGGGGATTTTTAGCGTGGGACAAAAAGTAAATCCGGTCGGATTAAGAACCGCCCTGAACAAGAATTGGGAATCCCGTTGGTTTGCGGGTAAACAATCGTTCGGGGACTGGCTCCATGAAGACGTAAAAATTCGCAAATACATCAAGGACAATTTTTCCGGCGCCGCGATTTCCCGAATCCAAATCGAGCGTTTCGCCAGCCGGGTCCGAATCACCATCTTTTCCGCCCGTCCGGGACTGCTCATCGGCAAAAAAGGCGGAGAACTGGACAAACTCAGGCTGACGCTGGCAAAAATGGCGAAAGGCAAAGAGTTCATCATCGATATCGCCGAAATCAAACGCGCGGAAGTGAATGCCGTCCTGGTCGCGGAAAACATCTGCGCCCAGCTCGAACGCCGGATCGGCTTCAGAAGGGCCATGAAACGGACGATTCAGGTGGCCATGGACATGGGCGTGGACGGCATTAAAATCAATTGCGCCGGCCGTCTCGGCGGCGCGGAACTCGCCCGCGAGGAACAGTACAAGGACGGCCGCGTACCGCTGCATACTTTGAGAGCCAACATTGACTACGGTTTCGCGGAAGCGAGCACTACCGCCGGAAAGATTGGAGTAAAAGTATGGATTTGTCATAACGAACCTACGGAGGATCAGAACTATGCCATTAATGCCAAAAAGGGTAAAGCACCGAAAGGTACAGCGCGGAAGTAATGCCGGGCTGGCCGCCAAAAATAATAAAATCGATTTCGGTGATTATGCTCTGCAGGCGGTAAGCCGGGGCTATCTTACCAATAATCAGATCGAGGCCGCCCGGGTCGCGATCAACCGTCATCTGAAAAGACGCGGCAAAGTCTGGATCCGCATGTTCCCGTACAAACCGATCACCAAAAAACCTCTGGAAGTCCGGATGGGGAAGGGGAAAGGTAATGTGGAAGGCTGGGTAGCGCCGGTCAAGCCGGGCCGGGTGCTTTTTGAAATCAGCGGTTGCAATGATACCGTCGCCCGGGAAGCCCTCGCGCTCGCGGCCAACAAGCTCAGCGTACACTGCAAACTTCTGGTACGTTAACCTAAGGTGATCAGCCATGAAAATGAAAGACATCAGACAACTGACCGATGCGGAACTGAACAGCAAACTGAGCGACCTGAAAAAAGAAAAGCTCAACCTGCGGATTCAGGCTCAAACCGGTCAATTGGAAAAAACGGCGTCGGCGACTCTCGTCCGCCGCGATATCGCAAGAATTAAAACCGAACAGAATACCCGGCTGGCGCAAGCCAACGGTTGAACAGGTGGATGTAATGAGTACAGTTGAAACCAAACAGCGCGGCAATCGTAAAGAGCGTACCGGCGTAGTGGTCAGCGATGTCCAGAACAAGACGATCGTCATCGAAGTCGTCCGCCGTACCCCGCATCCGCTCTACAAGAAAGTCATCAAACTAAAGAAAAAATATACCGCTCACGATGAACAGAACCAGGCCAGGATCGGCGATACCGTGCGGGTGGTTGAAACCCGTCCGCTGAGTAAAGCCAAAAGATGGCGTCTGCTCGAAATCATCAGTCACGCCGAGTAAGCAGCCAAAGGATCAGTGAAAAATGGTACAAATGCAGACTAAATTGGAAGTCGCCGATAATTCCGGCGCCAAGTCGATCGTCGCGATTACCGTCCTGGGGCAGAGAAAACGCGTGGCGCGGGTCGGCGACATCGTTACCGCCGCGGTACAGGAAGCCCTGCCGAACGGCGCGGTCAAAAAAGGCGATGTGGTGAAGGCGGTTATTGTCAGAACGGCTTACCGGATTCGCAGGCCGGACGGTTCATCTCTGAAATTCGACCGCAATTCCGCGGTCATCATCGATGCGAACAAGAATCCCGTCGGGACGCGCATTTTCGGCCCGGTCGCCCGTGAACTCCGGGAAAAAGACTTTATGAAAATCGTTTCCCTGGCTCCGGAGGTATTATAATGAAGAAATATCACGTCAAAAAAGGCGATAAAGTGGTAGTCAATACGGGCAAATGGAAAGGCGAGGAAGCCACGATCAAGGCGGTACTCACCGCCAAAGACCGGGTCGTATTGGAATTGACCAACGTGAACGCCAAAAAACGGGAAAGTTTCGGCAAGAAAACAGTTAAAAAGTCTACCGCCAATCCCAACGGCGGATTGATTGAACGCTCAGTGTCCGTGCATGTTTCCAATGTCAACCGCGTAGAAGTTGCAGCGGCCGGCAAGGACGTGAGTTAAGGGGTGATGATTATGCCTGATATGCAGAAAAAATATAAAGAAGAAGTGAGGCCGGCTTTGCAGACCAAGCTCGGATTGCGCAACGTCATGCAGATTCCCAGCCTGAAAAAGATTGTCATCAGCACCGGAATTCCATCCACCGCCGAGCGCGATACTTTTTCCGAAGCGCAGAAGCAAATCGGTCTGATCACCGGCCAGCGGCCGGTCATCACCAAAGCCCGCAAAAATGTGGCCAATTTCAAGTTGCGCTCCGGCCAGCAGAACGGGGTCATGGTAACTTTGCGCGGCAGGCGGATGTATGAATTCCTCGACCGGCTGGTTCACAACGCGTTTCCGCGGGTGAGGGACTTTCGCGGTATTTCTCCTAAAGGGTTCGACGGTTCCGGCAACTACAATGTCGGAATTTCCGATATTTCGGTGTTCACCGAAATCGACCAGGATAAACTGAAATATCCCCTGGGGATGAACCTTACTTTCGTGACTTCCGCCCCTTCCGATGAAGCCGGCCGGGAACTGTTGAAATTAATGGAAATGCCGTTCGCGGAATAACCAAGGAGCTTAAATCATGGCTAAAACAAGTTTAATGGTGAAATGCGAACGCGGAAACAAATTCAAGGTTCGCAATTACAATCGTTGCCGCGCCTGCGGCAGGCCGAGAGCTTATATTGGCAAATTTCAGCTCTGTCGGATTTGTTTCAGAGAATTGGCCGCCGCCGGTAAAATTCCCGGCGTAACCAAAGCCAGCTGGTAAGGAGGAAGCACGATGAGTTTACAAGATCCTATTTCCGATATGCTCACCCGCATCCGCAACGCCGGCACAGCGGCTCTGAACGAGACGGTCATACCCGGCTCGAAAATGAAGACGGCAATTGCGGAAGTACTTAAAACCGAGGGCTATATCCGGGATTATTCGGTCGCCAAGGACGGCCCGAAGGAAACCTTGACCATAAAGCTGAAATATTATCGGGGTAAACCGGTCATCGAAGGCATCAGACGCGTCAGCAAACCTTCGCGCCGGGTGTATTGCGGCAGTGCCGAGATCCCGAAAGTCCGCAACGGTCTCGGGACGGTTATTCTTTCGACTCCCCGGGGCGTTATCAGCAACCGCACCGCCGCGGCCAATAACGTCGGCGGCGAGATTCTGTGTTTCGTGTGGTAATTTCAAAGCGTAAGGATAAATTATTATGTCTCGTATAGGAAAAAAACCGATTGTTATCCCCGGCGGGGTCAAAGTCGCCGCCGCCGATAATCATATTTCGGTCGAAGGCAAGGCGAAACTGTCCATGCCGCTGCCGCCGAAAGTCGCGGTTGACATCCGGGAGTCGCAAGTGATCGTCAGCCGTCTCGACGACAGCCGTGAATCCGGCGCCATGCAGGGACTGGCCCGCAGCCTGATCAACAACATGGTCATCGGCGTTACTAAAGGCTTCAGCAAGGAACTGCAGATCGTCGGCGTCGGCTACCGGGCCCAGGTGAACGGTGAAATTCTCAATCTGAGCCTCGGTTATTCCCACCCGATCAATTACCCGATTCCGGAAGGAGTTCAGGTCGCGGTTGACGGCAGCAAGATCACCGTTTCCGGCGCGGATAAACAGCAGGTCGGCGAAGCCGCCGCCACTATCCGCCGTTTCCGGCAGCCCGAACCCTACAAAGGCAAGGGGATTCGCTATGCCGATGAACGGATCACATTGAAAGAAGGTAAAACCGTTGGTTAGGAGTGAGGAGCTATGACTATTTGTAAAACCAAACAGCAAAAACGTTTGCGCCGGCATTTACGGCTCCGCAAAAAAATCGCCGGAACCGCCGCCTGTCCGCGGTTTTGCGTCAGCGTAACTGCAAACAATATTTATTGTCAATTTATCAATGATGAACAGGGGGTAACTCTGGCCACGGCTTCCACTTTGGAAAAAGCCTTCAAGGAACAAAACCTCCGTCCCAATCTGGAAGGCGCCGCCCGACTCGGCAAACTGGCGGCGGAAAAGGCCAAGGCGGCCAATATTTCCGAAGTAGTGTTCGACCGTTCCGGGTTCGCCTACCACGGCCGGGTAAAAGCGATCGCCGAAGCCGCCCGAGAAAACGGACTTAAGTTCTAGGAGCATGGATTATGGCTAAAAAAAATAAAATCAAAGAAGAAATCACCCCTGAGTTCGACGAAAGCGTCATCAGTATCAATCGCTGTTCCAAGGTGGTAAAGGGCGGCAGAAATTTCAGCTTCGGCGCGTTAGTCGTGGTCGGCAACCGCAACGGCAGCGTCGGTTACGGTTACGGCAAAGCGAATGAAGTCGCCGATGCTATCCGCAAAGGCGGCGAAGCGGCTAAAAAGGCCATGATAAAAGTCCCGATCCACGGCAATACTCTTCCCCATGTGGTTCAGAGCAGATTCAGCGGGGCTCAAGTATTGCTGAAACCGGCATCGGCCGGTACCGGTCTGATCGCCGGCGGCGCGGTCCGCGCTATTCTGGAACTCGCCGGAGTCAAGGATATTCTCGCGAAATCATTGGGAGCGAGCAATTCGTTGAACGTCGCGAAAGCCACTTTCAAAGCAATCGAAATGCTCTCCAGTAAAGCCGAGGTACTGGCAAAACGCGGTCTTCAATCTTTATAAAATCAGGAAATCAGGATTATGAAATTACATGACTTAGAAGTCGCGCCCGGTTCCAAACACCGCCGGAAACGCGTCGGCCGGGGCAACGGCTCCGGCATGGGCAGCACCTGCGGCCGCGGCGACAAAGGCCAGCACAGCCGCACCGGCTCCAAACGCCGGCCTTATTTTGAAGGCGGCCAAATCCCGTTGTTCCGGCGCTTACCGAAACGCGGTTTCAAGAATCCGGGCAAGGCGGTTTTCCACACCGTCAACCTGAGCGCACTGGAAGCGAACTTCAATGCCGGAGAACTGGTCGAAGCGGCAAGCCTGCGCAGCAAAGGACTCATCGGCGAACAGGATTATGCTTTGAAAATACTGGCGAACGGCGCTATTACCAAGGCCCTGACCGTAAAAGCGGAAAAGTTTTCGCAGGCGGCCCAGGCTGCCGTGGAAGCCGCCGGCGGAAAATGTGAAATCATCTGAATCCTTAACCAAGTGAGCTGCCCATGTTTTCCGCATTCTGGAATACGTTAAGAATCAAGGAGTTGCGTAATCGTCTATTATTTACTGCCGGTATCATCGTTTTAGTGCGGGCAGCGGCTAATATTCCGTGTCCGGGAATCGATCCGGTGGCTTTGGCGACGTATTTCAATACCAATTTCAGTGAAGCCGGTTCGTCCGGCGGACTGCTTGGCATGGTAGATTTGTTTAGCGGCGGCGCTTTACTGAAATTCGCGATAGCAACTCTGGGGATCATGCCCTATATCACGTCTTCCATCGTAATGCAGCTCCTGACCCCGGTAGTCCCTTCCCTGGAAAAAATGTCCCGGGAAGGTGATGCCGGACGGCAGAAAATCAATCAGTATACCCGTTATCTCACCGTACTGATCTGCCTGGTGCAGGGAACGGTTGCCGCCACAGCGATGCTCAGTCCCGGCAAGGTCGGCCTGCCGGCCCTGGCCAAAGGCCAGACTCTGATTGTCATCAATCCGGCGATTTTCGTTTTTATGACCGTGCTGGTCTTAACCGCCTGCACGATGCTGTTCATGTGGCTGGGGGAACAGATTACCGAGCGCGGGATCGGCAACGGCGCGTCGATCATCATTACGATCAACATTATCGCCCGGATGCCGAGCGCCTGCATTCAGCTCGCGGAAATGGCGCGGCGCGGCTCCACCACCGCCGGTACGACGTTCACTCCGATCCATCTGCTCATTCTGCTGTGCATCTTCGCGGCGGTTACCGCTGCCACCATTCTGCTGACCCAGGGCTATCGCCGCGTCCCGATTCAAATGGTACGCAAAACGATCGGCGGCCAGGTTCAGGACGGCAGTACCTACATGCCGCTGAAAGTGAATTTCGCCGGGGTCATGCCGATCATTTTTGCCGGGGCCATCATAATGATACCAACCACCATGTTCAGTATGCTCCAGTGGACAACCGCCGCTCAGCTCCTGCAGCACGGCTCCACCGGTTATATCATCACCTACTCGCTGCTGATCCTGGCCTTTTCCTATTTCTGGGTGGCGAATCAGTTCAATCCCCTGCAGATTTCCGACAACCTCAAACAGCAGGGCGCCTATATACCGGGCATCCGTCCGGGCGAACCGACAGCCCATTTCCTTGACAGCACTATGACCAAGATAACTTTTGCCGGTTCTATTTTTTTGATGATCCTGGCCATTTTCCCGACCATGCTGTACGTCAGTTTGAAAATCCCGTTTATCGTGGCATCATTTTTCGGCGGGACGAGCTTACTGATTATGGTCGGGGTAGTGCTGGATACGCTCAGCCAGATGGAATCTCATCTGACCATGCGCAATTACGAAGGATTCCTGAAACGCGGCCGGATTCGCAACCGCAGCGGCCGCTAAGATAAAGTCCGAATTTCATACCAGTGGAGGAGCATGGCGCAACCGGTAATTGCCATTGACGGCCCGGCGGCTTCCGGCAAAAGTACGGTTGCCGGATTGCTGGCCGCCAGGCTGGGAGTTCCCTATATCAATACCGGGAACATGTATCGCGCCATAACTCGATACGCCCTGGATTCAGGAACAGACCTCGATACGCGCTGTACTGACAAAATTTTCACGCCGCTGCTGAATACGCTGCAACTGGAATACCGCAAAAATATTTCCGGTACTTATAAATTATATGTGAACGGCGTCCCGGAGGACAACCGTTTGCGTTCTCCCGAAGTGGCGGCTTATTCCAGCCGGGTGGCGGCGTTGCCGGCAGTGCGGAACTGGCTCAAGGCCCGGCAGCGCGGTTTTGCCGCCCTCGGTCTGATCGTTATGGAAGGACGGGATATCGGAACGGTGATTTTTCCGGACGCGGCCTTTAAATTCTTCCTCACCGCTACGCCGGAAGAACGCGCCCGCCGCCGCTTGGTACAGGCCGGCGAGACTTTTGACGGCGCGACGCTGGAATCCGTGGCGCGCGACATCGCCGACCGCGACCGCCTGGACTCGACCCGGGCAATCGCCCCTCTGAAACCCGCCGCCGACGCGGAAACAGTTGACACGACAAAGATGACAATTGATGAAACCGTTGATTATTTAGCCGGGAGAATTAATGATGGCCGCTCATGAAATGACTTACCGGGTACCATATGCCGACACCGATCAGATGGGCGTGGTTTATTACGCCAATTACCTGGTCTATTTTGAACGCAGCCGCACCGAACTGCTCCGGGATGCCGGACTGCCTTACCGCGAGCTGGAACAGCGCGGTTATTTTCTGCCGGTCACCGAGGCGGTGTGCAAATACCGCGCGCCGGCAGTTTATGACCAGTTGCTTACGTTTCGCTCCTATGTTTTGGAAGCCCGCGGCGTCCGCTTGACGATCGCCTCCGAAGTATGGCATCAGGACAAACTCCTGGTCGATGGCTACGTGGTGCTGGCCTGCGTCGACGCGAGTAAAAAACCGGCGCGCATTCCGCCGTTCCTGGCGGACGCCTGTAAACGTTACCGTAAATAATTTAATAAACCACGAAATACCCGAAACACACGAAACTTTCTTCTTAAAATTTTTTTCGGGTATTTCGGGTATTTCGGGTATTTCGGGTATTTCGACGGCTCCGACAAAAGTTACCATTATTGAAAAAACAGTGTTTTTCGTCCGGCTCGCCCGCTCAACATCCGGAAAAAAATACGCTCCGCTGATTTTTCCGGACATCGCTTGGCGAGAGCGGTACTTTCTCAGGCGCAACAAGTTGCGCTATTACTTCCGCTCGTTGGAGACGAGCGGCCAGCGCTTTCGGCCGCTGGATCACCGACCAGAACAAGTTCTGGACTATGTCATTTTTTTACTTTTGTTGGCCCCGTCTATTTCGGGTATTTCGTGGTAAAAAATTTCTTTATTTACCGATTTACGGCAAACGCTTTGCATTTTTGTATTGATGCGCTAAGTTAAGGCTGATAAACAGAAAAATCCATAATAAAAAATTACTGAAAAGATGCCGGATCGCGATAAATTGTATCCTTTGATTTTTAAGCCGATATACCACGGCAAGATGTGGGGCGGAACTCAAATCCGGGAATTTCTGAAACGCGATGACGTACCCGAATTGCCGGAGCCGGTCGGCGAATCCTGGGAACTGGCGGATCGCGAAGATGAGCAAAGCATCGTCGTTAACGGCGCGCTGAAAGGTACAACTCTCACTCAGTTGGTCAAACATTACGGCAAAACCCTGCTGGGAAATAAATACAACGGCGGCCGGTTTCCGCTGCTGGTGAAAATCATCGACGCCGGCGAACGCCTGTCGCTCCAGGTGCACCCGGACGAGCAGGCCTGCGCCCGCCTGGGGAATGGCGCCGAGCCGAAAACCGAAATGTGGTATATCCTCAACGCCCGGAAAGGTGCGAAAATCATGGCCGGCATGAATCCGCGCAGCACCCGGCAGCAGTTACTGAACACTTTGCAGTCCGCCGAAGCCGAAAAGTATCTCCAGGTTTTTCATTCCGAACCCGGTGACGCTTATTTCATCACCAGCGGTACGCTTCACGCCATCGGCGAAGGCAATCTGCTGATCGAGATTCAGCAGAACAGCGACACCACTTACCGGGTCAGCGACTGGGGACGGGTAGACCAGGACGGCAAACCGCGGGAACTGCATTACGAACAAGCTCTGGAAGCGATCAATTACATCAACCGCACTTCACCGCGCATTCCGGGCGTGGTCGGAGTAGTCGGCCATAACCGGAAATTTCCGGTGGTCAACCGTTGCCGTTTCTTTGCGGTCGATGATCTGCGTCTAGTTGCCGAATGGAATGAAAATACCACGCTTTCCAATAGTTTTCACCTGGTAAGCTGCATTAACAAGCCGATCCGGATCACTGCCGGAACGGATGAAGTCAAACTGAATCCGGCCCAAACCTGCCTGATTCCGGCCTGCCTGGGCGAATACCGGATCATTCCACTGGAAACCGGCGAGACAGATGTCCTTAAAACTACGCTCTGAACCGCATTTTCGGAATCACCATGAACTCTTTTAAATGCATCACCGAACTGGAAACGTTTTTACGCCGAAAATTTTCCCGGGCGGTATTTCCCGAGGACTGGAGCATCATCCCGGAAAAATGTCCGCCGGAAATGACCGGCGAGCTGACCGTCAACTGTTTCCGTTTCGCTAAACTCCTGCGGGAAGCGCCCGATAAAATTGCGGCCGAAGTGCTGACGTTTTTCGCGGCTCACCCGGATATTGTCCGCGCCGAACAAATCAAGGCTTTCGTCAACCTGACCCTGACTCCCGGTGCGGTGTACCGCGACTCCGTCGGCCGGCTCGAGGCCCTGTTCGCCGGCGTCCGGCTGCCGGAAGACCGGCGCCAATGCGTCCTGATCGAGTATTCGGCGCCGAATACCAATAAGCCGCAGCATTTGGGCCATGTCCGCAACAATACTTTAGGGATGAGTCTGGCCTCCCTGCTCTCCCGGGTCGGCCATGAAGTCATTCAGATCAACCTGGTCAATGACCGCGGCATTCATATCTGCAAATCCATGCTGGCTTACGAGCGTTTCGGCGCCGGCGTCACTCCCGAATCGGCCGGAATCAAAGGAGATCATCTGGTCGGCGGTTTTTACGTAAAATATAACGCGGCCCTGCAGCTGGAACTGGCTGAACTGCGGCAGGCCAGACCGGATTTACGGGACGAAAGCGACGAGAAATTATTCCTGGAAACGGAATTGGGCCGGGCAACCCAGAAAATGCTCCGGGATTGGGAAAACGGCAACGAACAGGTACTGGCGTTATGGAAAATGATGAATTCCTGGGTATTGGACGGTTTCGAGCGCACCTATGAACGGATGGGCATTAAATTCGATCATACCTACCTTGAAAGCGAAACTTACCTGCTGGGCAAGGACATCATCGCCGCCGGACTGGTGCGGGGAGTATTCCAAAAGCGCGCTGACGGCGCGGTCACGGTCGACCTGGGCAAAATGGGCGTTAAAGTCATCCTGCGTTCCGACGGTACGAGCGTCTACATTACCCAGGACCTCGGCACGACGCTCAGGAAATATTCCGACTATCACCCGGACGAACAAATCTGGGTAGTCGGCGATGAACAGATACTGCATTTCAAAATGCTCTTTGAAATCATGAAAAAACTCGGCTATCCCTGGGCAAATGATTTGCATCATCTGGCCTACGGCATGGTCAATCTGCCTTCCGGCAAAATGAAGAGCCGCGAGGGAACGGTAGTCGATGCCGACGACTTGTTCGATGAAATGACCGCCCTGGCCGGAGAAGCCTGCCGGGAACGTTACGGCAACGGCGTTTCACCGGAAGAAATCGCCGCCCGGGCGGAAATCATCGGTTTGGGCGCGCTGAAATTCATGCTGCTTAAATTCAATCCCAAAACAACGCTGCTGTTCGATCCGGCGGCCTCGGTCAAATTCGAGGGCGACACCGGTCCTTACGTCCAATACGCCTGTGCCCGGATCAACTCTATCGAACGCAAAGCCCGCGACCGCGGCATTGAATTCGATTCCGGTTCAATTAAATGGGATTTACTGGCCAAAGAAGAAGAAAAAGCGCTGGCGGTAACCGCGTTTTTCTACCCGCAGGCGCTGCAGCAGGCCGCCGACAAACTGGATTGTTCGGGCATCGCCGATTACCTGCTGGAACTGGCCAAGGCGTTCAACCGCTTTTACCGGGAATGCCCGGTGCTGAACGCCGACAACGAAGAACTGGCGACGGCGCGGATGGCGCTCTGCCACGCCGTCCGGGAAATCCTCACCAACGGCCTCAATACCCTGACTATTGAAGTGCCTGAAGCGATGTAATACCAATAAGCGATCAGTCATAGACGCATCCAGCAAAAGGAAGAAAGAGATTTAATAGTTTCAGGATCATTTGAGCATTCCCGCAAAGCTTGGCATAACGCATCTTCAGGCTCATCCATATTCCGCCAATAATGGTATGAAGTGTACTTTTCCCTTATATGCTCCCAAAGATGTTCGACAGGATTTAATTCCGGGCTGTATGCCGGTTGAAAAGCTGTCATAACTGTCGGCGGCAGTTCCAGTTTTGCGGTTTTATGCCAGGGAGCCTGATCCATGATCATCAAAGCTGGTTGACCTTCCATATGTTTTGTAAACTCGTCCATAAAAACCTGCATTGTACCTGCATCGGAGTACGGCAGAACCAGAGAAAAAGCGTCTCCGTCCTGCGGACATACCGCACTGAACGCATATGTATATTCACGAACTCGCTGCAAGGGCAGTTGCGGACGTATGCCTTTCGGCGACCAGCACGAAACGGGTTGGCTCATACGTCCGAATCTGCCCTCATCCTGGAAATAATACCAATTCGCTCTCATTCATAGACATTTCGATGGTTCTTTTGAGCCGATTTTTGCCATAAATCCTCGCGCGATACTCTGTAGATCGG
>JAQULZ010000043.1 GCA_028718375.1 Victivallaceae bacterium | reverse complement strand
ATGCCTTTGCCTCCCACTGATAATAGGTTTTTCTAGAAACGCCGAGCTCGGAAGCGGCGGCGGTAGCAGTCATAATCCCGCTTCTTACCTTTAAAATAAGTTCGGCACGTTTGCGGGCGTCCGCTTCTCCAGACGGCTGTTCAAAACCGTTTTCTTCGCTTTGCGCGGCGTCTGGTCCAGCGCCAGCAGCATCGCCTCCATCGCGATTTCCTGCCAACGTAGTACCTGCGCCCGGGTAACCGATAATTCCCGGCAGATCGAGCTCACTGAACGGCTTTCCGTCCACACTGAAAGCACCGCCCGGCATTTGTCCGGTGCAGGAATAAAGTGTCTGGCATGCAGTTTTTTGTTCGTTGGCTCCGTTTGAATTATTTCTTTCGACTGCTGATCTTTCTCTTCCATCAATGTCCTCCGCGTTCAAGTCATATACAAGTTCTTTGCCTTCAATTCGTTCCGGGTCGTCCACATGCATCTTGATCTTGCCCTTTTCCGCCCGGATCATCAGATTCTGACCGCCCATTCGACCGACCATGTAAAAAGGCTTCTGCGGTTTGCCGCGCAGCGCCATTTCCAGAATATTATCTTCTATTCCTTTCTCAAGAGTCTGCTTCAACTCATTCTGAACCTCGAAAAAACGGTCTGCCGGACACAAGCCGCTGATTCCCTGATGCGGCCGTTTGCAGTTGTAGTATTTTACCCATAACGCCAGCCGTTCACGGGCGTTTTCGAAAGAATCGAACTGACATCTGAACAAAAACTCACTGAGGATGGTTTTCCAGAAACGTTCGATTTTTCCCAATGTCATAGGATGATGAGGACTGCTTTTTATGTGTTTAATGCGGTCTTTTTTGAGCTCCCTTTCAAAGTTGGTCGTGCCACGCCAGTTAGTGTACTGGCGCCCGTTGTCGGTAAGCATTTCCTGGGGAACTCCGTATTCACCGGCTGCGGTACGGTAAACCTCAAGCAAGTTCACGCTCGTTTGACTGCGATATAAACCCAGGCCGACAATATAACGCGAATAATCATCGATAAATCCGAGAAGATAGGCATTTTTACCCGCGAGCCGGAAAGTACAGATGTCTGTCTGCCACATTTGGTTCGGAGTACTGCGTTCAAAATGACGCGGCACGGAAATATTTTTACGCCGCTTCTTGGGAGGCGGAGCGATCAGTTCTTCTTCATGGAGCGCCTTGCTGACAGTCCCTGGAGATGCCTGGAGCAGAAAGAAACGCTTTAAAATATCTGAAATTCGCTTGACCCCGCGTTGAGGATCGGCTTTTTTCAACTCGATGATTGTTGATTTAAGATTACTGTCAAGTTGTTTTACCGGTCTGGTATGGTGAGTACTGGGAGCATATAAACCGTCTTCTCCATGTTTACGGTATGCTCTCATCCAACTGCTGATGACGCTTTTACTGCATCCGAATTCTTCTGAAAGTTCAGATGGGCCATACCCTTCTTCGGTAAATAATTTTACAATTTTCAGACGAAAATCAAACGGATAGGGGCCAACTCCTTTCGAAACTTTTCTTTTCGTTCCCATAACACTTTTCCTTCTGTTTGTACATCCATTACCATGAATGCATCATTAACGTTCAGAAAAGTGTTACCCATTTTTTCTAAAAAACATAACAGAATTTTTTGCCATACCGCAGTTCCGGCGCTGCCGACATTGGTGCATAATACACAAATCAATATATAAGGAGTCGGGTTGAGTTTCAGCCGGTCGCAGACCTGAAAAATCAGACTCGAAATAAAAATTATCGAAGTTACTTCATCGACGGCGCAGGCCAGCAATGCCGATGCAATTGCCGTAACCGCAATGAATTTTCTGCCGGAAATATTCGGCATCGACACGATCAACTGCACGATCCAGGTGAAAAAACCCAGATCCCGCAGCGCCCCGACAATTATCATCATCCCCACCAGAAACAGGATCACCTCGAGCGCTGAAGATTCCACAAAAGTGGTAATATTCATGGAATTCGACCCGATCAGCACCGACAAACCGATGAAAGCTATGGCCAGACGGAAGTTCCAGAAAAACAAAGTCCCCAGAATAATCCCCAGGAATACCGCACAGGCCGTTGCCTGCGCGGTATTCAGAACCGTATTGCCGCCGATAATCCCTACCGCGGCGCTTACCCCCGTCAGAATGAATAAACGGGAAATCAACATTCCGGTAGTGAGTTGAACCGGACTGTCTTCATTATGCATTTACCGCCTCCGAAATTTTGTTGAAAATTCTGCACCTGTTGTTGGTACCGGCCGGACTTTATTCCCAGAACAGCTTGAGAACAAAATCCTTAATATTCACCACTCCGGCAAGTTTTCCCTTGTCCAGAACAATTATCTGATCGACCTTATGGACGATAAAGAGTTTGGCGAGCTGAACCGCCGGAACCTCAATATCGACGGTTATCATCTCATTGCTCATGAAATCGGCCAGTTTAGTTTCGTTATCGGATTTGAGCATGTCGGCAAACGGCTGGAAACGATAGATACTGCTCAAGTCGTTCATCCACAATAAATGCTCCGGCAGCGAAAATTTGAGAATATCCTCAAGCGAGACAATGCCGCACAAATCACCGTCGCTGTCCACTACCGGAATGGCTTTGACCTGTTTCGCGGCAAAAGTATCGATAACAATTTTCAAGGTATCGCTTTCCTGCAGAGTAACCGGTTTTTTGGTCATCAGATCGCGGGCCCGGACAAAACTCGGCAGTTTCAGCGCCCCGGTGGTAAAATATTCAAGTATCGCGGGAGCGTCATCCAGCGCCGCCACCTGTTCGATCTTGTCCTGGTCGGCAAAATCCTTCGCCAGCGCCGACAAGACCTGGATATGCAAACCGGGATCGGATTTCGGGGTCAGAATCAATACCGCTATTTTCACCGGCGGCACTCCCGGAGAATTGAAGTCGATACCGGCCGCGGAAGTACCGAGCGCAACCAGCAGATGATCGACTTCGTCCATGCGCGCGTGGGGCACCGCGAGACCGGGGGCAATTACCGTCGGCATGATATTTTCCCGGGCGATCACCGCGGCAATGATCTTTTCTTTATTCAGTCCGGGGGTGGTCTTGCATAACCGTTCCGCCAGTTTCCGGATCAGTTCTTCGCTGCCTGCCGCTTCAACCTGGCAAATAATGTTGGCCTCGGCCAGAAAACGGTAAAAATGCGGATTGTTCAATTCAGTCATGATCCGGCTTTCCCCTTTGCTTAATTATTTTATAACGGCTTGCATGCACAGCATTAAGAGTAATGCGACTTGAAAAAAAATCCAGTTTCTGAAACATAAAATTTCACGATAAGGACGCGGCCGGCCTGCAAAATCGGCAAAAATTATTGAATTAATGTTTTCTCCGACTGGCTCAGGCATTTCGATTCTCGATTCGATTTACACGTATAACTCCGTTTTCCGGGTTGAACAATAAACTGAACGAGGTGAAAACGCTCATTGGTATTATTGAATTTTATTTCTGCCGTCGCTTTCCGGCAGTTCAATGGAAAAGGCTTTTATCTTCCGGTATAAGGTACTGGGATTGATGTCCAGTTCCCGGGCGGTTTTTGTCCGGTTGCCGCCGCATCTTTGCAGGGTTTCGGCTATCAGGCGTTTTTCCATGGCCGGCAGCGAAAGGGAGGAGAAAGAATCGCCGCCCGGCGCTGTTTCCGGACGTAACTCAAAAGGCAAATGATGGATTTCAATGATGTTTCCCCGGCACAGGACAAAAGCCTGTTCGATAATATTTTCCAGTTCGCGGATATTGCCGGGATAGTCATAATTCATCAGTTGGCGCATGGCCTCCGGCGAAACCAGTTCGATGTTTTTTCCCTGCAGGAGATTGAATTTGGCGAGGAGATGTTCGATCAGCAGCGGTATGTCCGGCCGTCGCTCCTTCAGGGCCGGCAGGCTGAGATGAATTACCCTTATCCGGTAATAAAGGTCTTCCCGAAACTGTCCGGCCTGTACCAGTTTTTGCAGATTTTTATTGGTGGCGGCAATGACCCGGACGTTTATCGGTACTGGTTCGACGCCGCCGAGCGGCTCGATTACCCGTTCCTGGAGCACCCTGAGCAGCCGCACCTGAAGCGCCGGGGAAATATCGCCGATTTCATCCAGAAAAACAGTTCCGCCGCTGGCCAGCAGGAAACGCCCGGGTTTGTCTTTTCTGGCGTCGGTAAAAGCCCCGGCCTTATGGCCGAAAAGTTCGCTTTCCAGCAGCGAGTCGGGCAGGGCGGCGCAATTTACGGCGACGAATTTTTGTTTCCGGCGCGGCGAAAGGTGATGGATGGCTTTGGCGAACAATTCCTTGCCGGTGCCGCTGGCGCCTTCGAGCAGGACGGTGCTCGCGCTTTCGGCTATTTGCGGCAGGACGTCAAACAACTTCATCATGGCCGGACTGCGCCCGACTATATCCTCGAAGGTATGACGCCGGGATAATTCTTTGCGCAGTTCTTCCAGCTGGCTGAGATCCTGAAAGGTTTCAACCCCGCCGATAATTTCGCCTTTTTTATCTCTGAGTACCGCCGTGGAAATCCGGATCGGCACTCGCTCGCCGAGGTTGGTGATAATGTACGCCGTGGCGTTGACTACGGGTTTGCCGCTGGCAAAAGTCCGTTTAAGCGCGCATTCATTTTCACAGATGTTCGCGTGAAACACGTCGGCGCACTTATGGCCCAGGGCTTCATGCCGCGGAATTCCGGTGATTTCTTCCGCGGCCCGGTTGAATGAAGTTATCCGCCAGTCGAGATTGACGGTAAAGACGCCTTCATTGATCGAATCCAGAATGACGTCGCGGTCGTCAGACATCGCCACCTCCTTGTATTACTGTTGCATAATGCAATTATCTTTTATATTAAAATTGCACAATGCGTCTGTATTGTCAAGTTAAATCATTCTTTAAATATTATTTATTACCTTCACCGACAATTATTTAAGCTGAAAAAACAATATTTGGCATTGCAAATGCTATAATGAAAACATGAAAATCGTTATTCCATATTCGCAGGGGCGGGTATCCCCGGTATTCGACGTTGCCGAACATTTTTACCTGGTGGAGATAAAGGACGGCAGGGAGCTGGCGCGGCGGGAATTCCGCTTTGCCGGAGGCGGAATATTTCCGAAAACGCGAATGCTTTCCGAATTTAATCCGGATGCAGTGATTTGCGGAGCGATCTCGGGAATTCAGGAAAACGCCCTCAGGAATGCCGGAATCCGGCTGGTGCCGTTTGTTTGCGGCGAGGTGGATGAAGTGCTTAAGGCTTTTATTCAGGGACGTTTGACCAATGGAGCTTTTCACATGCCCGGGTGCTGCGGCCGGCGGCGGCGTTACGGCTACCGGGGCGGGAGACGTAATTAATTAACAGGAGATTAAGTATGCCGAGAGGTGACGGAACCGGGCCGGCGCGGAACAACAGCGGCGGCCGCGGAAGAATGAAAGGACCGTTTTCCGCCGGTCCAGGCGGAAATTGTATTTGTCCGGCCTGCGGAACCACTCTTCCGCATATTCAGGGGCAGCCTTGCAGTCAGCGCAGCTGCCCGAAATGCGGGCGGCGGATGACCAGACAATAACCACATAACTCAAGGAGGACATTAAAATGCCCAGAGGTGATGGAACCGGCCCTATGGGAATGGGGCCAATGACAGGACGGGCGGCGGGATTCTGCGCCGGATTCGGGGTGCCGGGATACGTGAATCAGATCCCCGGCCGAGGATTCGGCATGGGTTTCGGACGTGGAGCCGGCGGCGGCTTCGGTTGGCGGAACCGCCGTTATGCGGCCGGAATGACCGGCTGGCAGCGGGCGGCGGGGGCAGTACCGCAAATGAGCCGCGACCAGGAAATCGAAGTACTGAAAAATCAGGCAAATTCACTTCAGGACGCCCTGGAAGCTGTGCGCAATCAGCTTCAGGAACTTGAAGCCGGCAATAAGCGTTAAGAAAAACAGCTGCGGCCTGAAAGGTACGCCGGAGCCGGAATGTTTTAATTCCGGCTCCGGTAATTATTAAATATAGCAGGTAAATAAGCATAATGAAAAAATTTGACATCGTCATAATCGGCGGCGGGCCGGCCGGCACGGTAACCGCCATGACCGCGAAAAAACAGTATCCGGATAAATCCATAGCGATAATCCAGAAAGAAGCGAAACAGCCGGTGCCCTGCGGCATTCCTTACGTTTTTCATGAGCTTGCCGGAGCGGAACAGAATCTGATGAAACGCAATGCGTTCAATACCGCGGGAAAAGATTTCTTTGAAGGCACGGTGACCCTGATCGCTCCCTCGAATAAATATGTTGAACTGGAATCCGGCGAACGGATCGGTTATGAAAAACTGGTACTGGCTGCGGGTTCACGTCCGTTTGTGCCGGATTTTTTGAACATCGGCGCGTTCAAACAGGGAATTGCCCGGGTGGCGAAAAGTTTTCCGGAACTGGAAAAACTGAAAAAACAGACTGATGCCGCCGGGAAAATCATTGTTCTGGGCTCGGGTTTCACCGCCGTGGAAATCGCCGAGCAACTGGCAAAAAATCCGGAGAAGGAAGTACACTTGGTATTCCGGGCAGCGCACTGCCTGAACCGCTCGTTTTCTCCTGATTTCGGGGAGAAAATAGACCGGACGCTCAGCAAAACCCGGCTTATGCTCCGGCCTCTTTCCCCGATCAAAGGGCTCATGGCCGCCGGAGAAACCGCCGCCGGTATTATTCTCGCTGACGGCGAAGAGATCAGCTCCGATCTGATAATCGCGGCCATGGGGTTCAAACCCGATACGGAAATTGCATTCCGGGCCGGGATCAGGCTGAACGACACGGGGCATATCGAAGTTGACAACTATCTGCGTACCGGCATTGAAGACATTTACGCCTGCGGCGATTGCGCCTCGACGACCGGATTTATTACCGGCCGGCACGATAATATCATGCTGGCGTCCACCGCCGCCGCCGAGGCCAGGGTACTGGGACACAACCTTTACCAAATCCGAATCAAACGCGATTTTCCCGGAACGCTGTCGGTGTTCGCCACGGAATTGAACGGTACGGTATTCGCTTCCGCCGGCATCACGGAGCAGGATGCGCAGGCTGCCGGAATCGATTATATTACGGGATATTTTCAGGATGTCGACCGTCACCCGGGGACTTTGCCGGGAGCGGCCGAGGCGGCGGTAAAACTGCTGGCCATGCCGGAAGCCGGACAAATCATCGGCGGCGAATTAACGGGAGGAAAATCGGCGGCGGAAATGATCAACGTCATTGCCCTCGCGATCCAGAAGCAGGTTACCGTTTACGAACTGGTTTCATTTCAAATGGCGACCCATCCGCTGCTCAACACCGCTCCGACCAAGTCGGTCCTGATCAAGGCGGCCGAGGATATTGTCAATAAATTGTTGAAATCAGGCGCGGGAAGATAAATATTATAACCGAACAACCTACGGAGGCAATAATTATGAGCTTATTACCGGAAGAAATCCGTAACGCCTGGGACGATCGTGACGGAGCGGTGGTATTGACCACGGTAAGCAGAGACGGCGCGGCCAACAGCATTTACGCCACGTGCGTCGGAATGTATGAAAACAAGTATATTGTGGTGGCGGACAATTACTTCGACAAGACCCGGAAGAATATTCTCGACGGTTCGGCCGGGGTGGTGCTTTTTATAACCAAAGCTAAAAAAGCATACCAGATAAAAGGTTCTCTGGAGTATCACGAAAGCGGAAAATTTTTTGATTTCATGAAAAGCTGGAATCCTGAACAGCATCCGGGGTACGCGGCGGTGGTATTGATTCCGGAAAAAGCGTATTCGGGCGCGAAAAAAATCTGCTGACCGGAGACGGTGTCATATGAACAAGGAACTTACAGCATCCTGCGGCCGCTGCCCTTTTCCGCTCCCGGAGCGGCTCTGCAGAAACCGGGAGGGCAAATCGCCGGCTTGCTGCCCGACCGCCCATAAGCCGGAACTGGCTGCGGCGGCGGAACGGGAATATGCCAAACCGGAAATTCGGGAATTGGCGCGTCAGGCTTCTTTGCAGGAAGCCGAGGGATATGCGAACCGCGAAAAAGGCTGCGAGCAGATAGTTCCGTGTAAACCGCGGCTGCTGGAAATAATCGAGTTCGCCGGCAAAATGGGATTTAAACGATTGGGACTGGCGTTTTGCGCCGGCCTTGTGAGTGAGGCGAAAATCGTTGAACGCCTGCTGCGGGACCGCGGTTTCGAAGTCGTTTCCGCCATCTGTAAAGCCGGGGGCGTTCCCAAGGAAAACATCGGCATCCGCGACTCGGAAAAAGTTGCCATCGGCCGGCCGGAATCCATGTGCAATCCGATTTTGCAGGCGATGATCATGAATGACGCCTCCGCCGAATTCAATATTCTGCTCGGGCTGTGCGTCGGCCATGATTCGCTGTTCTTCAAATATGCGGCAGGCCCGTGTACGGTGCTGGCGGTCAAAGACCGGATGCTCGGGCACAACCCGCTTGCCGCCGTATACACTATTGACTCTTATTACCGGGTACTGAACAGCCGTGACCAGGCTTGAATTTTCAGGGGAAGCGCCCCGGTCGTATATTTTCGGACCGGTGCCGTCAAGACGCCTGGGGCGGTCGCTGGGAATCGACCTGGTTCCTTTCAAAACCTGTTCCTATGATTGCATCTATTGTCAGCTGGGGCGGACCACCAACAAGACTGTTGCAAGACGGGAGTGGGTGCCGCTCGAAGCGGTACTGGCGGAACTGAAGGAAAAACTGGATACCAAGCCTGATTATATTACTCTCGGCGGTTCCGGGGAGCCGACGCTTTATTCCAGACTGGATGAACTTATTGCCGCCATTCATGCCGTAACGGCGGTTCCGGTTGCCGTACTGACCAACGGCTCGCTGCTCTGGCAGGAGGAATTGCGCGCCCAGCTTATGGGAGCTCAATTGATAATTCCTTCCCTGGATGCGGGCGACGCCGCAGGGTTCGAGGCCGTCAACCGGCCCCATCCGGATATTTCCTTTGAACGGATGGCGGAGGGGCTGAAACTGCTGAGAACGGAATTTAAGGGGGAATACTGGCTGGAGGTCTTTGTTGCCGGCGGTTATACCGGAATTGCTGCGCAGGTCCGGAAAATCGCCAGGCAGGCCGCTGAAATCAAGCCGGACCGGGTCCAACTCAACACCGTTACCCGCCCTCCGGCCGAAGCCTGTGCCCATGCAGTCAGCTTCGACAAACTTACGGAATTCGCCCGGCTGTTCAATCCGGCGGCGGAAGTAATCGCCGATTTTCGCGGTGTTCACAGCGCTCCTGAGTTCAAGGCCGCCCGGGAAAACGTCCTGCAGATGCTGCAAAGACGCCCCTGTACCATCGCTGATATTGCCGGCGGTCTCGGCATTCACCGCAATGAAGCGGTCAAACATGTCGAAAAATTACTTGCCGATAAAGTTATCGAACGGCTTGATTTATTTTATCGTAAACGGGAAAGGTGATTGCGGGCCGAATTCAGTCCGGCTTCGGCACTCGAAAAAAAAGCATATACATCACCGGCACCACCAGCAGGGTCAGAATAGTAGCTACCAGCAGGCCGCACATGATGGTTGCCGCCATCGCAGAAAAAAACGGATGAAACGTCAACGGTATCATCCCCATTATGGTAGTTCCCGCCGCCATGGTCACCGGGCGCAGACGGCTTACCGATGAATGGATCAGCGCCTGGTATGGCGCGATGCCGCTTTCACGTTCAAGGTTTATCTGGTCAAGCAGTACTATCGCATTCTTTATCAGCATTCCGGAAAGACCGAGAAAACCTAAGATCGCCATGAAACCGAACGACAGGCCGAATATTAACAGACCCGCGCTTACGCCGCTTATCGCCAGCGGCAGACACAAGAATATGATCAGCGGTTCGCGCAGCGTCTTGAATAAAAACGCCACGATGATAAACATAAACAAAAGACAGATCGGAAATATCTTTTTTATTCCCGCTTCGCCTTTGGCGCTCTCTTCGTATTCGCCGCCCCATTCCAGCGAATAACCGGGAGGCAGCGGCAGAGCTTCTATTTCAGGGCGCACCCGCTCCAGTAAAGTTGAAGCCATCCCGTTCACCGGATTACATTGAACCGTTATCGTGCGCTCCCGGTTGCGATGCTTTATCAATGGCGTGATCCACGTCATTTTGATCGATTCCACCACCTGGCTGAGCGGGATGGAACAATGGAACGCACTGCTCCAGACCTGGACCTTAGCGAGGTTTTCGACGCTTTTCTTCTCCTCGATCGGAGGGCGCGACAGAATGGGCAGCAGCTTGTCATTTTCCCGATAAGTCCCGACCTGCAAGCCGCTGAATTCCCATTGCAGGGACTGGCTCAGATCGCTCCGCGTCACTCCGGTCCGGCGCGCCTGGGCTTCACTGTATTTCAACTGATAATATTTAACCGGCTGCCGCCAGTCATCCCGCAAATCACGCGCCAGGCCGGTACAGCGGATGATACTTTTGGCCTGGGACGCCAGATGCAGCAGTTCCTCTTTGTTCGGGCCGCGGAAACGCGCCTCAACCCCGAAATCCACCGGCGGGCCTTCCGAAAAGGTGTGAATTTTGGGTTCAATATCAATAAAATTACGGTTAATATATTTATCTATTTTATCGATCAGCGGTTTTATTTGACGATAATCTTTGACCGTAACAAGCATTTGCCCGAAACTCGAATTACGCGGCAGGTATTTGTAGGTGAGCACAAAACGCAAGGTTCCCTCGCCGATAAATGAAGTTACCGATTTCACCTCGGGAAGCTGCATGATATAATTTTCTATTTGCGCGATATCCGCTTCCGTTTTTGAAATGTGGGTCGATTCCGAACGCCAGTAGTCAATCAAAAACTGATTCCGCGTGGATTTGCTGAAGAAGCGGGTCGGTATGAATTGAAAAGCAAATATTGAAAGCATCAGGCAGGACAATATTGCCAGGCCGGTAACGCACCAGTGCCGCAGGCATTTTTCCAGTATCCATTTATAGGCGCGGTGAATCCGGTCATCAAGACTGACCTTTCCGGTTGCCGGTTTAAGAAACCATACACATAACAGCGGCGTCAGGGTTATGGCCAGCCCCCAGCTTAAAAGTAGTGAAATCGCCATCACATAAAACAGCGACCGGCAAAATTCACCGGCGTTGCCGGGATTGAAACCAATCGGCGTAAAGGCCAGGATCGCCACCATGGTGGCTCCCAGCAGCGGCCATTGAGTTTCGCCGGCGGCTTCGAGCGCCGCGGCTTCGCGTTCCATGCCGCTCTCGATTTTCACCAGGATGCAGTCCGCCACCACGATAGCGTTATCGACCAGCATGCCCAGGGCTAAAACCAGCGCGCCAAGCGAAATCAATTGCAGCTCGATGCCCATGATCCGCATGCCGATAAATGAACCGAGGATAGTCAGCAGGAGAATAAAACCGATTATCAGTCCTGAACGTAATCCCATAAAAATCAGCAGCAGCAATATAACTATCATTACCGCGGCAAGCAGATTTATCAGGAATTCGTCCAGCGCTTTGAGCACATTGTCCGACTGATAATTAATAATATGAAGTTCGATCCCGAGCGGCCTCACCGCCGTTAAGTCTTTCAGCCGCTGCTTGATCAATTTACCCATGTTTACCACATTGCACCCTTTTTCGGTGGAAATAGCAATGCCGACCGCGGGTTTGCCGTTGAAACGCAGCAGCCGCTCGGGCGGTTCTTTGTACCCCAGGTATACCTGGGCAATATCTTTCAATTGCAGCAAATTGCCTTTTTCCCCGCGAATGTAGAGATTTTTTATCGCCTCTTCAGTGCTCAAAGCTCCGGTTGGAATCAGCCGGATGAATTCATCGCCGACGATAACTTTTCCGGATTCCTCCACCAGATTCTGAGAGCTGAGAATTTTGGATATCTCAGTCGGGTAGATCCCCAGCTGGGTCAGGCGGTTACGGTTGACTTCAACATACACGGCTTCCCGCTGGTCTCCCCAGATCGCGATTTTCGCGACGCCGTCAATTAACAGGAGTTCCTTCTTGAGTTTCGCCGCGTATTTGCGCAAGTCCTCGAGATTGTAATCAGCGCCGGTAACGGCAAAAAATATCCCGTATACATCGCTGAAATCATCAATAACCACCGGCTTCCTGACTCCCTCCGGAAGTTTTTCACTGGCATCATTCACCTTGCGGCGCAGTTCGTCCCATATCTGCGGTATTTTTTCGGCATGATATTCCGGTTTGATCTCAACGGTAATGGTCGATAGCCCTTCCTGCGACGTTGAAACGACCGATTCCAACTGCTCCATGCTTTGAATGGCTTCCTCAAGTTTGTCGGTAACCTCGCGCTCAACATCCAGCGGAGCGGCGCCGGGATAAGGGGTGATGACCATCGCCTTTTTAATGATAAAACTAGGGTATTCCAGTTTGCCGAGCCGAAAATAACTGACGGTTCCCACGATAATAAAAACGGCGGTCATCAGAAGCATCACCGCGCGTTTTTTCAAAGCTGCTGCGGCTAAATTCATTTATTTATTTTCTCCGAATTCGATTTCTTTAATATTCCTGACTTCCAGCTCGGGAGTTACAAAATTGGCTCCGCCGGCCACGATGCGTTCACCGGGTTTCAGACCGAAAACCAGTACCCGGTCCGAGTCAACATTCTTGCCGACTTTTACGATCCGCTTACTTACGCGGTTATTATCCCTGACCACCCAGACAATGCTTTTTGCGCCGGCTTTACTGACAATGGCGGCTGAAGGTATGGCAACCGCCGGTTTCTTGATGTCTATATTGTTGAAATCCCCGGTAACTTCCGCCGCCATCCCCGGCAGAATCTTATAATTCTCCGGCTGTTTCATACTCAGCAGCATTTCGTAGGTCTTGGACACCGGTTCGGCGTCGATACTCCATTCGGTAACTTTCGCTTTGAAAATCTCTTCGGGAATTGAGGTGAAACGCACCTGACATTCAAGGTTGCGGATTTTTTTCAGGTTGTGCATGATTTCTTCCGGCAGATCAATCGCGATGTTGATCGTGGAAATATCGTTCATCCGCAATACCGGGCTGCCCTGAAGCACCATTTCATGATTTTCTATATATTGTTTGGTTATCGTCCCGTCAAACGGGGCGCGTAAACTGGTGTCATTAAGCTGATCGGCGGCAATGGCCAGATTGTTTTCCAACTGCCGGTATTCGGCTTCGGCGGCGGCTATATCTTCTTTGCGGGCGCCGCCGACAGCCATCTTGAGGCGTTGTTTCAAAACGGCGATATTAGCCTGAGCATTGACATACTGGCTTTTGCTGCGGTCAAGCTGAGCCTTGGAAACCGCCCGGGATTTATATAACCCGCCGGTACGTTTGTAATCATACATCATTTCTTCAAATTTGGCTTTTGCGGCTTCAAGTTCTTTACGCAGAATTTCGATGTCCTCAGGGCGGGCGCCGGCTTTCATCGCCCTGAGCCGCGCTCCGGCCGCAGTCAGCACATTGCGGGCGCAGGCCAGATGCTTTTCGTAATCCCGGGGATCGATCCGCATTAAAACCTGGCCCTGTTTGACGTTGTCCCCGGGACTGACGTTTACCTCGATAAGCGGCCCGCTGACCCGGAAGAACAAATTTACCGAGGTAGCCGCCTGGACTACCCCGGGAAAAGAATTTTTCATGAAGCTGGTGGCGTATTCCACTGTAACAATTTTTACATAGCGGCATTGACGCCGGTGAACTGTTCTCTCATTTATCTCCGGATACCAAAGATATAACCCCAGCAGTGCGGCGACTATTATCAAACCGCCGCCGGCAAAAGCAATATAACGAACAGGTTTCTTTTTATCCATCAGTCATTCCTCGCGACAGTTACGGCATGCGCCCCATTATTACTATAACTCCATAAAAGCCGATTATCCTCTTTTTTACCTATATTGAGGGCAAAATTAAAATTTCAAAACCAATTTTCAGGGGCTGCCTGTAGTTGTTTTTGATCCTTTTTTGACAATTGAGAATATGGCGCTAGATTAAGTCTTAGTCAAGGCCTAACCAAACGGGGAAAGAAAATGCCGGGAAAAACAGAATTGTTAAAATGGGTTTGGGTTAGTTCGATCATCCTGTTTGCCGCAGGACTGGTCGCCGTGACCTCGATCAGTAAGTTTTCGCCGGCGGTTTGTTTTGACAATTATTCCCGGCTTTTCCTGGTTCTGCTGCTGCTGGCTTTTTTCGCGGAATATATTGATTCCTCATTGGGCATGGGGTATGGGACTACCCTGACGCCCTTGCTGATCATTGTCGGTTTCCCGCCGCTTCAGGTGGTTGCGGCCACCCTGTTTTCGGAGTTCGTTTCCGGAATTACCGCCGGCATTTTACATCATAAAGCTGACAATGTGAATTTTATCCGGGACGCAAAATCCGGAAAGGTAATGCTGCTGATGGCGGCATGCTCGATAGCGGGAACCCTGCTGGCGGTTACCGTGGCCTTGAACCTGCCGAAGTTTTATGTCAAGCTCTACATCAGCTTCATGATCCTGGCGATCGGCGTTTTCCTCCTGCTTAAAAACCGGGCGGGTTATCTGTTCAGCTGGAAAAGAATAACGCTTATCGGGCTGTTGGCCGCATTCAACAAGGGAATATCCGGCGGCGGATACGGGCCTTTGGTCACCGGCGGGCAGCTGCTGGCCGGAATCAAGGAAAAAAACGCGGTGGCAATTACCTCGATGGCCGAGGGGTTGGTCTGTTTGGTGGCGATCATTATTTATTTTTTCAGCGGAACTGAATTCGACTGGAAACTGACCGTGCCTTTAACCCTTGGAGCTTTCCTGTCGGTACCTGGCGCGGTTTTGACCGTGAAAGTAATTCCGGCCAATTTCATCCGGGGGCAGATAGCTTATGTAACGCTTTTTCTGGGCCTGCTGATGGTCGCGAAAACACTGTTCCTTTAATCTCCATCTCCCTAATATGCCGGTTCGCCGTCTTTGAGATAGCCGAATAATTCCATAACTTCCGAATGGCAATCCAGCAGCTTTTTTACTTGAGCGGGATTCAGGTGATTACGCCAGTCCCCTACTTCTCCCTTGCGGAAAAACAACTTTGCTTTATGAGACCTTTCCTTAAAACCGTTCCGGGTTTCCTGTTCCTGTAAAACCTCAAAGCTGCTCCTGCTTATTGCGGCTCTTATTTCTGCCGGAGTTTTATCGAACCCGATAAATTCAACGGCCTTTTTGAAAGTGGCAAAGGTATCGAACTTCATATCTTCATAGCGGATGACCAACACTCTAACCGGGGCATTTATCCAGCTCAGCACATGCCCGCTCCAGCCCAGGAGAATTTGCCTTAACTGGGGAGGCAGAGTGGAGCTGTTATCCGCCAGGGCGAATTGCGGATTATTCATGTTTTCAATGGCTTTATCGAAGGTGTACCCAAAGTGATTTGCCGCAGAAACGGCAATATCTAAGGGATTACGTAAAAAATAGAGGGCGCAGAACGTGATTTCGGGCGGCAAAATCCACTCGCCATTCAGATTTTTTGTAAATGCGTCGTGGACTTTATGATAGGTTTTTTTGCCGGCAGCAGTTTCGGAGGAAATATTCCTATAGAAATCGGGACGCATAAGGTCTATCTCATCATTGGAAAAACAGGATGATTCAATTCCAAGGGATTCCTCAAACATTTTTCTGCAGCTCGCGATGGGGGTCGAATAAAGCGCGTTAATGTTCATTTCAGCAGCTTTATCTGAAAGCAGATTGGAAAGAAAAATCCGAAACCAGGTATTGCCGGACTTGGGATATGAGGCCAGCCAGATTACATTTCTGGTTTCGGATTTCCGGATGGGGGAGTTCATTATTAATTACCTTTCCGGTCTTATTTCAACATATCCGCTTCCAGGCAGTCTATCAATTCCTGAAAATATCCGCTCCGCGGGCGGGTGACGGATTTTATTTCCGTTTTTGCCAGCAGAGCCATCATTATATTGAAATATATTTTCTGCCGGTTAAGTCCTTTGATGAACTTTTTCCGGTAGGCATGGTTCTTCACCCGGTTGAATTTTTCCTTTCCCTTCAAAGGAGCGGACAGCTCAACGGTTTCCTTATTATGAAGGTTGATAATATATATTTTATATACGGAATAATGTTCCCGGGACGGTTTCCGATCCGCCGGGAAAAAATATTTTTCCAGCTTACCGCGGATAGGCGCCAGGCCGGCAGCTGATTTATTGAGCATGACCAGCGCATTCTTCCAGAGTTTCAAATTCCCGTAAGACGGAATCAGAACGGGATTTCCGTCGAGCATCCGGATCGCACCGATGTCATCACAGATGAACTGGTAACCGCGGCTGACCAGGGCGGCCGCAACCGTTGATTTTCCGCTTCCGGCGGTACCGAGGAAGAGAACGGCTCCTTTTTCCGTGGAAATCGCACTGCCGTGAAGCGGGATTATCCCGCGCTGATACAGTGAAGCGCCCATGCCGCCGCCGTAAATAAACGGCAGTATTTCCTGCGCGTCAATATCGGAGTTGTGCTTGACGGTGATCCGGTTGCCGTTTTCAACCCGGAACCGGCCTAAATTGGGCAGTTCCAGTTCAAGCAGGTTCTCGGCCATATTGCAGCAATAACGTCTGACGTCGGTTTCCGGGTCCGGATTTCTTTTCACCAGAATATTGATGTCGTTGCCGCCGGGTTCTTCGGCAAAAGCCGGCGAATCGCGTTCTACCAGGTTGAACCCGAACCGATTATTTTCAATGATCAGTCTTGCTGAAGTTTTCCCCATTTTACCTGACCCGTTTCAAATGAAATACCATAATATAGGGTGATGTTCCCGGTTGTCAACTTGCGCTCCGGAAAGTGGCGGCAAAAGATCGGATTTCCGGAATTGTCAATGAATTTGACATTGCGGTTGGAGCGGGTTATCTTAAAAGCACTAATTACTAATATTTGAGGTGGACTGATACTGAAATATGACCGATTACCGCATATCCCATTTAAAACAGCTCGAAGCGGAATCCATCCAGATCATCCGGGAGGTAGCGGCCGAATTTCAAAATCCGGTGATGCTGTATTCGACCGGGAAAGATTCTTCGGTGATGCTCAGACTCGCGGAGAAGGCGTTTTATCCGGCAAAAATTCCGTTTCCACTGATGCATATCGATACCAACTGGAAATTCAAAGAAATGATCGCTTTCAGGGAAAAGACCGCCCGGGAAGTCGGCTTTGAGTTGAAGGTATATATCAATCCGGAAGGCGTCCGGGACGGCATCAACCCGTTTGATCACGGTTCTGAACAGCATACCCGGATAATGAAGACCGAAGCGCTGAAGAAAGCGCTCGATTTCTATGGTTTTGACGCGGCGTTCGGCGGCGCTCGAAGAGACGAAGAGCGATCCAGAGCCAAGGAAAGAGTTTTCAGTTTCCGGGACCGGTATCATCAGTGGGACCCCAAAAACCAGCGTCCGGAATTATGGAATCTCTATAACTGCAAAATCAAGCCGGGAGAGTCGATCCGGGTATTTCCGTTGTCGGACTGGACTGAATTTGACATCTGGCATTATATAAAAATAGAAAATATACCGGTGGTTTCGCTGTATTTCGCGCGGGAACGGCCGGTGGTCGAAAAGAACGGGAGATTCATTCTCGCGGACGATGACCGGATGAGGCTGGAGCCCGGCGATAAAACGGCGATTAAAAAAGTTCGTTTCCGCACCCTCGGCTGTTACCCGCTTACCGAAGCGGTCGAGTCCGATGCGGAAACCGTCGAAGAAGTCATCCGGGAAACGCTGCTGGCAACGAGTTCGGAACGCCGGGGACGGGTTATCGACTATGACGGGGCGGGGAGCATGGAAGAAAAGAAAAAGGACGGGTATTTTTAAATGGGGAAAGCGGCTGAATGCGGCTACGTGGTGCGGGAGGAAAATGAGATCAGGCGGAATCTTGCGGCCTACCTCCGGCGGCAGGAAACCAGGGACCGGCTTCGGTTTCTCGCCGCGGGCAGCGTCGATGACGGGAAATCGACCTTGATCGGCAGGCTGCTTTACGACTGCCGGGCGATCTATGAGGATCAGCTCGGTGCGGTGATGCAGGCCGGTCAACTCTATGGAACGACCGGGGGCGGTTTCGACCCGGCGCTGCTGACCGACGGCCTGAAAGCGGAGCGGGAACAGGGCATAACCATCGATGTCGCCTACCGCTATTTTTCCACCGCTAAAAGAAATTTCATCATCTGCGACGCCCCCGGTCATGAACAGTACACCCGGAATATGGCCACCGGCGCTTCGCGCTGCAGTCTAGCGGTCATCCTGATCGACGCCGCCAACGGCGTGAGGCCGCAGACCCGGCGGCATAGTTTCATCTGTTCGCTGCTGGGCATCCGGCACTTTATCATCGCCGTGAACAAAATGGACAAAGTCGGTTACGGCGAGCGGGTTTTCCGCGCCATAAAGCGGGATTATGAAAATTTCGCCGCCAAACTTACCGTTCACGATATAAGTTTCATTCCGATTTCCGCTTTGAAGGGAGACAATGTCGTCGACGGCAGCGCTAACATGCCCTGGTTCCGCGGCGCGCCGCTGCTGGCGGCGCTCGAAGAAATATCGATCGGCAGTGATATGAATCTGATCGATTTCCGGCTTCCGGTTCAATACGTGCTCCGGCGGAATGCGGATTTTCGCGGTTTTGCCGGTACCGTTGCTTCGGGTGTGCTCCGGCGGGGAGATGAAATAATCAGCCTGCCTTCCGGCCGGAAAACCGCGATAAATTCCCTGACTGTGGCCGGCGAAGAATGCCGGGAAGCCTTCGCGTCCCAGGCGGTGGTGGTGACGACCGCGGACGAGATCGACATTTCGCGGGGCTGTATGCTGGCCCGGCCGGACAATCTTCCGACCGTGGACAACTTTTTCGACGCGAACCTGGTCTGGATGGGAACGTCCCCGGGGATTTCCGGCAAAAACTTTATCCTGAGGCTTTCCTCTCAAACCGTGCCGGCGGAAATTTCCCGCATCAGATACCGGTTTGAGGTAAATTCCCTGCACCGGCGGAAAGCCGGGGAACTTATGCTTAATGACATCGGGCGGGTTGAGATTACCGCGCACCGCCCGGTATGTTTCGATTGCTACTCCCGGAATAAACCGACCGGTTCCTTTATCCTGATCGATCCGTCGACCAACGGGACGGTTGCCGCGGGCATGATAATCGCGAGTTCGGCTGAAACTCATTTCGACCGCACTGCCGGGAAAGACCCGGTCAGTGCGAATATTTCCTGGGAAAAGTCGGCGGTTACGGCCGCGGCAAGGCGGCAGCTTTTCGGGCATAAACCGGTGACGGTATGGCTGACCGGTCTGAGCGGTTCCGGAAAGTCCACCCTCGCCCAGGCCCTGGAACTGGAACTTACCGGCCGGGGAATCAAGGCTTTTATCCTCGATGGCGATAATATCCGTCACGGGCTGAATAAAGATTTGGGATTTTCGGAAGCCGACCGGACGGAAAATATCCGGAGAGTCGCGGAAGTGGCGAAACTTATGAATTCGGCGGGACTGCTGGTTATCGCCGCGTTCATTTCCCCGTTCAGGAAAGACCGGAAACACGCGGAACAGATTATCGGGAGGGATAAATTCATCGAAGTTTACGTGAAAGCGGGTATAGCAGTATGCCGGCAGCGGGATCCGAAAGGATTGTACGGGAAAGCGGCGGCGGGAAAGATAACCGGTTTCACCGGGATCGATTCTCCCTATGAAGTACCGGTTTCGCCGGATATCGAGCTTGACACGGAAAAAAACCGGGCGGAAGACTGCGTAGCGCAAATCATGAAATATTTAGGCAGTCTCCGGTAGTCGTTTATTTTTGAGTTTATTCAGGACGGTCCCCTGCAGGGAACATACAATATTTTATTTTCTCTGAGCCTATTGCAAAAATATCTGAAGCCGCTTTTCGTTTTCGACGCGAATCATAATTTTAAAATCGAGCTCAGTGCCCGCAGGGCGGGAGCGAAGATTTTTGCTCTCTCGCGTTATACCGGGAAGTGTCCGGCGCCGCCGGGGCTTCCCGGGATAACGCGGACCGGCTAAGGCAAAAGAAGGGTAAAGGTGCAGGGCATTGCCCTGCCGCCGTCGGCGGAAGGCGCGGAGGGGGGGTTGGGGGGCGAAGCGCCTCTCTCTCTGCCATTTATTTTCTGGCAATTTGAGTTAAAATTCATCTTTATCTTTTGAAAACTATTTGCCGATATTTGCCATTGATGTAATTTGGTGGGTTTCTAGATGGCGTCGTCAATAATGTGTGCTATATTATGCAAACGTCACCAGGAGGCGCAAAAATGACGGAAGCATACAGACGGCACGATATATCGGATGGAGCGTGGGAGCGTTTGGAACCGCATCTTC
>JAQULZ010000042.1 GCA_028718375.1 Victivallaceae bacterium | reverse complement strand
ACCTTACCTGCTGACTGTTTATCAGTAGCATTGTTATATAATATAACAATATAAGGCAAAAAAACAAGCTGAAAAATACCCAGCTTGTCATTTTATGCAGAAATTTACTTGGTTGCTTTATGCCTTGGTTGCTTTATGCCTTGTTATATTTTACGGGAATCCAGGTTATGTGGTGCCTCATGTAAAAATCGTTGCCCCGCTGCTTTCCGGGCCGGACGACGACTCCGCCGCTGAATACAAAATGACTTTGAAACTGCATCTGGGCAATGATGAAGTCTGCGACCTCGATAAATATATCAAAATCACCGGGAAATAAAGCGGTTTACCGTCCCAGTTTTTTCCAGACCGGATCGAGGTCGACCATCTGGTTGGTTTTGGCGGCCTGATCCAGAGCCAGCGCCACGACCGCGCTTTCCAACCCCTCATCACCGCTGCATTTCGGCGGAGTTCCTGCAGCCATGGTTTCGTACAGTTCCTTCATGATGTAAGCGTCTCCGCCGCCATGTCCGTCAGCTCCGTAATTGATGACGGTTTCCTCTTTGTCGCTGATCAGCTTGTACCGCAGGGTGCTGGAATACAATTCCGCAATCATGGTACCTTCCGTACAGGAAAAATACATCCGGCGTTCGGGAATGGCGTTGGACATGGTCGCCTGAAACATTACCCGAATGCCGTTGCGGTACTGCATAATGCCCACCTGATTATCCAGCAGGTCTTTGTCGGCGGTGAACGGCGAACTTACCCGGTGAGGGTCCGGCCACGAAGCGAAAGTGTCCCGACCGTATTTTTCCAGATAATGTTCATTTTCGGGAATAAAATAATCCAGGCCACCGAAAGATGCTACTTTAGTCGGCAGGCTGGCGCAGAACCAGTTGAGCAAGTCCAGGTCATGACAGCATTTTTCGAGAATATGCGGGCCGGCGAGTTTGGTCTGCCGCCGCCAGTTCATCATGATATAGCCGCCGTGAACCGGGGCGATGTTTTCGTTGGCATCAATACTGAGGATTTTGCCCAGTTTGCCGGAAACGAGCAGTTCCTTTGCTTTGCGGTAGAGCCGGGAATAACGCAGGACAAAACCGGTCGCGAAAATCAGGCCCGATTTCCGGTGCGCTTCGAAAATGGCCTGACAATCCTCGATCGTGGTGGCCAGCGGCTTTTCGGCAAAAACGTTTTTTCCGGCCGCGAAAGCCGCGAGAATATGTTCTTTATGATAGGCGTTCGGGGAAAACACCAATACCCACTCAACCCCGGAGGTCGCAATGGCCTCCTGGTAACTTCCACAAATGACGGTATCCGGTGAATTCCAGAGTTTCAGCGCCTGTTCGCATTGGTTCCGGTCCGGATCGAAAACCGACAATATTTTGACGTTTCCCCCGGAATCCCGCAGTAAGTTATTCGTTACCCCTCTGCCGCGATTGCCGGCAGCAATAACCGCCGCCTTGATTAGTTTTTTATTTTCCGGCATTTTTTTAATTCCTTATTGGTTAAAAATAAATAGATATATATATTATACAGGTTGAAAATATTAAAAAAATGGACAAAAACCGCATAAATGATGACTATTTAGCAATTTCGGAGGCAGTTATGGCGGAAAAGGCAAAACCGGCAGCTCAATCCCGGTCTTATGAAGTGCATGTGCTGCCGGAAGGGATTCAGCAGATCCATAAGAATTACGGCTTATGGATAATCGGCGGCGGCAACTGTACGACCCCGGTGAATTCCTATTATAATTGTTCTGAGCGTTATTTTGAATTTTATTCCATTTCACATATGTATCACGGGGCCGGGCGCTTGTGGCTGTTGCCGGGCCGTGAATTTGAAGTAAAGGCCGGGCAATGCGTTATTATCGGTCCCGGTACCGTCAACCGTTATGGAGGCTGTGGCGGCCGGGCTTATGTGGAAGATTCGCTGTGTTTTACCGGGCCGGTCGCGGACATGATGCGTCACGCGGCTGTCATCCGGGACGGCGTTTTTAATCTGGGCGAGGCCCGACGGCTGCTGCTTATCCTGAAGCTGGCGGGCGACCCGGCGGCGGATTCCCAGATCAATGCGAATATCGCGCTCCAGAAACTGCTGGTGGATATTTACAATGAAAATAAACAGCAACCTGCCGTCCGGACGGATTTTGTCATCGATCAGCTCATTGCAGCCATCAAGGAACAAATCGGCCGTTGGTGGACAGTCGGGGAAATGGCTGACTTCTGTAATCTGAGTGATGATCAATTCCGGCGGCTGTTCCTGAAACGGACGGGAATGTTGCCGAAAATCTATATCGACCGGCTCAAAATCCAAAAAGCCGCCGAATTATTGCTGTCAAACCGGTTTCGGGCCGCGGAAATAGCGGAACAACTGGGATATATCGACCAATATCATTTTTCCCGGCGGTTTAAAAAGCTGACCGGACTGTCGCCGCGGCGTTATCGCCAGACTTTTACTGGTGCTTCCTGACAGTTAGACGACATCGACAAAAGTGCAAAAGAAATAAAAAAATGGCGGATGCAACGCCTCGGTGATCCAACGGCCGAAAACGCTGGTCGAGCCTCTTGACGGCTCGAAATTTTAGCGCAACTTGTTGCGCCTGAAAAAGTACCGCTCTCGCTAAGCGATGTCCGGGAAAAATTAGCATAGCGCATTTTTTCCGGACGTTTGAGCGTGCGAGTTGGACGAAAAACACTGTTTTTTCAATAACGGCGACTTTTGTCGGTGTCGTCAGTTAAGCTGCTTTTAAATTTCAGGGCAGTTATTTTCATTGCAAGGCTTGTAAAATCGGGTCGGAATGCTATTTTGTATTCGTGTGTTTTATTGCCACGCTGTTATCGGACGACATTTTCTGAATTTATTACTGGAGATTTTCAGATGGACAAACTGCCCATAGAATATATCGTTACACTGGTGGTAGGCTGTGTTTTAACCTGGCTGGTTTTCATCCTGGCGCTGGCGAAGTTTTCCAAACTTTGCTCGCAATTTGGTAAATTTCGCCAGGCTGTGGAAACTGACCTTACCGGCGTGGGAACGAATATCCGGAAAATGCAGCTTTCCATTCAGGAAATGACCGTTGAACAGCGTCGAACCAACAAACTGCTGGTGGAATTGATCGAGGCACAGAAAAATGCCAATCCGCTCAGCGGGCTTGAATACGAATTAGTTGAAGAAGAAGAAATCATCCCGAAGTAATGAGATTCGCTTAGGGAGCCCCGGTTATTCTGCAGCTTGATCCGCGTTGATTTCACCGGCGGGAATATCAGTTTTACTGCGAAAATTCCGCGCGGTTTTTCGGATAGTCCGGCTGGCGTAAGTTCCGGGAAATTAACGGCCGGCTTGGGTTTCAGTGAAAAAAAATTGGAAATTTGCATTCCCGGTGTTATAATAATACGATAACGGAGAGCGGATGGGAATTATTATTTACCCGGGGAATACGGATGAAAACAAAGATGTTTGTGGCGCTGGTACTGCTGTTGAACCTCGGTACCGGCTATGCATTTGAAAATTTCGATCAGGCGTTCAACCAGATGCGGCACCGCTACAGTCTGGGACACTACAAACGCCTGGTCGCGATTGTTCCTGAAGCGTTAGAATTAAGCCGTACTCCGGAACAGCAATATCAGGTTTGGTATTATAAAGGGCTGGCCTTGGAGGGGCTGCTGAAATTCTGGGAGGCGGCTCAGGTTTTTGAAAAGGCGGCCGGAATCGAAAATATTTCCCCGCAACACCGGCTGCAGGCCCGTTATAATCAGATAAGAAGCCAATATGCCGCTCAATGTTTTGCCGCCGCCCTGACCGGCGCTGAAAAGTATGCGGGAGCTGCCGTTAAACCCACTGTATTGCAACTTAATATCCTGTTAATCGGCATTGAAGCCGCCAATCAATTGAACCGATCCGCCACGGCTCTGGAATTGGCCGGGAAAATGGCGCAGGGCGCCGTTCCCGGGTCGGCCTGGCATTACCGCGGCGTAATCCTGGAGCTTCAGACTTTATGTCTGATGAAAAATTATCCGGAGGCCGAACGACTGATAAATCAGGTTCGGCCGGAGCAGGTTCCCCGGCCGATGCAGTCGGAATTTCTGGCCTGGAGCGGGTTCTGTTACGAAAAAGCCGATAAACCGAAACTGGCCGGGAAATGTTATGCCCGGGCCTACGACAATTATTCGACTTATTACTCGGGACTGGCGGCATTACGGCACGCCAACTTGCTCGACCGCACTACCCGGGACTACCGTCAGGCGCTGAGCAGGTACAGAAAGGTTCTGGAATTGGCGGCGGCGAATTCCTGGCATAAGAGCCAGGCGATTTATAAAATTGCCGCAATTTACAACCGGGAACATCAGCCCGAAAACGCGCTGAAAGCGATTGCGCAACTGGATGAACTCAAAGCTCCTTCCGTTTACTGGAAGGCCAAAATCTACAATCTGCATGGCGACATCCTCTATAAAAAGGGTGAAACCGGACAGGCCCGGAAATACTTTCAGGCCTGTCTGAACTTGGCGGCGGATCTTCCTGATTCACGGCTTTACGCCAGCGAGATCATCGCCCAAATCGACAAGAAAACGACCTTGCCCGAAAAAAAATAATACTTTCTTCGGATTTTCATCGGCGTCGGCAGTTATTTTCGGCCCCACCTGTATATGTGCTCAACTTACCGGTAGAGTTCAGGATTTTCCCGGGCATGGCGTTCCAGGCCGGACATGATCGCGGTGCAGCTTTGCCGCCAGCGGTGTTCTGGAATATCTTCGGTAATTCCCATAATAATACCATCCATTGACTCTAACTCGTTCAAGAGGTCAACAGTCTTTTGTTCGACTTCCGGATCGGATTGCAGATGCACTGACGATGGAAAATTCAACCAGAGAACTTTATCCGGCCAGACGGCGCGCGCCTCTTTCAGACTCATATCCGTATCCGGAGCGGGCGTAAAAGCTTCAATATAATCCAGCGCGGTATCGGCAACCGCTTGGGCGAGCAGACGACAATCGGCATCCAGATGAGTGCCGATCAATTTGTCGTGTTTATGCATTATTTCAGCGGCTTCATTATAATGCTGCACATAATAATTTTCGAACGAGTCCGGTCCGATAATGGATGGAACTACATTGCCGCCATAGTTCGCATGCGAAGCCGGAGAAGCCGCCACCAGCGGATAAATCAAACGGCGCTTTTCCACCAGCACTTGATAAAGTTCCAGAATTTCATCCCGGTTATCCATCCATTCCATACAGAAATCCTGCATGTCCAGGTAAATTCCGGAAATCAACGTTTGCAGCGGTTCTGAACCCAAGCTGGCTCGAAATACGGCATCGCCGCCAAATGCTTTTTCCGCCTTGCTGAATGCATCATAACACGGTTCGTAGACCTCATCCCGGAGTAGAAATTTCAGCGCTTTATAGTTATCCGGACTTTTGAACATTTTTTCCTGAATCCAGCTCGTAAATCCGGCGTTTTCCCGCAGACAGGTCAAAACGCCGACCGGGGTTTCCCAGTAAATACGGGTCATCGTCTTGCCGTTTTCCAGATAAGTTTCGCTTTTTGTTTTGACATGCGGCGTATGAGTTTTGAACACCGGCACGGAGCGTTCCACAATACATAAGCCTCGATTTCGCATTTCCCGTTCCGTCCGACACTGTGGAATCTGACGCTCATAAATGGTGAACGGTACGGTGTTACTATGTCCGCCGCGCAGGGAAATCATTACTTTTTCAGCAGGAGTAATCATTATTTTGCCGCCTTATTATTGATTATTTTGCTGTAATAATTATAATATACTTACTTATGTCATGTTGCACAATGGAATTAATTGCTGATTATCATGGATAATATTGCTCATAATATAGAAATATCCCGGCTCATCAGGAACGGTCTCGCTTCAGTCGACATGGGAGTCGCTGTTGTAGCCGGGGGCAGACTTTATGACAAAACCGATTATTACTGCTGCGGCCGCACACGGGATGATTACCTGTTGCTGCTGACGCTGGATGGTAAAGCCTGGGTAAAGGAAGGCGCGCGCAGGAAAACGCTTTGCAAAGGTTCCTGGTTTTTGTTGCGTCCGAAGGTAATCCATTCTTACCGGGATATTTTACCCTGGTCATTCGCTTACCTGCATTTTCGAGGCGCCATGATTGACCGGGTGCTTGAGATGCTGTTCTTTTTTAAACGTGAAAACCTTGGCTTCAGTCAGTCGAGTGCCGGAGCGCAGGATTTATTACTGCGGCTGTTGGTGCAAGCCGAGGACGTGACCCTCTCCGGGGAAGTTCTGCGTAATGCGCTGTTATTGGAATTATTGGCTTGTCTGCACGTAAATTATTGTGAGAACAATTACGGGAGGGAATCCCTGGCGTCGGCGTATGAATATATTAACGAACATCCGAACCGGGAACTGGATTTATCATTTCTGGCAGGACAAGCCGGCATGTCGCGGTTTCATTTAGTCCGGAGTTTCAAGGCTAAATATGGGGAGCCGCCGATTCGTTATCTCCGGAAGCTGCGGATTGAGAAGGCAAAAAATCTTTTACTGCAAGAGCCCGCCGACCGCAAAATTTATGAAATTGCTGCAACCGCAGGTTTTAATGACCCCCTGTATTTCTCCAGAATATTCAAACAGTGCACCGGGATGTCGCCGGAAAAATTTCGCACTTACGCCAAACAGCAGTTTAAACTTATCTAAAGCATCCGTGCGGCAGTTATTCCGACCGGATTGCTTTAGTCCGGCTGAAGAAGTGCTTGGAATCGCCCCATTCGTCATAACCGATCGTTTCCCGGATATTTTCGATCCGGTTTTGGAGGCGGTCCCTGCATAATCCGGAACTTTCATTCAGACCGGGTTTGCCCTCGTAAAGCTGATAAGCGGGACGGTAGGCGACAGCAGTTATATTGGGCATGATGATGTTCGCGCCGGCCTGAAGTCCCAATTCCCGGCCTTCCGGGTTGAGCGCCTGCAAAGCGGTAGTGGCGGCGATATTCACGTCGCGCAGGTAAATCCGGGCGGCGGCAATCATTTTCAGTCCCAGTTGAAACTGCTTTTCCCGGTCGAACTCCCCGGCCAGCTTCGCCAGAGGCGTGTCGCGATGGATGATGTACGGTCCCATTCCCAGCATATCGATGTCTTCGCGTTCGAAAAAGAGCAGATCATTGACCATATCGTCAACCGTTTGTCCCGGCAACCCGATCATTACGCCGGTTCCGGTCTGGTAGCCGATGTTTCGGATTGTCCTGAGACACTCGAGACGGCGGCGGAAACTGTGATCGGCCGGATGGAGTTGCCGGTAGAGTTGTTCATTGGAGGTCTCGATCCGCAATAAATACCGATGGGCGCCGGCTTTGAACCAGCGTTCGTAAACTTCCGGAGTTTGCTCTCCGAGCGACAGGGTGATGCCGAGGCCGCCGCCGGTTTCCGTTTTAAGGCGCGTGATCACGCGTTCGACGAATGCCGCGTATTCAGGGGATTCGATTTCGCCGCCCTGGAGGACAATGGAACCGTAGCGGTTCCGCCAGGCCCAATGGCCGGTGTTTACGATTTCGTCCTCGGTCATCCGGAACCGGACGACTTTTTTATTGCTCTTTCGGATGCCGCAGTAAAAACAGTCCTTGGCGCAGCGGTTGCTGAATTCGATGATGCCGCGGAAAAACACTTTGCCGCCGACCCGGTTCAGCTTGATCCGGTACGCTTCCCGGAAAATCCGGGCCGGAACGGCTTCATCTTCCGTCTCCAGCAGGAAACGCAGTTCGGCGGCGGAAAGTTTGAGCTCATTTTTCAGTTTGTCCAGGATTACCTGCATGAAAACCTGATATCCTTAACGGTAAAATGTTGACATTGTAAATTAAAGGAAAATAAACCACGAAATACACGAAATACACGAAATACACGAAAAAAACAGAATATTTAAAAAAAATTCGTGTGTTTCGTGTATTTCGTGGTTAAAAAATTAAATTTAATTCAAAAAAATTTGAAAATTGCCGGAAACAGGGCAATGTAACGTTTTCCCGTAATAAACCTTTGTGACGCGGTTGAACGGTAATTATGTATAATGACAGCAGATAATAATGAAAGCGCGTGAATTAAGAAGAAAATATATTGACTTTTTTGTCGGCAAGGGGCATCAGGAAATCAACAGCGCTCCGGTGGTGCCCGAAAATGACCCGACTTGTTTATTCACCACCGCCGGAATGCATCCGCTGGTGCCGTATTTAAGCGGCGAAAATCACCCGTCCGGTAAACGCCTGGTCGATTGTCAAAAATGCATTCGTACCGGGGATATCGATGAGGTCGGCGATGCGGTTCACCTGACCTTTTTCGAGATGCTGGGGAACTGGTCGCTGGGCGATTATTTCAAGGCCGAAGCGATCGAATACAGCTTTGAATTTTTGACCAGCCCGGAATGGCTGGACATTCCGCTGGACAAACTGGCCGTGACGGTATTTGAAGGCGATGAGGACGCGCCGTTCGACCGGGAAGCCTACGACATCTGGCGGCAGCTCGGCATTCCCGCTTCCCGGATCGCCAAACGGAATAAGAAAGATAACTGGTGGGGGCCTGCCGGCCAGACCGGGCCCTGCGGCCCGGACACCGAAATGTTCTACTGGACGGGCGCCGGCGAAGCTCCCGAGGTTTTCGAACCGGAAAATGAACTCTGGGTCGAAATCTGGAACGACGTCTTCATGCAGTACCATAAACAAGCGGACGGGTCTTATATTCCGCTGGCGCAGAAGAACGTCGACACCGGCATGGGACTGGAACGGGTTACCGCCATATTGCAGGGCAAGTCCAGTTGTTACGACACCGAACTGTTCCTGCCGCTGTTCGCCAAACTGGACGAAATCCGCGGCCTTGCGCCGCCGCCGGAACGTACCGCTTCCGAACGCATCATCGCCGACCACGTCCGGGCGGCGGTTTTCATCAGTGCCGACGGGATCGCGCCGGGCAATGTCGATCAGGCTTACGTCCTGCGCCGGCTGCTTCGCCGCACCATCCGCGAAGCCAATAAAATCGGTCTCGGAGAAACGTTTCTGGTTCAGCTCGCCCAGGTCATCATTGCCGGTTATCAGGATATGTATCCCGAGCTGGTTACGAATTCGGCCCGGATCCGGGAAGAATTCGAGCATGAAGAAAAACAGTTCGCGACTACCCTTGCCAAAGGCACGCGCGAATTTGAGAAACTGATTGCCGCCGTTCCCGCTGAACTACGGAAAAAAATTATCAGCGGCAAGAAGGCGTTCTTTCTTTATGAAACCTATGGTTTTCCGCTGGAATTGACCGAGGAAATGGCCGCTGAACACGGCTTTGAAGTCGACCGGGAGGGTTTTGCCAAGGCTTATCGGCAACACCAGGAAAGGTCCCGGCAAGGCGCGGAACAGAAATTCAAGGGCGGACTGGCCGATGCCTCCGAGCAAACCGCCAATTTACATACTGCGACCCATCTGCTGCAGCAGGCGCTGCGCCGGGTCTTGGGAGATCATATTCAGCAGCGCGGCTCCAATATTACCGCGGAACGGCTGCGTTTCGACTTTTCGCACGACGAAAAAATTTCTCCGGAAACGCTGAACGAAGTTGAACGGCTCGTCAATGAGATTATTGAACGGAAATTGCCGGTCGTATGTCGCGAAATGACGGTTGAGGAAGCGCAAAACGACGGCGCCATCGGACTTTTCGGTGACCGTTACGGCGACCGGGTCAAGGTTTATTCCATCGGGGATTTCAGCAAGGAAATCTGCGGCGGGCCGCACGCCGCGAATACCGGCGACTTGGGACGGTTCAAGATAAAAAAGGAAGAAAGTTCCAGCCGCGGCGTCCGGAGAATCAAAGCGGTGTTGATAAAGTAATGCTTTCGCAGTATTATGTTTATAATATGGATTTTTCTTAATCTGAAAACATACGGGAAATTGTTCTGATGAAAAAAGCCGATTTGTTGATAGCCCATAGTAAAGGAGCTTATACGATCACGGTGGAGGGACGGGCAAATTTTGACTATGGCCTCCCGCTGCGCAATTTCGCCAAGAACCTGGATAATAATTTTACCCGGATTGCGATCGATTTACATTCCTGCGTCGGCATGGACAGCACTTTCATGGGTATCATGGCCATGATCGGATTGAAGGCTCAGAAAAAGCACATCAAAGTGGAAATTATCGATGCCGGTGACAACAACCGCTACCTGCTTAAAGGTCTTGGCTTGGATAAGCTGTTCAGATTTGTAGAGCGCGGCGGCGGTGAAACCGGCGCTGATATGGGAGCCCCGGTTGCGGAAGGACTGGATTCCAAACTGAATATGGCCAGGACGGTAGTCGAGGCGCATCGGGCGCTGATGGACATTGACCAGAGCAACGTCTCCAAATTCGAAAAAGTCGTTGAATTCGCCCAACAGGATATCGAAGACCTCAAAAAGCAGGAACAGAAAAAAGAAAAATAATTAACGCGCGTGGATTATTTTTTTCCGGCGCGGGATTCGATGACGGCTTTTTTTCCGGCGTAAAAGGCTTCGATATTGAGTTTGATGATAGTTTCCTTGTTGCTGAAGCAATCCATAATAGCTTCCTCGAAAGTCCGGTCGAAATCGGCCTGGTCAGCGGGGGTAAGGAAATATGAATCCAGTGCCACCGCCAGAGCTCCCAGGATTACCGAATTGGCGTACATCAGGCTACCGATTTTTTTGGCGATGTTCGACGCGTCCACGGCATAGACGATCTTGTCCGGGGAACAGTCGGGTTTGGCAATCGTTGTGCTGTCGTAAATCAATACTCCGTTCTGCTTCAGTTCCGGCAGGAATTTATCCATGGAGGGCTGATTGAGCACGATCAGGAGATTGCAGTTTTTGTCGATGACCGGCGACCCGATGGTTTTGCGGCTGATGATCACCGAACAATTCGCGGTGCCGCCGCGCATTTCGGGTCCGTAGGACGGCAGCCAGGACACGTTGAAATTGCGCAGCCGCCCCATGGTCGCGATCATTTTACCCAGGGACAGCACTCCCTGGCCGCCGAAACCGCCGAGCTTGATTTTACGCGTTTTCTGGAAAATTTCGGAATTGTTGCGGAAGTCCGGCGGCACGCCTTTTTCAACCCGCACCGGATACAGCAGTTCCCGGACTTTTTTGCGGTCGTAGATTCCGGCCGGACGGCGGATCGGATCGCGCTCGTCGGCGATGTCCTTGAAACAGCCGAGCGGAAAACAGGGGATCATCCGGTTGTTGATGAATTCGTTCATGGCTTTGGCGTCCAGTTTCAGGTTGGTCGGACAGCCGGCCAGGAACTCAACCATGGAAAAGCCTTTGCGGTCAATGGTGTTGCGCAGGGCTTTGCGCACCGCCTTGCGGGCGGCCAGGATATTTTTCGCCGTACTCAGTGCGGCGCGTTCCACGTAGACCGGGGAATCCAGCGCCGCCACCATTTCGGAAACTTTCAGCGGATAGCCTTCATTGTCGGTGGAACGCCCGTACGGCGAAGTCAGGGTTTTCTGTCCCGGCAGCGTGGTCGGCGCCATCTGGCCGCCGGTCATTCCGTAAACCGCATTGTTGACGAAAAACACGCACATATTTTCGCCCCGGTTGGCCGCCTGAATGAAATTATTGAAACCGATCGCTCCCAGATCGCCGTCGCCCTGATAGGAAATTACGATGCTGTCCGGGTTGCTGCGCACCAGTCCGGTCGCCGTTGCCGGAGCGCGGCCGTGCGGAACGGAGATTCCGAAACAGTCGAAATAATAATAACTGAACACCGAACAGCCCACCGGCGAAATGATAATGGTCTTATCCTGGATCTGCAGATCGCTGATGGCTTCGGCGATCAGTTTCTGGAGAATGCCGTGGCCGCAGCCCGGACAGTAGTGCATATTTTTCTTGATCGGCCCGGGACGCCGTTCAAAAGTGGCAAAGAAACCTTTCGGCCGGCCGTGAACAATGGTTTCAGTCATGATCGGCGGCCCCCTTTTTCCAGTTCATTCATCGCTTTGAGACCCTTTTCCACCAGCTCATCGATGGTGGGAATATTCCCGCCCATCCGGTTGATCAGTTTTACCGGTACGGCACATTCCAGCGCCAGCCGGAGGTCGTCGATCATCTGGCCGTTGCTTAATTCCACGCTCAGAAACAAGCGGGCGTGAGCTTTGGCCCGGTTCAGGGCGGCGGTTGGGAACGGGAATAAAGTCAGCGGCCGGATCAGTCCCGCTTTAACTCCCTGGTCCCGCAGTGCCTCGACCGCCGAATGCGCCAGGCGCGCACAAATGCCGTAAGCGACGAAAATCATTTCGGCGTCTTCGGTCAGATATTCTTCCACGCGCTGCTCCTGCTCGCTGATCAAGTGGTATTTTTGCTGCAAAGCCCGGTTTACTTCTTCCAGCCGGTCGTATTTCAGGAAAATCGAGGTAACCAGATTGCGGCGGTCTTTGCCCGGTTCAAGCGCCCAGTCGGGGATGTCGCGTTTGACCGCAACCGGTTCCGGCAGGATCAGCGATTCCATCATCTGCCCGATGATCCCGTCGGCGAGCACATAAACCGGAATGCGGTATTTGTCCGCCAGGTCAAAGGCCAGCACGGTAAGATCGCACATTTCCTGCACCGAAGCGGGCGCCAGCACGATGCAGCGGTAATTGCCGTGCCCGCCGCCCTTGACTACCTGGTTGTAATCGCCCTGTTCCGGCCCGATGTTGCCCAGTCCCGGACCGGCGCGCATGATATCGACGATCACCGCGGGCAGATTGCTGCCGGCCAGGTAGGAAACGCCTTCCTGTTTCAGGCTGATCCCCAGTCCCGAGGACGCGGTCATTGTCCGGCGTCCGGTGGCCGCGGCGCCTAAAACCATGTTGATGGCGCCGAGTTCCGATTCGGCCTGCAGAAAAACCCGCCCCAGCCGGGGAAAGAGCAGCGCCGCGGTATGGGCGATCTCACTGGCCGGAGTAATCGGATAGCCGAAATAAGAATCACAGCCGGCCAGCAGTGCTCCGTAAATCACCGCTTCATTGCCTTTCAGCAACATTTTATTGGAATATTCCATCAAAACTCAATCCCCGGTAACTTTCACGATCGTTATCGCTCCCGGCTCCGGACAGGTATAAAAACACGCCCCGCAGCCGATGCAGCCTTCCCCGACGTAAACGGCATACGGAAAACCCATGAAATTGAACTCCCGTCCCATTTGCAGTACCGATTTCGGGCAGGCGTTCACGCACCGCTCGCAGCCTTTGCATTCATCGGCGGCGATCACCGCCTGATATTTCACTTGTTTGGTTTTGTTTTTCATGATAGTCTGAACCAGCAACTACCGTGCCAAATATTTTCTGAACTTTTTCCGGGAGACGAATCCCGCCGGGGAAAATATTATGCGCAAAAAAAGTACAGCACTTGCACATTTTATGTACAGCATTTATATTAACTGCCGATAAGGAAATCTACCATGGCTTTATGTAAAGACAAAGAGCGGGAAATCGCGGAAGCGATCGGGAAACTGGATTTTACCAATCCGTTTCTTCCCGAACGGACGGAACTGGAAAAAATCGCGCTGGGTACGGATTACCGTCCTCCTGCGGCCCGGGAGAATATCGCGGCGGAAAAGAGCCGGGTCCGGTACAATACGGCCCGGCTGCGGGAAATTGCCCTCGAACTGCTGACCGGATTCCGCGCCCGGCTGCCGGACAAAAACTTGAAACTGATTGACGGGGAACTGCAGATTTACGAAAATCTGGTTATTTATTACCTGTTCGAGATTTGCCGGGGCAAAATCAAGGCTTATTTTATGGATCAGACCGGCAGCTACAGCCTGGCCGAATGCTACCGGCAATTTTCGGCGGACTGGAAGTATTACCTGGAATTGCCGGAGCGCCCTTTTGAAACGGTGTTTACGGCGGTGAAAATGTTCGAGATGTATTTTCAGATTCGCCGCGCTTTTCACTATATTTTCGATTTTCTGGTGGGACGCTCCCGGGTATCGGCCGAATTGCGCGCCTCGATCTGGCAGTCTATTTTCACCCATGACATCATCCGTTACCATCGCCAGCTTTACAATCGGATGCAAAGCATTACCACTTTGATCACCGGGCCGTCGGGAACCGGCAAGGAACTGGTGGCCCGCGCCGTGGCGCTGTCCCAACATCTGCCGTTCGACGAGAAAGTGCTGGATTTTACCGCCGGTTCGCAGCAGTTGTTTTTTCCGCTGCATCTGTCCGCCATGCCGCAAACCCTGATCGAATCGGAATTGTTCGGGCATCGGAAGGGCGCGTTCACCGGCGCGATCCAGAACCGGGTCGGCTGGATGGAGACCTGTTCGGAGTACGGCACCGTGTTCCTCGACGAGATCGGCGAAGTAAACGAGGCCGTCCAGGTAAAACTGCTGCGGCTGCTCCAGAGCCGCAAATTCCAGCGGCTCGGCGACAATACCGACCGGTATTATAAGGGCAAACTGCTGGCCGCGACCAACCGCAATCTGTCCGAGGCGATCCAAAAGGGCAAATTCCGCGGCGATCTGTATTACCGCTTATGTTCCGACATTATCGAAACCCCGTCGCTGCGCGACCAGCTCGGCGGTTCGGAATGGGAGTTAAGCAATTTCGTCCAGCATCTGGCCGCCGGGATAATCGGCCCGGACGAGGCCGAGAGCTTCGCCGATGAGGCCGCCGCCTGGATAAAAAAGAACCTGGGACTGGAATACGCCTGGCCCGGCAATGTGCGCGAACTGGAACAGTGTCTGCGCAATATTCTGATCCGGGGAACTTATTCGGTACCCCGGTCGGTGCGCGGCGAAGACCGGTTGCTGCGCGAATTCCGGGAATGCCGCCTGAGCGCGGATGAAGTGCTCAATCTCTACTGCCGCAAGGTCTATGAGCACACCGGCAGTTGTCTGGCGGCGTCCCGCGTTTTAAACCTCGACCGGCGCACCGTCAAAAAACGCCTCGAATTATAACCCCCGTCCGGGGCCATCCGGGTATCCGGGTCCCTTTTTCTTTTTCCGGGTTTTCCTTTGAGTTTTCCGTAAAAGCGGTTTATTGTAATAGCAGGACATGTGAGATGAGCTTTAACCAGGAAGGATTATGCGGCCGCTTAAATTGGGATCGGCAGGGATTCGGGGAGTTATCGGCCCCGGTCTGACTCCGGAAAATGCGATTGATTTCGCCTGTGCCTTCGGCACGTTCATCAACGGCGGCAAAGCGGTCGTGGCGCTGGATACGCGGTTTTCTTCCGAAATGCTGCACCAGGCGGTCATCGCAGGACTGCAAAGCTGCGGCTGCGAAGTCCATGACCTCGGGATTGCACCCGCGATGTTGCTGTCGTTCGCCATTACCCGGCTGAAAGCGGCCGGCGGGCTGCTGATCGGCGGCGGTCATCAGAAGGAATCGTGGAATTCGATCGTACCCTGGGGCGCCGGCGGTGCTTATTTAAACAGTATTCAGCTTCGGGAATTATTCGACATTTATTACGGGCGGCGTTTTCTGGCCTGCCGCTGGGACGGAATCAAAAAAATCGTCCCGGTCGGCGAAGCTGTCCGGCAGCAGTATTTCGACGCGTTGTGCAAAACAGTAAATACCGCGGCCATTGCGGCGGCGCGATTTACGGTGATCAACGATTTCTGCAACGGCTCGGGCTCGATCCTGGAGGATGAATTCGCGGCGCGCTTCGGACTCAATGCCGTCCCGATCAACAATATTCTGTCCGGCATCATGCCGCACGACCCCGAACCGCGTCCCCACAGTGCTTTCCAGGTGCAGTCATTGATCAAACCGCTGAACAGCGCGGCCGGATTTGTTTTCAACAGCGATATGAGCCGGGTTTCGCTGGTGAGCGATACCGGCGAGACGCTGTCTGAGGAATACACTTTTCCGCTGGGCGCCGATTATCTGCTGGAAAAAGCCGGTAAACCCGGGCTGCGGGTAATCAGCAATACCTGTACCTCCAAAACCCTGGACGAGGTAGTCGCGCGGCATCGCGGCATCCTGGAAAAATACTTTACCGGCCAGTCCAATATCATCGACTATATGCGGGAATCGAACGCATTTATCGGCGGCGAAGGTTCCGGTTCGTTTACCAGCAGCGACTGGCTGCCGGGCTTTGACGCGCTTTACATAAGCGCGGTGATCCTGGAGGCGATGGCGGTGAAACGGAAGCGGCTCTCGGAACTCATCGCGGCGCTGCCGCGCTATCATATCGTAAAACGGACGATAAAGAGTTCTTCAATGCACGCTTACAACCGGATCCGCAGTCTGAAAACCGCGGTCGGCGGGGCGAAAATATGCGAACTCGACGGGCTGCGGCTGGACTGGAACGACGGCTGGATAAGTTTGCGGGCGTCCAGCACCGAACCGGTGCTGCGGCTGATTTCCGAATCGAAAGACCGGGAACTGGCCGAAGAACGGGCGCTGAAATACAGCACTTTACTGGAGAATTGAGCCGATTATGAACCGGGCTATGCATACATTGAAATTTTCGGAAGCGGGAGTGCGTGGAATCGTCGGAGATTCACTGACTCCGCAGCTGGCGGCTTCATTGGCCTCCACGTTCGGTAAATACACCGGCGGCGGCCGGATCATCGTCGCGCGCGATACCCGGCAGTCGGGTAAAATGCTCGAACAGGCGGTAGTGGCGGGATTGCTGGCGGCCGGCTGTCAGCCGCTGCTGCTCGGCATCGCGCCCACCCCGACCGCACAACTGACGGTGAAACATCATCGGGCCAACGGCGGCATCGTGATTACCGCCAGCCACAACCCGGTGGAATGGAATGCGTTGAAATTCGTCGGACCGTCCGGCACTTTCCTCGATGCCCGGGAATCGGCGGAATTGTTCGATATTTTCACTCAGGGCAATTTGGATTACTGCGCCGAAAACGAATTTAAGAAGCTGCGCTATGAAACGGCGGCTTTTGAGCTGCATATGCGCCGGATTTTCCGGGAAATCGACGTCGAAGCCGTCCGCCGCCGCCGGTTTCGGGTGGCGGTCGATTGCGGTAACGGCGTTGCGGCGCTGTACAGCCGGCATTTTCTGGAACAACTGGGCTGTGAAGCAGTAAGCATTCACGATGAAGCCGACGGTATTTTCAGACGCCCTCCCGAGCCGCTGCCGGCCCATATCGCCGACCTTTGCGCGGCCGTCAAAGCGCACCATTGCGCGGTTGGGTTCGCACATGATCCCGACGGCGACCGGATGACCTTGGTTACCGACCAGGGACGCGCGCTGGACCCGCAGTATACGCTGTTGCTGGCGGTCGATCACGTCCTTTCCGAAACTCCCGGCCCGGTCGCGGTGAACATCCAGACCAGCCGCGCCGTGGAGGATATCGCGGCGTCTTACGGCTGTGAGGTGTTTTATTCGAAAATCGGCGAAATCAATGTCGTCAATCTGATGCTCGAAAAACATTCCGAGATCGGCGGGGAAGGCAATTGCGGCGGCGTCATCTGGCGGCGGCTGCATCCCGGACGCGACAGTTACGCGGCCATGGCATTAGTGTTGGAAATGCTGGCGCTTACCACCGAAACCATAACCGACATCTGCGCCTCAGTCCCGGAATATTTCATCCGGTCGGAAAAATTCCCCTGCGGGGCATTCCGCGCCCGCGAAATCATCCGCGAATTCAATAACCGCTATCAGGATTATGAGCGGATCACGCTCGATGGTTTGCGCCTCACCTTACCGTCCGGCTGGGTATTGCTGCGGGCTTCCAACACCGAACCGGTACTGCGCCTGACGGTCGAAGCGCAGAAAAATAAAGATGCCCAAAAATTACTGGATGATTTTTCAGCCCAAGTGAAAAAACTCAATACCTGAAGTAATTAAATGGCCAATAAAACCACCGGTGCACCATCATAGCTGAAGCTTTAATAGCTGCCTATTTTTCAAAAACAACCGCATTACTTTCGATTCGGCACTTTGTCCCGGTAGCCATTGCTATATATTTAAAGACTTCTCTTAACGGTATATTTTCCAGTCTTATAGTAACGACTTGTTTTCGCAATTCGGGATTCAGCAAGACAATATTTATACCTTTTTTCTCCGGATCCGACTGCTTTGCTTCCTCCCTTAAAACCTCCAAAACAGTTGGCAAAGGTGCATCTTCAACGTTAAGTCTTACTATAATGCTTTTTAATTTTTTCTGCAACGCCGAATCGTTTAATTCCTTTTTTGCCGCACTTGCCTTTTCCTTGTTATTCACCTCGGTAATGTTTTCTACTTTTTTCTGAAAACCTTCTTTGTCCTTTTGGGCGACTATAACAACCGCATACGGCTCAATCCTGTATTTGACCCCAGCTATGCGGCAAACATATTTTATGATTTCCCCTAACGGCATATTCTCTACATTTAGATTAACGAGTGGAGATTGTTTAAACAATTCAGAGCTTACAACGAAGTTTACCCCTTTTTTCTCCGGGTCCAACTGCTTTGCCTTGTCATTTAAATAATACAAAACACCGGACAAAGAAACATTTTGAAACTCAAGCGGGCCCAGTACAATACTTTTCAATCTTCTCTGCAAAGCCGAATCATTTAACTCCTTTTTTGCCGCGTTTTCTTTTTCCTTTTCCTTTGCCTCGGACAGAAAAAGAAATCCGGTCACGGAGAAAAGAACTAATGCGTAAACCACGGCTTTTCCAGAGGTTTTTCTGAATCCTTTAATCATTTTCATTCTCCTTTCAATTTGTTTTCTATCTTCAAGGATGCAGGTCATGCCTTTAACTGCCGAAATGTCCGGACTGAATTCAAGCAGTTTCACTATTGCTTTACCGTACACCTTGTTCTCTTCCGGGCCCATAAATGAAATTACCGCTTCGTCGCATACCTGTTCTCTTTGCTCGCGCATCATGCCGAATCCGAGCCAGACCAGGGGATTGAACCAGTGGAGCGCCTGAATGAAGGAAATAAGCCAGTTGACGATGACGTCACCGCGTTTCAAATGGATCAATTCGTGGAGAAAGACCATTCTGAGCTCATTTTCGGTCATTGATTCAAATATTCTGCGGGGGAGCAAAAAACGCGGCCTTATAAAACCCATCAGGGCCGGGCTTTTGACGCAAGAGGTTTCCAGCATCTGAACCGGGGTATAAATTCCGAGTTCTTCTTTGCAGGATTCTAACAGCGCCAGCCAATGGTTTTCCAGCACAGGCTTTTCCCTGCGGACAAGGGCGAGAAATCTGCAGTTCTTAAAGACTATCCAGAAGAGCAGTGCGAGTGCGCCCGCGCTCCAGACCCGGAAAATAATTTCCGACAGCGAATAAGTTTTTCCCGAAACGGCAATCGGGGGCTTTTTTCCTGAAACGGCAATCGGGGGCTTTGCCCTCGAAACCGCATTGGACAAAGCAGGCGTTTCGGCGACCGGAATAACAAGCGTTTTTTCCCGGTTATCATTGCTCCAGAGAGCCTTAATATTGAAAAAACTTGCTTCGGATTCAAAGAGCGGCGGCATTGCCAGGCGAACCGCCAGAAGCATCCACATAAAATATTTCCATTTCAGCGGGATATGTTTGGTAAAGACAAACTGGACCAATAATATTGCCAGCGCCAGAACGGCGCCCTTGACAGAATTGGCCAGAAGCCATTGCATGAAAGCTTCCATCATTCACCTCCCCGGTTCAATTCTGTTCTTCCAGGATTTTCTTAAGTCTCTCGACGTCTTCCGGCTTGATCTTATTTGCTTTCGCAAAATGCGCAAGCATAGGCATCATGGCCCCGTCAAAAACCCGCTTTATAAATGACTCGCTTTCCCGGCTGGCACAGGCTTCCCGGGACACGGCGGGACTGTATAAATAAGCCTTGCCTTGCGCAGTGTGAACCAGCGCTTGCTTTTTCACCAGACGGTTAATCAGGGTTTTCACGGTCTTGGGATTCCAGTTCTTCTTGGGAGAAAGTTTTTCTATGATCTCCCCTGAAGTGAGTGGATACTTTTTCCATACGACTTTCATTACCTCGTATTCGGCTTCCGATATTCCCGGTATTTCTTTCATGGCAAGATTCCTCGGGTTGTTTGCGTGATTACAAATGTGATCATAATTTTAGTTTACAGTTGTAATCAATAATTGTCAATGGCGTATTTGGAAATATTTTGATTTTTTTCAGAAGATAGTCCAGAAGCGATCGGGAGTGAAACGAAAAATGCTGAAATTCAACAGCCGCGTTCGTAATATTGGATTAAAAATTTTTCGTGTTTTTCGTGGTTAAAAATCACCGCTTCCGGAATGCCTATGGTTTTTTATAATCCTCGAGATTGATGTTCAACAGGTTGATCTTATAATGGAGGATGCGCGGCGTAAGCCGGAGCTGCCGGGCGGAGGCCGCCACATTGCCGCGTTTGAGTTTAAGGGCATCGATAATCAATTCCCGTTCGAACGAATTGACCAAGGTGGCGAAATCGGCATCTGTTTCCGTATGCCGTACCGTATTGGCCAGTCTCCGGTCAGTTTGCAGTGAAGGCGGTAAATTGTAAACATGAATTATATTGTCGGC
>JAQULZ010000041.1 GCA_028718375.1 Victivallaceae bacterium | reverse complement strand
ATGATGATTGTGAAAACCTTTTTTGAGCGTGCCATAATAGAATCCAATGAAATCAATCATCTTTTATTCCTCCATGATTGGGTTATAAATTTCAGGGAATGGATTTGAGGACTTATGAGGTCTTCGATGTCGAAAACCACGCAGGTCATGTGCGGCAGATTCAGTTTGAGCCAGTTTTTATCGCCCCGCAGAGCCGTCATGATATGGGTGGTCTCGGACGAATAAATGATCGCGTTCATTCTCGGGTTGTAGAACAGACTCAAGGGACGGTTCCCTTTCAGGATCACCACTTCCTGTGGGGCGGCCAATGAAGTCAGTACCGCCGACAACTGCCCCCGGCAGTCCGTTAAACAATCCAGAAATTTTTCCACCTGAATCTTGCCTCCCGGGGCGCATTTGTCGGCCAGCCGCACGATGAGTTCGCTGTCGACTTCCGCGAAACGCGTCAGGTTAAATCTCCTGAACAGAGTATCGGCGTTGAATATCGTGCCGTTGACGGTGCCGAGGCAGTTCCCCGACCTGATGGGATGGGCGTTTTCGGTTTTTTCCACGCTCCCGACCGTGGCAAAACGGGTATGCCCCATCAGCAGGGTTGCGTCCGGTTTCAGTGAATCCATGAATTCGCCGTACTCGGGAAGCAGGGTGAAAGCGGCGGCCTCCAGCGGGCGTTTCAGCAGTTGAAAACTGCCGTCAGCGTTGACCGCCGCCACTCCCGCGGCATGCGGGCCCCGTTTCCGGTTCAAGAGCAGAAGACGCTGGAAAAGTTCACGGAAATATTCGAGGTCATTTGGGGAACGTTCCGCGTTTCCGAAAATTATTCCGGTTTGTCCGCACATCATTTCACCTCCGCAGGTTCGGGATTCGGGTGTCTGCCGTGGAGAATGATTTCACCGTAATCGCGGCGGTGGGTATTCACCCAGTTGGCGACTTCGGCTTCATCCATTTCCAAAGCAAGTTTGACTACCATCGGCACGTCCAGCATATTGGTTTTGCCGGACTGCCGGATGGATTCCAGAACTTCCATCAGGTTCGGCGGATAGGGATCGTCCTCGAGAAATTGGACGAACCCGGATGCCGCCAGTTTCAACAGAAAAGCCTTTGCGGCGGCTTCCGGTTCATCTGGCAACGGGAAGCCGGGGCTGCCGGTTCTGGCCAGCACGTCGCGCATGTAGGGCAACGGTTCGAGGTTTACGGTGAACGGCGCTATTTTCATGCCCTCGACGATGTCGAGATGGTTTTCCCCGCTCAGGATTTCGCCCGAATCGTAGATGGGCTTGCCGTTCAGGTCGGTTTCGTTGACTCGTACTTTCATGGTCGTATTCTCCTAAGGTTGTAGGGGCGTTGCCGCCCCCGGTTATTTTATGCGGTTGCGGTCGGCCTTCCGTGCTTCCATGCCGCCGAACCCGGCAGGCGCTTCAGCAGGTGGTAGCGAACGTTTTTGAATTCTTTGCCGCTCAGGCCGAGACGGAGCAGGAAAACCCGGAAATCGTACTTGGCGCTGGCCGGGTTGTATTCGCGTTTGGCGGCGCTGGCGGCTTTGCTGTTTTTGGCTTTGACGGCCAGTGCGAGGCAGAATATAATCACGGATTTTATCTCCCCGGAATGGGTTGAGCCCTCCGCGCATCTTACTTCCGCAGTCTTAATCCGCCACAAATTCGCTAAATTCAGGTCATGGTAGCGGCTGTGGTCATAATGCGCCGGATTCGGGTTGCGGTAGCCGAACCACGCTTCATTCAGTTCGCTGTCGGTGCGCGGTTTCCGGCGGGAAATCCGTTCGATGAAAGTGTCGTCGGTACGGCGGGTATACTGGTTCAGGCGGGCGTCGCTGGTGCCGAGCGCCTTGAGAATAAGCTCTTCCTGCTTGTAAAACATTTTGGCGAGGTTGGCTACCTGTTCCGGGGTGGAGTCTTCCATGCCGAGGTGAACATGCTGGGAACAGCAGGAAGTCGCGCGGGCTCCGGCGTGGCGCAGGGCTCTGACTACCTGCTGTAAAGTTTCGATATCCTCGTACTTCAGAATCGGGGTGACCACTTCAGCCCGGCGATTGCTCGGGGCGTCGATCAGACTGGCGTCGTTTACGCATTTCCAAACTCTGCCGTCTTCAGCTTGGCATTCCCATGCGTCGTATTGGCCGCCCGCATATCTGACTTGGCCGCCGACCACGCTCTGAATCGCTTCCGCCGCTTTCTGCCTTGAAATCCTGACGTATTCGAGTTCCGTCCCGAAGGTTTGCTCGTTGAGGTTCATTCTGCCTTGCTCCTTAATTTGTTATCTTGTTGGTATTCAACATCTTATCTAATTCTGTGTACATGTTAAATCCAGTGTGCGACAATAGCAAGTCATGTAGCAGGAAATAAGTGCTTTATATTCAAGTATTTGCGAGTTTTTTGAGATGTTGCGGCATTAATGGCTTTGAGCTCGGGAAATAGTCTTATTGATGTCACCATAGACATTTAAAGAAGTTAATCTGAGCAAAATCATTGCAATATGTCATTTGCCGGGGTATATTATCCGTGTTTCCAAAAAAAATAAAACTCAACGGGAGCCGGATAATATGCCGAATCAAGTAATGAAAATGTCCGTCGGGATGCGAATGATGCGCGTCCAGGGCGTTTTGTTGCCTGATTCGGGGAGAATGTAATCCGCAGCCTTTCCGAATCTTTCTAATCAATGCCCTTCAGTTAATACAGACTGAGGGGCTTTTTTTTAACCTGTATTTCAAAAAAGGAATCTCGAAATGAGCATTTATATAACCACAGCCATTCCATACGTCAACAGCAGTCCCCATATTGGCTTTGCGCTTGAACTTGTTCAGGCGGACGCGTTGTGCCGGTACTATCGCTGGCGCGGTGAAGACGTGTTTTTACTGACCGGCAGCGACGACAATGCGTTCAAGAACGTCATCAGCGCCAGAGAGCACGGTATTGACGTTGCCGAATTCGTTGATCGTAATTCCGGTGCATTCCAAAACCTTTCCAGGGAACTTGGCGTCTCCTATAACAATTTCATCCGTACGTCTGGCACTCAACACCATCAAAGCGTACACCAATTCTGGCGTAACCTGAACAGCAACGATTTGTACCGGAAGAATTATAACGGCCTGTACTGCTTCGGATGCGAGGACTTTCTGTCGCCCAAAGACCTGGTTGACGGTCTATGCCCGGAACATCTGGCGCCTCCGACACCGGTAGCGGAAAAAAACTACTTCTTCCGCTTGTCGAAATATCAGTTACAACTGGAAAAACTGATTGAAAACAACGTCATTGAAATATATCCGGAACATTGCCGTAATGAAGTCCTGACTTTCATCAGAAACGGGCTCCATGACATCAGTATTTCCAGATCCGCCGAACGTATCGATAACTGGGGCATTCCGGTGCCGGGTGATCCCGATCAAGTTATTTATGTCTGGATTGATGCCCTGATCAATTATTTAAGCGGTCTCGGCTACAATGACTCGGACTGCTGGCGGAAATATTGGCGGGAAGACTCTTTGAAAATTCACGTCATCGGCAAAAATGTCTGGAAATTTCATGCCGTTTACTGGCCAGCGCTGTTGCTTTCCGCCGGACTTCCATTGCCGAATAAAATCTTCATTCACGGCTTCTTCACAGTCAATGGCCGGAAGATCGGGAAATCATTAGGCAACGGAGTTGATCCGACACCGATAATTCGGGATTTTGGCGCCGACGCCGTCAGGTATTATTTATTGAGTGCTGGTCAGCCTTTCAACGATTGTGACTTTTCGCTGGAAAAATTAACCTCCGCTTATAATACCAACCTGGCCAACGGCATTGGAAATCTTTTCAGTCGTCTGATTAAATTGAGCAGGCAAAGCAAAGTTCCAGTCCGGCAACTGACAACGTCATCGGCTTTTCTGGAAAAACAGGCCGCAAATGTGGAATCTTTTCGTTTTAACACCGCATTAAATTTCATTCGTGATGAAATTACTTCGATCAATCGCGAAATAGATCAGCAGAAACCCTGGGAAGCAATTAAACGCTGTGATATTCTGACGTTAGAAAGGATTTTGCCGGACTGGCTTAATCGTCTGCATGGAATTGCCGACCTGCTCACTCCGTTCACCCCTGAATGCGTCGAAAAAATAAAAATAGCTTTACAAAGACCGGATAACTGTCCTGTTGAACAGTTATTTCCTAGAATTAAAAGTTCGAACGGTTAAGATAGCATTGTTCCGGATTTTAATCACTTGGCATTCGTATGGCACCCAGGTTGGGGGCGCGGCGAATTACTCTGCCGCGCCCCAGTGCGCGGGACCTTTCATATCCCTGTGCAGGTTCCTTGACGGTACAAGCGTATAGTTGTCTCCGGTATCGGAACTATGCAAATCGGTTTTTGAACTGTTTTTCGTAATTTTTAATGTCGCCGCCGGGGTTTTATCCCCGGCAACAGGGTTAAGGGTTATTCGGTTGTGGTCGCGGTTGGCGTGGAGTCTTCGCTGTTGGCGATTTTCTCCAGTGAGCTGACGCCGCTGGCCAGCATCGACTTCAAGCTCGAAGCCTGGGACTCGGTGAGCTTGCCGTCCTTGACCAGTTCGTCGATTTTGGCTTCGGCCAGCGTGTTGCCGCCGGAAGTATAGGCGGTACAGACTGCTTTCAGCACGGTTTTCGCCACGGTTTTCACCACAGTCAAACGTTCGGAGGTACTGGTACTGTCACTGCTGAACAGCGAACATCCGGTGACCAGGACGGCGACCGCCGGCGCAAGCAGCACCGGCACAATAAGGGATTTGAGTTTAGGCATAATGCCTCCTATAAGTTGTGTCATTTCCCGATTATGGAAAATGACGGGTTGGCAAAGTTTTTTCCCGGCGCATCTGAAAACCAGGGAAACTGCCCTTCTTCGCGGATCGCTCCGCGAATCAGGCCATCTTCTCCTTTGGTCAAAGTTTTGTCGGTTGGCTCGTAGTACGTCCGTCGGGTCAGGCAGCCTCCAGATAAGAGCAATACAATCCCGATAATTACCGTTATGATCTTTCTCATTCCTCATCTCCTGATTTGTTGTCAATCCAGGCGCTCCAGCCGAAACGGACGCAGGCGCGGTAGGCAAGCCATGCCCGCCACTGCCATTTCCAGTAGAGGGGATTCCACATGGAATACTCCGCCGCGATTATTTTCCGCATGTTGGCCAGAAATTCCCGGTTGGCGGTTTTAAAGCCTTCCCCGGAACCGTCGGCATATTCGAAGCGCCAGTCGTGAATGGCGATGGCAACTTTGAATATCCGCAGGAACTCGGTAAGGATGTCGCGTTCCCACTGCGGCATCCAATCCGGCCCGGCGCCGTTGTACACTTTGTCGATCTGTTCTTCCGTTGCCGCCCGGAACGACTCCGGCGCGGCGAGATCGTACTTCATGGCAAGAATCTGAAAATCCATATTTCACCTCCTGGGGTTTGGATTATTTGAAGAACACGTAACTTCCGGCAGAATCCTTGTTTTCAGGTTTAGAATGTGTAGGTTGCAACTTTATGGGACGTGCCGTCTCCGAGCACCAGGATCACTTTGTCATCAAATAAGTACACACTGCCGTAATTCATGTCGGGGAAATCGTCCTTGACTTTAATCCAGCTTTCGATAGAACCGATGGCGTCAAGGCCGGTGAAATAAAGGTCTCTGGCATCTCCGGCACAATACAAAATACCGGAACGCCGGGTGGAACAGAGCGCCGGTTTGATGAATTGTAAGTATGTAAAATCAAAATTGCGGAAGAACATCGGCAGCATATGCTGTTCCGTCAAAGCGAGCGTGTCCGGGTCATAAGCAGCGATTACGGGATATCCTGAAGTATTCTCGCGTAACAGCAACAATTTATTGTCGCGCCAGGCGCAGTCTTCCGTACCACGGTTGATATCGCCGTATGCGTCGCTGCTGATTATGCCGGCATATTCCCACAAGTTACTCGCGTTTTTCCGGTAAATTACCGGATAACGGCCGGAGTAGCTGGAGACCCAGCCGAACTGCACACAATATTCCGGCGTTTGAGTCGCCGGTTTTATCGCCCTGTTGGTTTTCGTGCTTGACGGCGGCCCAGATACGCTATAGCGGTCAAAGGTCCAGCCGGATGACTGTTTTTTGTAGAAATAGACTTCGTATGTGGTCACTTCCCAGGCGTCATAGGTCTGCATCAAGAATCCGGTTTTATCAGGCAGAAAATTAAGGATTCGCTGCAAATTGGGCGTTTCCGTATCTCCGGTGAAATACCACGGTACGGATGCGACCTGGCTCCAGACGCCTTCGGCCCGCTCCCAGATTTTTACCGTATACTCGCCGGAATATCGCGCCTGATACGCCAGAACATTTCCATCGGCCGACATCCCCAGATATGACACGCTGGCGGCCGAGGATTCCTCGATATCCTCTTCCAGGGCAAAGCCGGATTCCGACATGGCATAAACCTGCACATGCACACTGTCGGCGCTCTTGATAAACCTGGTACCGTCCGAATTGAAATCGAACGTGCCGATAGCAGACAACTCAAAAACATCCGACGGGGTCAGCAAAGTCAGCGAGTTCAGCGAATCACTGCCCCAGCCGATTGTTCTTAACATCTGCAAAGCGTTCATTTTAGCTGCTCCTCTGGGATTTGCCGAAAAAGTAGATCGTGCCGTTGTCGTTGAAAAACGCGCAGGCATACTGGCCGGTTTCGGCGGATGCTATTATTTCCGCGGTTCCGAAAGTCACGGAGTAGCCGCTGGCATTATCAATCAGCAGAACCATGCCGGAATTCGCCGGCAGATTTGCAATTGTTATGCCGGTAACATCGGCGGCTGCGGTGCAGACCTGATAATCCCCGTTGCCGAAATCGATGCTCACCGCGCCTGAAATATCGCCTTTTTCATAACGGGTCGAGGCGATTGCCTGTTTTGCATCGAGCTGGGTTTGGATAGCCGAAGTCACTCCCGACAGATACCCGAGTTCCGTTGCCGAAATCGTACCGCACCGCATATTGACCAGAGCCGTTCCGGTTGGAGCGGAGGCGGTATAAAGCGGCCCCAGGATTGTGACCGCCGCCCCGGCGGCAACTGTGCCGTTGAAAACCGCCACGCCGGACAATACGTTCGGCATCGACGCCGTTGCGCCGTTGTCGCAGGATATTCCGCCGCCGGAACCGGAATTGATGACAAACGAATTCATAATCTGCACCGAACCGCCGGTCGAATTTATCAATGCGCTGGATGATGAGCCCTGGACAATGGCTTCCATGACAATCAGCGAGCCCAGCGAACTTATGCTTCCGGTCAGCGTGCCGCGCGAAAACACCAGTTGCTTGGTTTCATTGATAACGGTGACGTCGCCGGTGATATTGACGGCCTGCGTACTGACCCCGCCGGAAACACAGATGGTTCCGGCCAAGTCGGCATTTTCGATATTGGCATGCCCGAACGTAATCGTGCCGCCGGAAGTGATATTGCTGAAATTACGGATGATCACATTACGGGAAAATCCCAGGTTTCCAGTCACCGTCAGGTCTGAATTATTCCCGTTCAGAACCATACGGAGCGAAGGAAACGTCAGGTCTCCATCGTAACTGTAATTGCCCGGCGCACAGTTCAGAACCACGCCAGTGGTCGTGTCCGTATCCAGCGTATTCAGATAGGCCAGCAGATCGGCGAGAGTCGAATAATACGAAATATCCGCGCCATCGACGATGACCTGAATACCGCTGAATTTCGAGGAGAGTTTTTCAGCCAGTGCCGCCTGAATCCTCGCCGGAAAAACGACCGCCGCGCCAGTCAGCGAAGCATACTGAACATCGCCGCCGATGATCGAAACCGCCGTGCCGCAGACGATGTCCTTATTGGTGAGTACTCCCACCAGAAAGTTGCAAGTCGAGGTTCCATTTGCCCCGTTATCGCAGGAAATACCGCCGCCGGTGGATGTGTTGTAAACCAGGCAGGCCACCATCGACAGCAGCCCCCCGGTAGAGGTAACCACATAACCGGTGGAGGAGACGCTGAACCCGCAGTCGTTAAAATACATCTGACAGCCGGCGGAAATTGCGGTATGGATGCTGCTGTTGAACGCCCGGAGCGAGTAAGCCACGGCCATGGTCACATTGAACGTCGTGGTATTGGCTATGTAACAGCCGTCGAAATCCGTAGAGCCAGCCAGGTTCAGCGTCGCCCCCATGAAGCGGCAGTAGTGGAACATCGGGGAATTACCGTTCACGGCCACATTCACGGTGTTGTAGAACATGAGGTTGTGGACATAACAGCCTTCGCCGACGTTAATTGCCGAACCCGAAACCGTCGAGTAAGCGCCGTAAACCACGCTGTCCGCGTAAAGGCTGATCTCGGCGGTTTCCGCGTAGGTGCCCTTGGCAATGAAGTATGAGGCCGCTTCCTGATGGGCGGCGGTCGCGGCGGCGATTGTTTTGTAGGGATATGCCACCGAACCGTCCTCGGTATATTCGTCGGTCCGGTTGCCGTCGATATACACCGCCGTGGTCGGCGCCAACAACTCTGAATCCAGTTTGGATTCAATGGCGCTTGAAAAATCGGTGATCTCATTGACGGTGTGATTGTGGTCGCCGGGGGCGCTCAGCCAGACAATGGCCGCGCCGGACGCTTCCGACGTCAGATATATGGAGGAAAGTATGGTTACCGCGCTTCCGGCCGAAACGGTTCCGTTCACGATCGCCATGTCGGCAAAGGCGTTGGCCAGGGGAAGGGTCGCGCCGTTGTCGCAGCTTACGCCTCCGCCGGTTCCGTAATTGATGATCAAGGTCTCGGTCATCATGAGGGAGCCGCCCGTCGAAGTGACCAGCGGATTGGAATTGTCGGTGGCGATTATCCAACTGCGGTCGCCGACAACCGCGCGCCCGGCGGAAATAAGGCGTCCCCGCAACTGCAAGCGCCCGGCGATCAGCAACTGACCGCTTTCAACCGTTATGTTGCCGACAACGCCGCAGTTGATCAGTTCCATATCGCAGCCGGCGGTGAGGTCGCCGGTAAACGAAACGAACGCGGCGATAAGGGAACCGGCGGCAAACGACACATTGCCGGTTATGCCGCCGTTCTTCAGGGTAGTCGCGGCGCTTATCACCAGCCCGCCGGAAAAAGTGATCGCCGCGCCGTTGAGGTTCATTCGCAACGGGACTTCCGGCATGGTGAACGCCTCGGCTTCGGTGTAAGTTCCGGGAGCGCAGTTGACGGCGATTCCCTGGAGACTGCTCAGGTCAAGTGTGTTTATATAGGTTACGGCTTCCGAAAGCGTGGCGAAATATTGAATAGTCTGTCCCTGGACGATAACCTGAAAACCGCTGAATTCGACGGCATCGGCTTTGCCGTCAAGTTCCGTTTGCAGCTCCGTCACATCTGCAATAGCGTGACCGTGGCCGGCGGCGGCGAAATACCCACCCATAAAATCCTTCAGATCGCTGAGCGTGCCGTATAAATTCACCGCCCCGTTGCGCAGGAATAACATCATCTGCGCCAGCAGTGAATCCGGCCTGCTGTATCCGGAACTTAAATTTTCAGCAACGGCCCCAAGATCGGCGGGTTCCAGGACTATGTCCGGACCGGTCTGGCCGTTGACGCTGGTAATGTTCCCGGCTGAACCGATGGTTCCGGTGTTGCCTTCGGAATCCTTACAGCGCCACATATAAGAACCGTCGGTTTGCTGTTCCGGGAAGACCAGGAGTGTTCCGGCCGGAACTTCCGCGCTTACGAATTCGGTAATACTTTTTACTTTCAAAATCTGCATATCGTGATTCCTTTGTTTAATCGGTTGAAATGTCCCAGCCCCTGCTGATCAGCGTGGCTTTGTCGGTGATTCCCTGTCCGGTGGGCGGCGCCGCGGGCGTCTGGCTTAACGAGGTATAGCTTCTGGTACCGGTGGTGACGTTGCCGGCGACCAGCTTGGCCAGGTGCGCGTTTACCATGGCCGAGGTGAGATGATTGCCCTGGCACCATAGAAACTCCAGTTTGGGATTGTTGTTTATGTTGAGACTGGACAATCCCATGGCGTACTGACAAAGGCAGTGACTGGGCGGTAATCGGAGCGTTTCTGCTATTGAATGATGATATGAGCGATTACTGGAACGGGCTTCGAGCTCCCTATTGGTTTGATGCGGTTAAAGGAGACGGCAAAATTAAATTTAACTCGTCGAACAACTGTTATGATTTCAAAATCAGTCTTGACAACGAAGGAAAAGAACCGGTAACATTTTCTATCCCAGCCAAATGCTTTACGGCGGATATGCCGGAAGCCAAAGCATTTCTCAATAATAATAAGACGCACCCGTGGTGGATTACCCGGCTGCTGAGGAAAATCCCGGTATCAAATGAAATGTGAATATCGGTTGACAAATCTTCAGCACTACAGTATATTCCTTAAGCATATAGAAAGGAAAATTTAATATGACCGTTAAAGAATCAGAAAAAGTTGTAAAAGAAATGAAAGCGTTTACCAAAAAGGTTACCGCTTCCAAAGCAAAAGCCCGTGAATTTCTGGTAAGTGTGGGAACTCATACTCCTAAAGGAAATTTAACAAAGGCTTACCGCTAATTTATGTATTCCGTTCTCCCCAGTTTTATTCTTGGCTTCCATGGCTGTGACAGGAGTGTTGGCGAAAACATCCTTGCCGGAAAATCCAAGCTTCAATCAAGCGAAAACAGTTATGACTGGCTCGGGCACGGTATGTATTTCTGGGAAAATAATCCACAGCGTGCTTTGGATTATGCCAATTTGCTGAAAAATAATCCCAAGCGAAGTAAGAGTAATATTAAAACCCCTTTTGCCATAGGTGCGATTATCGATTTGGGGCATTGCCTTAATCTTACCGAGAAAAAGTCCATCGATGTTTTAAAGCAAGGTTATGACTCATTTGTCAAATCATGCCGCATGGCTCAATTTCCCCTCCCGCAAAACAAGGGACTCCTTAAGCATCTGGATTGCGCCGTCATTAATACAATTCATAAGATTTGTGAACAGGAAGGCAAGCCCCCGTTTGATTCAGTAAGAGGCCTCTTTCTTGAAGGAGAAAAAGTCTATGAGGGGGCGGGATTTTTCAAGGAAACCCATATTCAGATATGCGTTCGGAATCCGAACTGCATCAAAGGATATTTCAGGGTCATCGAACCGGACTTCAATTTCCCCATTCCTTAAATTATTATACTTTTCGAGGCCAAAGCGCCATTTGGCGCTATTTGCATTTACCGTAACAAATTTCGAGCTATTGCCAAATGGCGCTATCTACATTTACTGTAACAAATATAGCCATGCGCAAGGTTGCGCTGTTTGCATTTACTGTAACAAGTCGTTACGGTATCCGTAGATTGCCACAGATGTGGCTATCATCACTTACTGTAACACAAATAAGGATTGACAATGCCTCTTTTAGATCCGAAATATTCGATGGCAAACCGGACTTTCATGCTTAAACGAGTAGGAGACAAGTTGATGCTCGGTAAATCTGAAGTCGGTTTTGTTACCGCGGATGAAAATTGCCATACACTGAAAAACGGAGTTGAAACTTTCTGGGGAAAAAATGATTTTCATTATTTAAGCATGCACAAATATATAACTCATCGATGTGGGATATGCGGGAAATATTTCCTTGGAAATTTCAGCGGATTATACTGTTCTGAAAACTGCAAGCGAAAAGCCAGGCAGAGAAACAACGCAAACTTCAGAAAGAGAAAAACGGCCGAAAAGATAGCACAAAATCCTTCGTGTACTGTTTGCGGAAAAGCTCTGGCCTCAAAGCGCTCCACAAAGAAATATTGCTCCAACCACTGCCGACAGGCTTCTTACAGAAAACAAAAATCATGTACAAAAAATATTTCTGACTGAAACTTTATCAATTGCCTCATCTGCGGCAATTGATTAGTCCAACCTTTTTCTGGACATCGACGGAGTCATAATTTTTCGTTGCCCGGACATTGCCGGGCTGAATTGGCCGCGCTGATAAGACCCCAGATCGATGTGTTTGCGCGGTTTAAGCGCTTTCCCCGCATTCCCGAATTCCGGCAGCGCCGCTCCCAGCATCGAAGCAGTGACCGCGCAGCCGACCAGGCAGTCGAGCCAGTGATTATCTGAAGCGTCCGGGCGAAGTTTCCATTCGTCCACCTTGCGGCCCCGGCCTTCGGTGCGTACCCGATACTCGGCGGTCAAGTGTTCCGCTAGAAGCTGATGGATGGCCGGTTGATTTCCGAATAAGGAAAGGCAGCCCTTATCTCCCATAGCTACCGCGAACCGGGCATGAATGAAACTTTTCCAGTAATTGGCGTCGAACAAGGCATGCCTGACCGCCCGTTTGCCCCGGACGTTCGGGATCATCCAGTTGTGACCGACCCGGTCGCCGGGCTGTTTCCGGTACTCGTTCATCGGCTTGGAACCGGCCCCGATGTAACGTCCATGGCTCGGCAGCAGTACCGCCGCATGTGTGTTTTGGCGGCAGAACTGATAGACCACATCTGTCGTCTGGCCCCAGTTGGCGTCGACCAGGCAGCGGTCCACTTTCATCATCGCCCCGTCATCGCGCGGCCATTCCCGGCTTAAAAGTTCATCGGTCAGTGTCTCCAGTCCGGCATATACCGAACCTTCCAGCCCGGAACCGGGCGCGGCGTCCTGTAAAGTCGGATGAGCGTCCCGCAGCAGGAAATATCTGCGGTTCTGTTCCGGATAGACCCCGTAATCCACCACATAACCTGAAAAGCACTCCTCCCAGGCGGCCACCAGGTAATACAGCAGCTCTTTCTGAATATCGATGAACAGCGTCAGGAACGTCGCCCCGACCGGGATTACACCGCGTTTCATATTGTTGAGCTTGGCGGCGATTTCCCCAGAGCTCATAATCGCGTCCTCGTTCAAATCCTCAGACATCGGCTCGTTCTGGTATTCAGCGAAAAACGCCGGTTCGTCCTGGAACTTCAGGTTCATCGCGTGCTGGATGGCGCTCAACTCATCATAGTTGTAGCGGTTTTCCCAGGAAACGATGGCCCCTTTGTCCATTTCCTCCCGATGCTCGCGGTAGAACTCCGTAGCGTCCGAAAAATCGCCTTTTTCCCGCAGGCAGTCCGAGCGAATATCAGCATACTTTTCCCACAGTTTTTGATTCTCCGGGAATTTGTACACCATTTTCGTGCGTTCGCCGTTCCAGTCAGGGTGTGTTTTCTTGTCCAGTATCTGGTCGGCCATATCTCCCGGCCGGATCACCGTACACGGCATGATCCCGGAGATTTTCTGTCCCGGCCCGGCCAGACCCAGCACATCGCCTGACAATACCCGTACCCGTTTCCGGGTTTGTTCATGGGAATTGGCCGATTCCGAAGTCTGCGGGTCGTCGATGATAACTAAACTCGGCCGTACCGGCGTCGCTTTATCGGGGCGTTTGAATTTCATGCCCCGGATACGGCCGGTAATTCCGGCCACCCGGATAATCGCGCCGGATGCTTTACTGCCTTCAATCGTCGGCAGGACAATCTCATTCGAACCCCAGCGCATCCGGGTGCGTTTGCCTTTGTACAACTGCCCGGCGCAACGATTGGCGATCCCGTCTATGCACCTGACCGGATATACCACTTCCGGAAAATCCTCCAATAATGATTCATTGCGGTCAAGCTCGGTTTTGATGGACTCCAGCATTTCCAAAGCGGCGGTTTCCGTTGCCGAGATCAGTATCACAAATTCCCGGTGACCGTAGAGCATCGCCCAGATGCAGGCGGTTTCAGACAAACTCGATTTTCCTGTGCCGCGTGGCATCGCCAGGGCATAGAGGCCGCCCAGTAAAACCGCCTGTTCAATCCTGGCGACCACCTTCAAATGATCCTGCGACCACGGCAGCGAATAGGCTTCCGGAAAATAACTTTCACAGAAGAGCCGGAAGTTGCGCTCACACATTTCCTTGCGTTCGGGATCGACGACCTCCGGGATTTCTTTTATATCCCGGCCTTTCTGTGATTTCGTCAGGTTGCGGAGCCGCGCTGCTTCCTTCATCGCCTCGTAATCCAGCGCGGTCCGCCGGTACTGCCGGTAATCAACGATCCAGGCGGCGTACTTGAGCAGATTCAGGGTATGCCCGCCGTCATCGGAAATGCGGAAACCCGCGCGTTCCCGGTGCCGCCTGAGTTGCCGGTCGCCGATCACCGGCCCCCGCGGGGTGGAATTCAAAAGCCGGGTAATGTCAACCGGCCTTAGTTTCAAGGGATTAATCGCCATTGTCGGATGCCTCCTTTATCAACCATGCGGTGTAAAAAATCAGGTTAATTGTTCCGTCCGGATTAATCGGAGCGCCGTTTGCTATATCCCCCCTGACCATCTCCTCAGAAATACTCCGGCAGCCGGAGCGTTTCAGGAGTTTTACCAGGTTCGGGACGGATAACGCCGTAAGTTTTATTTGGGAATTATTCATTTTTTTCTTGATTGGCTATTGTATTTTACGGATTTATGGTGTACAATATCTTGTACAATCAATTAAGGATTTTCAGATATGAATGCGATAACCTATTCCAACGTGAGGTCTAATCTGGCCGCAACCATAGACCGGGTATGCCAGGATCACGCCCCGGTCATTATTACGAAAAAGAGCTCCCGTTCCGTGGTGATGGTTTCGCTTGACGATTACGAAGCGATGCAGGAAGCCGCCTATCTTATGCAGAGTCCGGAAAATGCCAGACGCTTGTTGAAATCCCTTGAAAACGCCAGGAATAACAAAGGCGTATCCAAAAGCCTGAAGGACCTGGCCGATGCTTAACATCTGTTTTACGCCGGAAGCATGGGAAGATTTCAATTATTGGCAGACCCAGGATAAGAAGACCTACAAACGCATTATCAAACTTATCGCGGAATGTGCCCGCGATCCTTTCACCGGAACCGGCAAGCCGGAACCTCTGCGTTTTGCCCTGACCGGATGCTGGTCAAGACGCATAGATTTGACTAACCGTTTTGTTTACAAAGTCCAGGACAATACCCTCTGGATTTTACAGTTGCGTTACCATTATTAGGTCTCTTCGGCCAGAACTACGCTATCCATTCTTCGTACCCCCATTCGTCTGCTACATGCCGGGCATGCAACCGCCAGTAGCGTCGCGGTGAACACCATAATGACCTTGCTTTCGCCAGGGATTTCGCGTTTTCCCATAACCTCCGGTTGGCGGCGTGAAAATTCCGCTGGCTGTAATAGTCGAGGGGGTGAAAACGCTTCGAATACCGGTATTCCACCCGGCAGATCAGGATCGCCTCTTCGGCAAATCCACATAATTTTCCCAGGGCTTTTTTGACTTCTTTCGAAGTGTGATGGCTTTTGGCCGTATTCCAGGCCGAGGCCAGTTCCGCGTCGCTCAAACGGTCGAACCATTTGGGAGTCTTGAGTTTCATCGCCCGGATTTTTTTGCGGAAGATGTGTGCTTCCGCGGGGGATATTTGCAATGTATTTTGACTCATATTGGGTGATTCTCCTTATATTTTCGGGGTTAACGCCTGCCAGTCGCAGTTCTCGCCGTGTGTGAATTCCGCCCAGCGTCTGCGGATGACGTCGGCATATTTGGGGTCAAATTCCATCAGCCGGGCCTTGCGACCGGTCTGTTCGCAGGCGATCAGGGTGCTGCCGGAACCGCCGAACAGATCGAGGATGATCTCTCCGGAACGGGAAGAATTGAACAGCTCCTTTTGCGCCAGCGCCGTAGGCTTCTGCGTGGGGTGCATATAATCGGCGGTGTTGTCGCGTTTAATATCCCGGACGGTCGTCTGGCAGCGGTCGCCGAACCATTCACAGTTTTCATCGGCGTGGCAGCCGTAAAAACACGGTTCGTGCGCCCAGTGATAATCACTGTGTCTCAGGATCATTCCCTTATTCCAGAGCAATACCTGTTTGGACTTGAGTCCGGCCTCGCAAATGGCGGTTTCAAACAGGATGTGGTTCCTCGACGCATACCAGATATAAAAAGCCCGTTTGCTTTTGAGGCAGGATTTGATATTTTTAAACACCGCCAATAGAAATTCGGATAATTTATCCCCGCGCAGATCGTCGTTTTCGATAATTTCCCACTCGCGTCCGTCCGGATTATTCACGCCCCGGTAACTCACTCCATAAGGCGGATCGCCTGTTCACCGCACATCAACGCCTCGACGTCAACACTCCCGGTCGAATCTCCACACATCAGGCGGTGACTGCCGAGCTGGTAGATTTCCCCGCGTTTGCTGACCGGTTCGTCGGGAGTTTCCGGAACCTCATCCGGGTCCGTCATACCCTCGGTTACCACCTCGTTGCCGTTGAGCAATTTATCCAACTCATCACTATCGAAACCCAACAGCGACAGATCGAAATCCATATTCTGCAGATCGGCCAGTTCCAGCGGCAGCAGATCATAATCCCACTCCGCGATGTTCCCGGTCTGGTTGTCCGCGATCCGGTATGCCTTGACTTTTTCCGGCGGCAGATCGGCCACCACATGGACCGGGACGGTTTCCAGTCCCATTTTCTGCGCGGCTTTTGGCGGACCGGTCGCCGGTGGCGCGGCCGACATCCAGGCCGACCTGGTCTTCCACAGTTTTGGCAAAATTCCGCTGCTCGGACGGCATTGATAATTGTTCTAAAAACGTATCCGCGATCCTTTTACCGAGCCGTTCCGGATAACGCCGGATCGCAGGCGGCGATGGAATCGTCAGGCGGCGAAACAACGTATCGTCGAAAGTGATGAACCCGATATCGCTTCCGATCTGAGTCCGTTTCGACTGCAAATAAAAAAAACGCCGGCTGCGCCTGTTCGACCCGGTGGAAAAACACGGAATCGAGCCGTATATTCTCGTCTTCCAGCCAGGACTTTAATAATTTCAGCGCCTCCTTTTCATCCTTCGCAAAGCCCGCCGCCATGGGTTCGCCGTTGAATTCCCGCAGCGCCTCCCGGCAGCCCCGGAGGAATTCGCCGCCGTTGTAAACCGGGCAGCCGATCAGGCCGATACGCTTGAAGCGGCATTCGATCAGGTGTTTCGTACCGTGATAGCCGCCGGCGAAATCGCCATCGTCAACCTGCCAGCAGTCGGCTCCGTCCAGGCCGCGCCCGATAAAGGTTACCGGGAACCCGTCCCTGACCAGCGCCGCCAGCGGCATGTAGCCGTTAAGCAGTTCCGGCGTCGCCGAGATCAGCGCCCCGGAATAATGTCCCGCCGCGAGTTTGCGGATCATTTTCCGGAATGCCCAGGCATTCCCGTGGTGCTGTTGAATGTCCAGTTTCCAGCCCGCGCACTGAAGCCAAACGCCGATCTCCTTTGCTACCCGCCGCCAATGTTCCGAATCGGTATCCGGCAATAACAGCGCCGCGCTTTTCAGACTGGCCGGCAGTTCCGAACGCACCACGGTCCCGCCGCCGAAACGGCTGGATACCAATTTCTCTTTCCGTAAAAGTCTCATACCGTTTTCTACCGTGTTATTGTGGAGGCCAAGTTCCTCCGCCAGTTCCTTTGCTCTGGGCAGCGTTTGGCCCGGCTGATATTCGCCGAGCCGGATTTTCCGGCGAACATAATCGGCCGCGATACGGAACGGCTGGACGGATTGGGATTGCTGGTTTTCATGGGTCATGGGACACTCCTTTTTGGGGTTTTATGAAAATGACAATTTTGTAGCTTTGCACAAGTTGGTCTGATTTCACCCCTGATTTCAGGCCTTTTGACGGCCAAATTGCCAAGTCGAGTTTTTCCACTTGTGCAAAGTTTTTTGCCGGACTCCGAAAATCACCGGATTTAGCCTCAAAATCTTAGTGCCGGCACTACTCTCCGGAAATCCGGCTCGAAACGCCGCATCCGCAAAAATCCGAAAAAGCGGACAGGGGGGCCTGTCCGGTTTGCTTTTGTAAGTGCCTGCAAATCAGCATAGTTATAAAAAGCGGACAGCAAAACAAACTGTGTATTAACGCGTGCCCCCTTCCGCAGCCACATAAAACGTTGAGCCGCAAGAGGAACCGTCTTTATCGTTTCCTATGGGTACGATAGTAATCAACATTTATTGATGATTATTTGCGGTATTTCAGAACATTTTTCGATGATGATTTGCAATAATACTTGCATTTTTTGATGATAGCGATTAAATTATAGTTAAAGACAACATTCTGGAGGCCTATAAAATGAAAATAGAACGCCGCTTAATGAATTCATTGGTTGAGTGGAAGAACTCATCCACCCGCAAGCCGCTTATCCTTCGCGGAGTCCGCCAATGCGGCAAAACCTGGCTGCTGCAGGAATTCGGTCAACGTTATTTTGAATCGACTGCATATTTCAATTTTGAAAACCAGGAAGAACTCGCAGACTTCTTTGAACGGGAAATCGACCCGGAACGAATCCTGATCAACCTCGGCGTAATGGCCGGAATTCACATTGAAGCCCATAAGACGCTGGTTATTTTCGATGAAATCCAGAATTGTCCCAAGGCTTTGAACTCGCTCAAGTATTTCTGCGAACAGAAGCGCGAGTATGCCATTGTTGCGGCCGGATCGTTGCTCGGCATTACGCTTTCCGCGCAAATCGGGTTCCCGGTCGGAAAAGTCAACTTTCTGGACCTGAATCCGTGTTCCTTTGCGGAATATCTTGCCGCGGTCGCGCCGCAACTGGCGGAATATTGCCACGGCATCAATACGGTAGAACCGTTGCCGCAACCGTTTTGTAGCAAGCTGGAAACTTACCTGCGGGATTACATTGCCCTTGGCGGCATGCCGGAAACGCTCGGCAATTACCTTGACGACACTAACTTTGCCGTCGCCGAACAAACCCTCACGGAAATAGTCAACGCCTATGAGCTTGACTTCTCCAAACACGCTCCGTCAAAAGACATTCCAAAACTGCTGTTGTTATGGCAGGCCATTCCTGAATGCCTTGCACGCGAAAACGCCAAGTTTATGTACGGGGAAGTTCGTCCCGGGGCTCGCGCCAAAGACCTGGAAGACGCGCTTCGCTGGCTCCAGGAATCAGGACTGGTTAACAAGATCAACAATGTAAAAACTCCGCAATTACCGTTGTCCGCATATGAGGAGCGCCGCAACTTTAAACTTTATCTCAGCGATACCGGGGTACTGCGCAAACTGGCGAAGCTGCCGTCGTCGGTGGTAATTGCCAATAAAGACATCTTCGGTGAATTCAAAGGGCGATTGATAGAAAATTTTGTCCAGCAGGAACTCAAAACGCTGGAATTCGATCCCATATGCTACTGGACCAGCGCCGCCGCGGCCGAAGTTGACTTTGTTATCCAGCATAATGAAACTATTGTTCCGGTAGAAGTAAAATCCGGTTTGAATCTTCACAGCCGCAGTCTGCACGTCTACCGGGAACGCTATAAACCAGCCTTAAGCATTCGGTGTTCCCTGCAGAATCTGAAATTTGACGATGGCCTCTTAAACATTCCGCTTTACCTGATTGACGAATTGCCGCGCTTAATGGCGTTGCTTTAAGTCAGAACCGGATAAGCCGGTGCCGTTTGGCGCTTACTTTTGTCCAGGAGTTTGGTTCTATTCCCGCATGGTGTCCATTCGCCGTTAAAACGAAACGCTCGTCCCGTAACCAGCGCCAGGCAAAGCACTTGCAACGCCAACGACAGAGCGCCGCGATAGCCGCGGATCGCGCAGAAATGGCTTTCTGACGCTGGTTGATGGTAAATCCGTATGATGACCGCGGTCTGCCTCTTTTGAGCATCAGCGGGGCATTTCTCCGCATTTTTACTCGTCCCAAACATATTCAACCTTGCGTTTGCGCCTGCCGGCGAGAATCTGGTTGACCCGGCGCGTACTTACGTCCATGATATTGGCGATCTCCTGAACGCTGGCTCCCTGCTTCGCCAGACTGATGACAATCTCCCTTTTGCCCGGATCACGGGTTGGCTCGCCGGGGATGTAGAGCAGTCCGGTAAAATGCGATTTCACCTGCTCGTAAAGATTCCCCGGCAGGACGTCTTTGGCGTTGGCGTACTTTTTCATATGGCCTCCTGGGTTGATGGTTATATGTAAAAATTTTATTGGCGGATACGGTTGGCCGGATCGCGCGCGAAAACCCTAAAGTCAGGGGGAAAATTGCGGGGGCTTTTTATAGCCCCGCATTTCCCCCCTTTAGGGGGGAGGTGTGTGCATACATGAGTTCCGCTTTAACTTTAAGTTTTGATTATCAACGGCTTAACCCCGGAACTCACCGGTCGGGGCGGAACTCATGTTGACACACTTTTTTTAGTGTGTGTATAGGAGTTCCGTTTTTGTTGTATTCTGTTTATTATCAGCACTTTAACCCCGGAACTCATAAAATCTCCGGTGGAACTCGCGGAACTCTCCGCGGAACTCCTTTTCGGGTGAGTTCCGCAGGGAGTTCCACCAGATTCATATCCCGATTCGCGCTCTTATTTTCCGAATCCAGCGTTCGGTAACGTCGAACTTCCGGGCCAGTTCGGCGTTGTCGATGTCGGGATTACCGATGATTTCCGTAATTATTTTTATCTTGGCGGAACTGTCTTCCTCCGGCTGCGGTTCTGTGGCGAATCCGATCGTTCTGTCCGGCATTACCCAGCGGTACAGTGTAGTATAAAGCGAATTCTGAGATGTGGTTTAATTGGAAATGGGTAACACTTCTCCATTTCTTCTGATGTTGATATGACCATTTTTATGAAGCCATGTCTGCACGGCTTTACGCCATGATTTAGTC
>JAQULZ010000040.1 GCA_028718375.1 Victivallaceae bacterium | reverse complement strand
GGTTGTGCATTCTGTCGAGCGTTGCCGGTTTGTCCGATGGGCACATCGCCCTGCGCCAACAACGCTCGACAGCTCTGCACAAATCCCCTCGGTCTTGCCGACCTTACAGGCTTGACTCGACACTAGGTTATTTTTTTACTTACGGCAAACGAAAATATAATGTAACATGCGAAATCAATCTTGCAATTATCGGAAATGAAACTATCTTATAATTTCAAAAATATATTTTCGCAAAAAATATATCCATAATCAACACAAAAGGGTTCGAACATCATGAAAAAATTCTCAGCGCTTTCCGGCATCACCATGTTAACCGGCGCCTTCAGTGCCGCCGCCCAGGCTCCGCCGCTCCCCCCTGCCCCGGGCGTCGCTCCCGTGCTGGAAACCATTCCGAAAATCTGGTATGCCGCGCCGCTGGGAGCAGTCCTGGCTTTGCTCGTCGCCATAATCTTCTATAAGAAAATGACCAGGAATAACGAAGGCACCGCCCTGATGAAAGAAATCGCCGGTCACGTCCGGGTGGGCGCCATGGCCTACCTTTTCCGGCAATACAAAGTGGTCAGTCTGGTGTTCCTCGCCCTGGTCATAATTTTCGCCATTCTGGCCTTTACCGGTCTACAGAACCCGTTCGTTCCGGTAGCGTTTTTAACCGGCGGTTTCTTCTCCGGTCTCTGCGGCTATATCGGCATGAAAACGGCTACCCAGGCTTCCTCCCGCACCGCGCAGGCGGCCAGCGAAGGACTGAACCGCGGTCTGCGGGTGGCGTTCACTTCCGGGGCAGTAATGGGACTGGTGGTAGTCGGACTTGGCCTGCTTGACATCTGCATCTGGTATTATGTCCTGGACCAATGGTTCTTTACTCCTGAAAGCATGCAGCAAGGCCTGTATTTCCTGGGGCTGGAACTGGTGCCGAAAGGCTGTACCGCCGCGGACAAATTCGTTTATATTACCACTACCATGATCACTTTCGGGATGGGAGCTTCCACCCAGGCGCTGTTCGCCCGGGTCGGCGGCGGCATTTACACTAAAGCCGCCGACGTCGGCGCCGACCTGGTCGGGAAAGTCGAAGCCGGCATTCCGGAAGACGACCCCCGCAATCCCGCCACCATCGCGGACAACGTCGGCGACAATGTCGGCGACGTCGCCGGGATGGGAGCCGACCTTTATGAATCCTACTGCGGTTCGATTCTCGCCACCGCCGCCCTCGGGGCCGCGGTCGGCGTCCAGGAAATCGGCCGGGAAGGCATTGAATATGCCATAAAGCTCATTACCGCTCCCATGATCGTCGCCGGGATCGGCAACGTACTTTCCATTATCGGCATGAGCCTGGTGCGCACCCGTGAAGGAGCAACCCAAAAACAGCTGCTCCACAGCCTGCTGGCCGGAACCCTCGGCAGTTCGGTCATGATTCTCGGAGCGCTGGTAGGTCTGCATTACCTCGGTTTCATTTCCTGGGGTATCTTCGGTTCGGTGATCGCCGGTCTGCTGGCCGGGGTCATCATCGGCCAGGCCACCGAGTACTATACCTCCGCTGAATACCAGCCGACCCGGGGCATCGCCAAACAGGCCAACATGGGGGCGGCCACCACTATCATCGACGGCTTCGCCACCGGCATGTATTCCACCGGTATCCCGGTGGTTACGATCGTGATCGGAATTATCGCCGCTTTCGGTTTCGCCGGCGGCTTCTCCAATTTCAGCATGGGACTTTACGGGATCGGTTTCGCCGCGGTCGGAATGCTCTCCACCCTCGGGATCACCCTGGCGACTGACGCTTACGGGCCGATCGCCGATAACGCCGGCGGCAACGCTGAAATGGCGAAACTGCCCAAGGAAGTCCGGCAGCGCACCGATGCTTTGGACTCGCTCGGCAACACCACCGCCGCGACCGGCAAAGGTTTCGCGATCGGTTCCGCCGCTCTGACCGCCATGGCGCTGCTGGCCGCATATATCGAAGAAGTCAAACTCTGGTCGGCAAAACTTTCCGCGACCGGCAATAGCGAATTTACGACGCTGATCAAGCAGGCCGAACTCCTTATCAAAAACGGCCGGGCTGAAATCCTGGCTTATATCGACGTTTTCCAGGTACACCTGATGAACCCGCTGCTGCTCTGCGGGATGTTCATCGGCGGGATGATGGCCTTCGTTTTCTGCGCCATGACCATGAAAGCGGTCGGCCGCGCCGCCGGCGCCATGGTCGATGAAGTCCGCCGCCAGTTCAGGGAAATCCCCGGCATCATGGAAGGGACCGGCAAACCCGATTACGCCCGCTGCGTGGATATTTCCACCGCCGGGGCTCAACGGGAAATGATCATCCCCTCTTTAATGGCCATTACGGTTCCGGTAATTACCGGCTGTATCCTCGGCGTAGCCGGCGTCATCGGGCTGCTGGCCGGTGGCCTGGTGGCCGGATTTCTGCTCGCCACGATGCTGAATAACGCGGGCGGCGCCTGGGACAACGCCAAAAAACATATCGAACAGGGAGCTCACGGCGGCAAAGGCACCGAAGCCCACGCCGCCAGCGTCATCGGCGACACCGTCGGCGATCCCTGCAAAGACACTTCCGGGCCGTCGCTGAACATCCTGATCAAACTGATGAGCATGGTCAGCATCGTGTTCACGCCGCTGGTAGTCAAAGTGTCACCGATCATCCAGGACTGGCTGCACATCAAATTCTGATTGCCGGGCTAAAATGTTTGACGGCCCCGACAAAAGTAAAAAAATAACATAGTCCAGAACTTGTTCTGGTCGGTGGTCCAGCGGCCGAAAGCGCTGGCCGCTCGTCTCCAACGAGCGGAAGTAATAGCGCAACTTGTTGCTCCTTAAGCAGTACCGCTCTCGCAAAGCGATGTCCGGAAAAATCGGCGGAGCGTATTTTTTCCGGATGTTGAGCGTGCGAGCTGGACGAAAAACATTGCATGCCGACTTTTGGCGGTGTCATCATGTTTATCCCGTACCCGCAGGAGTACGGGATTTTTTATGATAAGTCCTTGGTTAATATTAAACCGGCGTTATATTTTCAAAATGAAAAGGTCATTGGCACATCTGCCGCGGGAAAAAAAGGATGAACTCAGGGCCGTCGTTGAAATCATCCGGGAACTGATCGACGCCGAATTCATCATCCTGTTCGGCAGCTACGCCCGCGGCGACTGGGTCGAAGACCGCTATACCGCCGAAGACGGCATTACCTACGAATACCAAAGCGACTATGACCTGCTGGTCGTCGTGCAGGATCTCCCCAAATACCAATACAAGGGCTACCGGAACCGAATTAAATACCGGGCGCGAAAATTTGCCGGCTGTACCACTCCGCTCAGTATTATTATGCACAGCCTCGACGAATTCAACCAGGCGGTAGGCAACGGCGAATACTTTTTCGTCGATATTAAAAAAGAAGGCATCCTGCTGTATCGTTCCGGACGTTTCCGGCTTCCCGTGGCACGAAAACTCAGCAGCAAAGCACGCAAAAACAAGGCTGAAGCCCATTTCAAAAACTGGTTTGAGAGCGCAAAGAATCTTTTCACGGGCTATGGTATGTTTTTTGAGAAAGATATGTTGAAAGAATCGGCATTTCTGCTCCATCAGGCAGCAGAGCGTTTTTACCACACGGTACTACTGGTGTTTACCGATTACAAACCCCGCACTCATGACCTGGCGGAACTGGGAAAACGGGTCGATCAGCTCAGCAGCAGTTTCAAAGGGATATTTCCCCAGAACACCGACGAGGAAAAACATTTGTTCGAACTGCTCAAACGCGCCTATACCGAAGCCCGCTATCATGTGGGTTACAAAATCACTCGGGAGGAACTCCGGTATCTGGCGGAGCGGGTGTCGATGCTGCAAGACCTTACGGAAGCAGTCTGTAAAGCTAAAATAAGCAGTTTAACAGATAAAAGTCAATGACCGAATTTTTCACCGTGAATGTAAAATTCATCCGGCTCAGTCTCTTAAAAATGATTTTTCCACCTGGTCGAGGTAATTGTTTATGGCCGGGCAGAAATTCTTTTCCAAACGCCGGTCTTCGATCAATTCGTCCCGGTAAAGTTTACCGGGAGCCGTAGCGGCATATTCCACCGCCCGCAGGTAAACTTCGATCTGCTGCTGCCTTTCGAAGGTCTGTTCGAGTTCCCCCAGGATAAGCGCCAGCCGTTTTTTGATGATGACCGAGGGAAGCTGGTCAAACTGCTGCAGAGTACTGCGCAATTTCTCCAGGGAAACGCTGCATAACGGCTGACTGACCTGGATCAGCCCCTCCAGTTCCCTGAATTTCCCGTCCAGCATTTCACTGAACCCGGTGCTCATGCCGTACCGGTCATAAATTTCGGTAATTTTGCTGATGTCCCTGACCATCCGCACCGGGGAACTGCCCTTTATCCGATGCACATAAGTGCAGCGTCGGAAATGATAGAACCTGGTCACGAAATCTTTCGTCAAGAGCGGCGAACTCAGGCTGACCAGATCGCGGTTGGCAACCATTTTGAACCAGTTTTGGACTTTCTGCGCGTCTCCGGCACCGGACGGAACCGTTTTTTTATTGATTTCCCTGCTCAGCCGATCATAGTTTTTCAAAATCGCCCGGACAACCGTATAATCGAATATCTGCTCCTCGGAATATTTACCGCGGGCGGTCATGAATACCGCATCGGCAATCGGGTTGTCGGCCCGGGAAGACAACCGTTTCAATTCAACAAGTACGAACCGGCAGAGTTCTTCGTACAACCGGTAGGCAATACCGTCCGCTTCAGGCGACAGCGCCGTGTTCAGCGAAGCCCGGAAATCCGGCAGTTTACCGGCGACGCAAAGCGCCATCAGCCCGGGAAAACAGGGTACCGCCAGGATACTGTGAGAAAAACAACGCAGTTCCATCTGGCCATAAATTCCGACCGTCAGCCATGGCGGCAACGGGCGTTTGCATTCGTTGGGGTTGAAGCCGGTTTTGGCCAGCAGCAGGGCATTTATCATGCCGGTAGTAACCGCGAATTTATTTTCCGCGGTCTGGAAGTCTTTATGCAGATAAAGGTTGATCTTTCCGCCCGCCTCCACGATATTGATTCCCCCTTTTACCGGTTCGTTGAGGACAAATATCCGGCACGGGTAACTTTGTTTGACGGCGGACGAATTCAGATAACCGGAAATGATCCGGTCGGCGAATTTCAGGTATTGCAGGGTCTCATAATATTCCCGGTCAAACCGCTGAAACGTAATGGCGGTACCGGATCTGGTACTGAAGCTGTCCGTGGGCATTTGCACGGCAGCCGCCGGATAACTGCCCAACAGTGCTCCGGCAAAAACAAGGAAGATTTTCAGCCCGCGAACCGGTTTCTTCAATAATAAATTCATTGCGGATTCCGGGAAAGTTGTTTTTTATCCATTGTCATGTACTGTACATAGGAATATAGTTGATAATTCTTTGATGACAAGGGAAATTACATGAAAAATGATGAACGGGAATTTTATCCGGCAGCCTTGACTATTGCCGGCAGCGACAGCGGCGGCAGCGCCGGCATTCAGGCCGACCTCCGGACTTTTACCGCATCAGGAATTTTCGGCTGCTCGGTCATCACCGCCGTTACCGCCCAGAATCCCCGGGAAGTTACCCGGATCGATCCGATTCAGGCGGCCGGGGTGGAAGCCCAACTGAATGCGGTACTGTCAACCATCACGATTCAGGCGGCTAAAACCGGGATGCTGTTCAATGCGGAAATTATCGAAACGACGGCGCGTTGCCTGACCGGCCGGAATTTTCCGCTGGTGATCGACCCGGTGATGGTTTCGAGCAGCGGGACCCGGCTGCTCGAAGAAGCAGCCGTGGCCGTTCTCGCCGATAAATTATTGCCGCTGGCGAGTTGGGTTACGCCGAATATTCCCGAAGCTGAATTATTGCTTGAACGGCAGCTTAAAAGTCATACCGAACTGATCGAGGCGGCCCGGGAATTCGGAGAACGCTGGAATTGCAGCGTAATCCTGAAAGCCGGCCACCGCGATCCGGACGGCGGCGTAGCGGCCGACATCGTTTACCATGAGAATAAAATTTATGAATTGAGTTCACCGCGGCTTTCCGGCCGCCAGGCGGCCCATGGTACGGGATGCACTCTCTCGGCGGCCTTCACCGCGGCTCTGGCTCTCGACACTCCCTGGGAAAAGGCCCTGCAAACGGCCAAAGGTTTTGTCTACGGGTCACTGAATGAATCAGTCCGCATCGGCCCGGGAATCGAAGCCATGTATCCTCCCGCAACCTCCTATCAGGGAAAAACCCTGCTCTCGAAGATAGAATTTTAAGTTTGAGGAAGCTATCATGCTGAATCCGGCCGTAACAAAATATTTTATCGGCGTAACAATGCTATGGATCGGCCTGGCGGAAAGTTCCGTTGTCCGGGGCGCCAATGTCCGTTATGTCCAACTTTACGGACAACAGTATGTTTATTTGCGCGACGTCGCCGCTTATTACGGTATGCAATATGCGGTAAAAGATAAAGAAATTATCCTCTTCAGCAAGTATTCCCGGCTGGTTTTCACCGTCGATAAGAAATATTGCACCGTTAACGGCACGAAAGTAACGTTGTTGTTCCCGGCCGTAAAATATAACTGGCGGCGCTGCATCAGCAGTATGGATTTCCTCAAAACGGTCGACCCGATCCTTCGGCACTGGGCTTTGTGGAAACACCGGCTCGCCCGAATCATGCTGGATCCCGGTCACGGCGGTCATGATAAAGGAGCTTCCGGAAAACGATTCCACGAAAAAACGATCACCCTGGCTTTAGCGCGTAAAGTCGCGAACCTTTTGATCCGGGCCGGTTATGAAGTCAGCCTTACCCGAAATTCCGACCGGTTCATCGATCTGAGGCAACGCGCCGATGCCGCCCGGCAAATCAAAGCCGACATCTTTATTTCCATCCATGCGAATAAAGCGGACAACTCCTCAGTTACGGGGAGCGAAAGTTTCTGCATGACGCCGGCCGGGGCGAATTCGACTTATTCGCGGCAGGCTTCCGGAAAAATTTTTCCGGGCAACCGGTATGATGTCAACAATACCGCACTGGCTTACTGGATTCAGCGTTCCCTGACCGCCGCGGCCCAAAACTCCGACCGCGGGTTGAAACACGCGCGATTCATGGTGCTGAAAGAAGCCCCCTGCCCCGCGGCTCTGATCGAAGTCGGTTTTTTATCCAATCCCGGCGAAGAAAAGCAACTGGGCGAGGAAGCGTATCAATGGGAAATTGCCCGGGGAATAGCGGAAGGCATTCAGCGCTATCATTACCAGCTTAAACGCCGCGAATAATCCATTTCCGGTTTGAAACTCATTTACCGGCGGTTATTTTATTAAACTGATGATCACGCGTCTCCGGAAAACAGAATAATAAACTAATTCCAAATTTTACGGGTAATATCATGTTGGGAAAAAGAGAACACTGGAGCAGCGGGCTGGGTTTCATCTTCGCCGCGGGGGGGGCGGCGATCGGTCTGGGCAATATCTGGAAATTTCCGAATGTCGTGGGGCAGAACGGCGGCGGCGCTTTCGTTCTGGTTTATCTGCTGTGTATTGTCGTCATCGGAATACCGGTAATGCTAGGTGAAATGACCCTGGGGCGCGCCGCCAAAAAAAATCCTGTCGGAGCTTTCAAGGCGTTCAGTTCCCAGAATTCCCATGCCGCCAACTTGATCGGGGTGGATTTGATTCTCGCCGGTATCGCGCTGTTCTGCATGAAACAATTCGGGTGGTCGCTAATCCTGTCGTTATCAGGACTGCTGATAATTTTTTTCGGCTGGGCAATTATCGGTATTTTATGCGTCGCTGTCCCCTTTTTGGTTTTATCCTATTATGGGGTGGTCAGCGGCTGGACTTTAGCTTACGTTTACAAGAGTTTTACGCTGGAATTAAATGTCGAAACCATGAATGCCGCCGGCAGAATATACCGTGAATTCGTTCAGAACCCGGGGTGGGTAATCGGTTCGTTCATTACTTTCATGACACTCTGCGCCCTGATTGTCGCACGCGGAGTCAAAAACGGCATCGAACGCTGGTCTAAGATTCTGGTACCGTTATTGTTCGCCCTGCTGCTGATAGTGATGCTCCGCAGCCTGACCCTGCCCAATGCAATCGGCGGAATCGAGTTTTTCCTGAAACCTGAATTCAAAAGACTTTCCACTCGAAATGTACTGGCGGCGATCGGACACGCCTGTTTCACCTTGAGCCTGGGCATGGGCATTGCCATCACTTACAGCAGTTACTTGTCCCGACAGCAGAACATATTTCTCTCCGCCCTGGGGATTGCCGCTCTGGATACTCTGGCTACCGTTTTCGCGGGGCTGGCGGTCTTTCCGGCCCTGTTTGCGAATAATTTTGCGCCCGACCAGGGATTGGATCTGATTTTCAACGTTCTGCCGGCGGCATTCAGCTGCATACCGACCGGCTGGTTATGGCTGGGGTTGTTTTTTGTTTCGCTCGCTCTGGCGGCTTTGACTTCGGGAGCGGCGTTACTGGAAGTTGTGGTTTCTTATTATATCGACGAGAAAAAATGGAATCGTTCCCGGGCCGTATTGATCTGTACCTCCGCAATAACCCTTTTAGGGCTGTTGTCAGCGCTCAGCATTGTAAGCTGGGAAAATATCGAATGGGTTCAGTACTGGCTGGTAAGCGCCTTCGATGTCAGATCGCCGGCGTTTTTAACTACCGTCGACTACTTATGTTCCCACTGGCTGCTGCCCTTGGGGATATTGGGAACTTCCATCTTTGTCGGCTGGATTTGGGGTACCAGCAAAGCCGTCCAGGAAATCCGCCACGGCTCGAACAATTTTGCCGATGTGAACCTGATCGCCCTGCTGGCCGGGCTGAAAAACGATTCCAGTCATAACGATGAACGCTACCATGTGCTGACCCTGGCCTCGCTGTGGGGAATTTTTATCCGGTTCATCGTTCCCGTCATAATTGCAATCGCTTTCATCTGGATGAATGCGAGGTAGATTTTTCAGGAGCACTTACCAAATGTTACGTTTTCTGATTTTTCTGCTTCCGGCCATGGCCGATGTCATTCTCGGCGCTTTAGTATTCATCGCCACGGTACGCATGGTCAACAGCGGAGCAAGCGCTTTCGCCTGCACTCTGCCGGCCACGGTATGGGCGCTCGGACATTCGTTTTTCGCCGGTTTCGTCTCCCGGATCAACAACCTGCGGCGCGCCCCGGCATTGATCACTGCCGGCGGCCTGGTGATGGGAGTGGGAAATCTGCTGTTGATCGTGGCGCCGGCGCCTTCGATCCAGCTCTTCTGGGCTCTGGTGATCGGACTGGGCAGCGCGCTGTTCTTCTGTTCGTTCCAGGTGTTCATGAAAGCCGCCGACCGGAACGTTCACGCCGGCGTGGTGCGTTCCACGGCCATTTACGGTTTCGCCTGGAGCTGCGGACTCGCCAGCGGGCCGTTCATCGCCTCCTTCATCTGGGGATACCTGGCGCCGGTGGACGGCTGGCTGTACTGCTACTGGATCAATATTTCCCTAGCACTTATCATCGCCGTCGCCATCTGGCCGCTCAAGCATTATATCGAACGCTTTCACCAAATTCCGGAAGCGGTCAAAGTACGGTCCCGGCCGCCGGTCGATTATTCCGGGCTGCCGGACCTGGCCTGGCTGGGCTGGCTGACCGCCGGCATCGGCTGCCTGACGATCGCTCTGATCCGCACGGTGTTCCCTTATAAAGCGAAAGTGGTCCACATCTCCAAGGAAGACCTGGGACTGATCATGGCGGTAGTATCGTATTCCCAGGGCTTTTTTTCGCTGCTGCTGCTGAAAAGCCGCTACTGGATGTACAAGGCCGTACCGATGATGCTGGTTTCGCTCTGCGGCATTATCGGGATGGTGCTGTTCTGGTGCGGTACCAACACCTGGGTTTTTTATGTAGGCGCGGTGATTTACGGTCTTTATTCCGCCGGTTTCTTTTTCTGCCTGGTATTCCATTCCCTCGTCCATCCCGAGAAAAGCGGCAAATACGTCTCCTGGAATGAAGTCATCGTCGGTTTCACCAGCATCGTCGCGCCGCTGGCCGGCGGCTTTCTGGTGGATATAACCCAAAACCCTGATTCACCGTTTATCGTCGGAGCCGTGCTCATTCTCGGCATTATCGGAGTACAGATTTTCACGCTGCGGAAAATCAATCCGGAATCGGTAAAATAAAACCTACAATTCTTTCATGAACCGGAATACCCGGTCGCCGTGACCGGGCAGTCCTTCGTGGCCGAAATCCGGATATATTTCCACTGACTTTTTCGCCCGGATTTTATTGTAGGCCGCGAACTGGGTGGAGGGCGGACAAACCGTATCCATCAATCCGGTTCCCATCAGCACTTCGCCTTTAATCTGTTCTGGGTGTAATTCCCCGCCCCTCTGGGGCGTTCCACCCGGACCAAATTTTCGGCCCGCCCGGCAGGGCGTGGAAGTTCGGGCGTAATACCCCGCATGCTCTGCATCGGGGATAGCCTGAACGGCAGAAAATTTTTTATTGCGTTTGGCCAGATTCTGAACGTCGATATAGCCCAGGGTTCTGAAAATTTCTTCCGCCCGTTTATGCTGCGGATCGAATTTGCGGAAAAAAATGCGCAATTCTTCATAAGCCCCGACGTCCAGGTCCATTTCCCATACTCGGCGGTAGTCGGTAAGAAACGGATAATCGGGAGCCGCGTATTTTATTTCCGGTACCAGCGAAGCGCACGCGATGGTCAGCCCGCCGCCCTGGCTGCCGCCCATTGCTCCGACCCGGTCCGGGTCGACGCCCGGCAATTCCATAACAATTTTTGCCAGTTGCGCCGTATCCAGAAAAATATTCCTGAATAACAGTTTTTCCGGATGTCCGTCCAGTGCGTTAATGAGACCGCGGATGAAATGGCCGCGTAAAGTCCAGCCTTTAACGCCGCCGACATCCTCCGAGAATCCGCCCTGACCGCGGCAGTCCAGCGCCGCAACCGTAAATCCCAGCGCGGCGAATCCCAGTTTGCTCTGCCAGTCGCCACAGTCCCCGGAATAACCATGAAATTGCAATACGGCCGGACGCGGCGAAGTCAGATTTTTGGGACGAATCAGCTTAGCGTGCACCCGGGCAGCACCGACACCGGTGAAAAACATGGTGAAACAATCGGCAAAATCCACCTGGAAATCCGCCGGAATCAATTCTACTTTCGGATCAATCCGACGCATTTCTTCCAGACTTTTGTCCCAGAATTCGTCAAAATCGACCGGACAGGGAGTAATTCCCCGGTATTCCCTCAGTTGTTCAAGCGGCATATCAATTAACGGCATAATCATTCTCCTGTTTTGGTCAAGTTTTTCAGATTATAATAGCGGAATTGAATAAAAACAACTGCAAAAAACGGCAAATAAGATTATTTTCGTTTTTTTTACTTCCCGGCATTTTGCACTGCGGTTCAGCGGTAGTATATTAGTCGTTTTGGTATATCGGATCAAGATGGAAAAAGGTTGAATGGTAAAGGGTTTCGAAGCGAAATTGATCGCGGTTTCCAGCGCGGAAACAGTTAAAAACGCCAAAGCACTCCTGAAAAGCAGATGTCTGCTTTGCGCTTACCGCGGCGAAGACGGCAGCATGAACGCGGTCTTCAACCAGAAACAGCATTACGAATCCGTGTCCGTAAGCGCCGGAGAACAAAACCGGTCGGACTGTTCATGTCCGGAAAATACCGGCCGGCTCTGTCAGCACGCGGTCGCCGCAATTATGTATTTTGCACGCTTCAAGACTTCCCCGCTGCCGCCCCTTAAAGAGGAAAACGCCGGCTATGCCGGGCTTAAATCCCAGGATTTTGCCGAACTGGCCGCGACCGGAAATTACCCGCCGCAGGCGCGGATTACGGTAAATATTGAATCCGAGCTCCCGCATGTGCCGAGCAAATGGGAAAACGCCGTTCTCACCGTGAAACTGAAAACCGATAAAAAAGAATATATCGGCAACATCAACAACCTGCGCCAGCTTTACTTCGACAAGAGCCTGGCCGTATCCCTGAAATTGAGCGACTTCTCACTCCAGGACCAGCAGATCATCCGTTTCCTGGCCGTCAATGCCGAAGGCGAAGGCTCCAGCCTGCTGCTCAATTCCGAACAGACTGCGGAATTTTTCCACTGCCTGATTGGCTTCAAGGAGTTTTACCGCCAGAACCGCCGCCTGATCATCCATCCCGAACCGGCGGAACCGGTACTGCTCAAACGCGCTTTACCTGATAAAACCTGGTATTTTCCGGGAATCCGCATCAACGGCGCCCTGCTGCCCATGAAGAAAGCCCGGGTCATTACCGGCCGCGCCGGCTGCTGGATCGGCACCAGCGGCGAATACTGGTGGATGCCTGCGACCGTCGACATCGCCTGGCTGCGTAACTTTTTCCGTCTGAACGAACAGGAAGCCGAGTTCCGCAATACCCGGCAACTGTTGACTGAAAACCGGTTTCCCCTGCGGATTCTCGACGCCGCCGGTTCCGCGATCGCCAGCAGAACGGCAAAAATCCTGCTGGATGCCCGGATCACCGGGGAACAAATCCTGCAACTGGAAATAAAGTATCTTTATGACCGCCGGACAGTCAATGCCGATCACGGTCGGCTGGCCTCCGATGACGGTCGTTTTTGGGTACGGGATGAAAACCTGGAAAAAACCGTGGATGAAGAATTGACCGCGCTGGGCTTCACCGGCCGGGGCAACATAAAACAATTGGCCGACCCGGAAAGCATCGGGGTCTTTCTCGGCGAAGTGCTGCCCTGGTGGCTGAAGCAACGCAATGTCCTGGTGAGCGGCAACCTGGCGCAATTATGCTGCGGCGGCGTCAACGGGGCCGGAGTTGAACTGAAATGTTCGGTGCTCAGAAAAATTGAAAACCGCTTCGTAATCGCTTACCGGCTGGAAGGAAACGGTCGGACTTTGAACTGGAATCTCCTGCTGAAAGTGCTCAAAAGCGGCCGGCGTTATTATCTGACCGGTACCGAAGGCGTCATCTTCCTGAACCGGCCGCTCCGCAATTTTCTGCTGGCCGCGGATAATCTGGCGCAAAAGCTCAACCAGCAGGAGGGTACTTTTGAACTTTCGCGCTATTCGGTCAACTTCTGGAAATACATTGCCCGGCATTTCCCGGCCGCCATTCCGGCGGAGTTCGCCGCGTCGCTGCCGGATATCGCTGCTGTCCATCCGGAAGATTCGGATTTTGCCCGGCGGTTCACCGGCACGCTCCGCGAATATCAGCTCGAAGGAGTGAAATGGATGCGGGAATTTACCGAAAACGGTTTCAACGTCATTCTCGCCGACGAAATGGGACTGGGCAAAACCGTTCAGACTCTGGCGCTGCTCGCCGCCAGGAAACGTCCTGCTGATCCGACCGCCCTGATCATTTGTCCCGCCAGTCTGCTGGAAAACTGGCGGCGCGAATGTGAAAAGTTCATTCCCGCCTTCAGGGTCATCGCGCTGTCCGGGGCCAAACGCGGCGTCTTCTGGAAAAACGCCGCCGATTATGATCTGATGATCTGCTCCTACGCCGTGGCGCGGCGGGACGCCCAGGAAATAAAATCGATCGAAATCAGTTACCTGATCCTGGACGAGGCCCAGCATATCAAAAATCCCGACACGGTCAACGCCCGGAGCTGCAAAAACATCAAAGCCGAACACCGCCTGGTGCTGACCGGGACGCCGCTGGAAAATTCCCCCGACGACCTGTGGAGCATTTTCGATTTTCTCCAGCCGGGGATGCTCGGCAGTTTCAGCAGTTTCAAAAAATATTACCATGAAATCGGGGCGCTGAAAGATTTGCAGCACGACCTGTCCGAACGGGTCGCGCCGTTCATAAAACGCCGCACCAAAAAAGCCGTCTGCCGGGAACTGCCGCCTAAAATCGAACAGACTCTATATTGCGAAATGTCTCCCGAACAGCGTCACCTGTACGACAGTATCCTGAATGAAACCAGAAAACAGCTCCGGAAACTGCAGCAGAGCGGCAAAACTAAAGCCAATTTCGAGGTGCTTACGACTTTAATGCGGCTGCGCCAGGTATGCTGCCATCCGGCCCTGCTGCCGGACGGCCGCGGCCGGGGCTTGGAGGCCTGCAAGCTGGAACTGCTTAAAGAACTGGTGCTGGAAAACATCGACAGTAACCAGAAGATGCTCATTTTCAGCCAGTTCACCTCGCTGCTGCATCTCATCCGCGCGTGGCTGGACCGGGAAAACATCGCCTATGAATATCTGGACGGCGCCACCAAAAAACGCCAGGATCGGGTCGACAATTTCAATAACCGGAACGATATTCCGGTATTTCTGCTCAGTCTGAAAGCCGGGGGAACCGGTTTGAATCTGACTTCGGCCAGCACGGTAATCATTTACGACCCGTGGTGGAATCCCGCCGTCGAGTCCCAGGCCGCCGACCGCACTCACCGGATCGGCCAGACCCGAACCGTCAACACGCTTAAACTGGTCGCCAAGGATTCCATCGAGGAAAAAATCCTGTCCTTACAGGCGGAAAAACAGCAGATTTTCGACCACCTCATCGAAAATCCCGCCGCCGGCGTCAATAAACTGACCATCAGGGAGCTGAAAGCGCTGCTCTGAGATTAAAAACTTTGGTAGTGTCAAAAATAAAATGAAAAAAATTAAAAACGGCGGATGTAACGCCTCGGTGATCCAACGGCCGAAAACGTTGGTCGCTCATCTCCAATGAGCGAAAGTATTGCGCGGCTTGCCGCGCCCGAACAGTACCGCTCTCGAAAAGCGATATTTTCAAAAAAGAACGGAGTGGTGTTTTTGAAAATGTTGAGCGTTCGAGCCGGATTCGGACGCATAACGTTACTTTATCGCCGCTTCCTTGTCAAGGCGCAAAATCGGCATAAAGCCGCTCCTTGCAGTCGCTATTTATACGATTTTGGCCGTTGACAAAGAAGCGGCGATAAAGTGAAATGGGTAGTGTTCTGAAAAACAAAAAAGTTTTTGTTTTTCAGTCAGCAAAATGAGGAAAACGGAAAGATTGCTAATAAATTTTGACAGAACCAAAACTTTATCAAGGAGATTTAAAAATGCCCAACTATGATTATGAATGTCCGAATTGCCGGAAAAATTTCGAAATTTTCCAGCACATTACCGCGGAACGTCTTGCAATTTGCCCGGAATGCGGGAAATCCGGTTTGAAACGCTTGATTGGCCGCGGAGCCGGTATTATATTTAAAGGGAGCGGATTTCATTGTACGGACTACCGTTCGAGTTCTTACGAAAAGGATAAACAAAAGGACCTTTCCGAATCCAAGCCGTGCGGGGAAAAGCAATGTCCGAACCGGGAATGTCATTGCTCCGGGGAAAAATCATAAATTATAAACGTGGTGACTTATGCTGCCTACTAATATCGATTGTCATAAATGTGGCTATTCCAACCGATTGGGAACTCTCTACTGCCGCAATTGCGGAGTCAAACTGAAATTTGATAAAAACCTGGTGGTACATAAGAACAAACGGGTAAGGAAAGTAATATGGCGCGCCGTGAAATCGATAGTGTTCATCACAGCCGTCACCATCCTGGCCCTGGCGTTTTTCCCGTTCGGTTTCCCTGAAACCCCGAAGCTGACCGATGAAAAGGAAATTGCCGAACTGCTCGGTAAATGCAGCGAAGTCGATGTGCTGCCGGAAGTGCAATTCTGCCGGATAGTCCTTGAACTTACTCCGGCGGAAGCGACTTTTATCGCGAATTATTTCAGCCGGGAACACAAAAAGCTCAAAGGCGCCCCGCCTCGTGAACGTCCCGGTTTCAACTCCCCCCTTCGGATGGGCAGCCCCGGTAATATGGGCGGCGGTTCAATCGGGGTGGGGGGGCGTCCTTCCATGAAGTTTGCTCCCAAACCGGCCCCGGGATCGGCCGCGCCTTCCGCTCCCAAGCCGGATACCCCTCCCGGAAACGCAGCTCCCGCCGTCCCGGTTTCCACATTTGACTTCAGTGTCGGCATCAAAGACGATAAAACTCTGAGCCTGGTGGTGAAAGATCAATGGTTCGGCGTTCTCCCCTGCCGCCTTGAACTGTTCATAGAGCCCGAACTCGCAGCCGATGCCAAAACTAAAACTCAAACCCTGAAATATAATCTCACCGGCGCGCGATTCGGGTTGCTGCCGCTGCCGCTCTCTCTGGAGAAACACGTTTTCTCACTGTTCAAGTCGCTGATCATGCCGGAAAGAAAATGGGCCGACCGGTATTTGAAATACGTCAAGAACATTGAAATTAAACCGGATCAGATCAAGATCACCCTTCATAATTAATGGAGTCTGACCAGTGATAAATTTTGACGAAATCCAAAGCGAATATCCGTTTAAACCGAATTTCATCAAAATCAGTGCTCACAATTATCACTATGTGGACGAAGGCAAAGGCGAAGAAACGCTGCTGATGGTACACGGCAGTACCACCTGGTCGTTCATGTACCGCAATCTGATCCGCGAGTTCAGCCCCGATTACCGGGTCATCGCCCCGGATCATCTCGGCTGCGGCCGTTCCGATAAGCCTCAGGATTTTCCCTACCGCCTAGAAACCCATATCGACAACCTGGAAAACCTGTTTTTTTCCCTGAACCTGAATAAGGTAACGCTGGTGCTTCACGACTGGGGCACCCCGATCGGCATGGGGCTGGCGGTCCGGCATCCCGATAAAATAGCCCGCCTGGTTATCCTCAATTCCGCCGCGTTTTCAACTTCCTGGCCGCCGTTGAAACTTATGTTTTTCCGGATTCCGTGGCTGGGGGATAAACTCGTCCGCAACCTGAATCTGTATCTCAATGCCGCGCTGCGCCTGTCCGTTAAGAAATCCTTGCCGGCTATTGTCCAAAAAGGGTTCCGTTTCCCGTACCAGACCTACGAGGACCGGATTGCCCTATTGCGTTTTATCCGGGACGTTCCGATCGATCCGGAACATATCTCGTTTGAAGTCCTGCTGGAAATAGAACACGGCCTCTGGATGTTCCGGGAAACTCCCGTCTGTGTAATCTGGGGCATGCGCGACTGGCGTTTTTCGCCGCGCTGCCTCAAACGCTGGAAACTGTACTATCCGCAGGCCCAGGTGTTACAGCTTGACAAAGCCGGCCATTACGTGCTCGAAGACGAAGGCGGCCGGGCGGCCGCCTTCATGAAAGACTTCATTCGGAACAGTACCGCCACCCCGGCTGTCTGACCGGCGACCGCCCGCAACAATCAGACGACACTGACAAAAGTCGCTGTTATTGAAAGAACAGTGTTTTTCGTCCGGCTCGCACGCTCAACATCCGGAAAAAATACGCTCCGCTGATTTTTCCGGACATCGCTTAGCGAGAGCGGTACTTTCTCAGGCGCAACAAGTTGCGCATAAATTTCGCCCCTTGGAGACGGGCGACCAGCGTTTTCGGCCGCTGGACCACCGACCAGAACAAGTTCTGGACTATGTTATTTTTTTAGTTTTGGCGGTGTCGTCCAATCAGCCGGTATTTTCGCATTTGCCTCATTTTCTGCCTTTTTCCGCTTGAATAGTTTTATGCCCATCATATAGTAATCGAGTAACTATATTTGACCCCGGACATCAGGAGTTGATCAGGCATGAAAAAACTTTTACAGACCGTATCCACGGTAATCGATTCTCATGAAAATGAAATCAGGAACAATATCAGAACCTGCGGCAGCAGTTTATTGTTTTATAAAGACTCCATCCATAAGAAAGACAATACCATCGTCGCCATGTTCCGCGACCATATCGATCGTTTCCTGATGGTGTTTTCGCCCCGCGAAGACGGGATCATCGCCGAATTTTCCGGCGAACAGATCGGCGACAGCGAAACCATCGCCCGCAAATGTCCGCTGGACGAACACAATGCCAAAGTCCTGCGCCGGCTTTTTCCCTGGACGGCCCCGATTTCCCTGCGCGACCGTAAAACCACTATCGGCTGCGGCGACCGCCTGGGATTGGCCACTGCCGGTCATATTGCGGCCGCCCGGCAGTTTGAAGTAACCCCGGTACTCGCCCAGCAGTCGATCCGCGAACTCGATCTGACCGGAAGAACTTACCGGCAGGTGGTCGATGACGCCACCTTCATGGTATTTCAGACCGGTTACCGGGGGGGATACGGCGCTGACGGCGACCATCTGAAAACGCTGGAGGATATTGATACGGCTCTGGCCGCCGAAATGCCGATGATCACGCTCGATCTTTCGGAAGTCATGAACGCCGCCGCCGGCGGCTGGCCGCAAAATAAAGTGGATCAGACTTATGCCGGAACAGCCGCCCAGGTCCGGCGGCGGCTCGAGACGGCTTATGCCGGCCGGAAGTTTACTTTCGGAACCAGTACGATCAATTTCGACGCTTCGGATGTCCGCCGTTGTGCCGTAATGTATCTGGCGGCCCTCGACTTCGCGGAAAAAGTGCATCAGCATCTGGTCAGCCGGCGCGGCAGCAAGTTCGACCTGGAAATCTCCATCGACGAAACCGGTTCCCCGACGCTGCCGGCGCATCACCTGTTCATCGCCCGGGAATTGCTTCACCGCGGGATCGAATTTACTTCCCTGGCGCCGCGATTCATCGGCGAATTCCAGAAAGCCGTCGATTACATCGGCGATCCCGGAGAATTCGCCCGGCAGTTCCAAGTCCACGCCGACATTGCCCGGAACAACGGCAATTACAAAATATCCATCCATTCCGGCAGCGATAAATTCATGGTTTACCCGACCATCGGCGAAATGACCGGGATGCGGTTGCATCTGAAAACCGCCGGCACCAGCTGGCTCGAGGCCGTCCGGGTGATTGCCGAAAATGATCCGGTGTTATACCGCGTTATGCACAAATGCGCCCTGGATAATTTCGACCGGATGCTTTCTCTGTACCACATCACTGCCGACATTACCCGAATACCCGATGTCGATGACCTGTATGACGAAGATCTGCCCGGACTTCTGGAACTGCCGGAAGCCCGGCAGTTGCTGCATATTACCTACGGGCCGATCCTGCACGATAAATATATCCGGCCGCTGTTTTTCGCCGCGATGCATAAATTCGAACATGAATACCTGGAAAAATTGAAAACGCATTTCGAAAAACACCTCGGCTTGCTCGGCGTACCTCATAGAAAAAACGAATAATCGAAATTTATTGCCGCTAACTCAAAAATAAAATTTGAGATTCGCCGTTTTGGATGTAGATTTCTGTTCTTGCTCAATCATAATGATTAACGCTTAATTCAACCAAAGGTAAAACTATGTTTAATTCAGTTGCAATTGCCGCTGCCGCCGCTCCGGACAGTTGTCCGGCTTCGGCTCAGCAAGGCCCCGCCGGGTTAATAAGCTTTATCCCGATGATCCTGATTTTCGTGGTGATGTTTTATTTCATGTTCCGTTCTCAGAAAAAACAGGCTCAGAAAAGGCAGCAGATGATCGACAGCGTCGTCAAAGGCGCCGACGTGATCATCGCCGGCGGCATTTACGGCAAGGTGATCACAGTAAAGGACAAGACTTTCATCATCCAGATCGCGGACAAGGTCAATGTAGAAATTACCAAAGCCGGCCTCAACGGTCTGGTCAGCGACCATCCCCAGACTGCCGAATAAACCTAAAACTCACCTGAAGAAAAAAGGCGCGTCATGAATAAACGTCCACTGATGTTAAGAACGGTCATTTTCCTGCTCATTATCCTGATCTTTTTCTTTGAAATCAGCCCGCTCGCTCCGCGCGATTTCTACGCGACGTTCAAGTCCATGCTGAAAACCCCCGATGACCCGGCCGCCAAACAACTGATCGCCACGGCGGAAGCGGCCCAGGTTAAAAATCCCGACCTTTTTCCTTCCGTCGCCCTGCTTGACGCCGCCGACAAATCCGGAGTGGAACTGAAAAACCTGATCAATGCCAGGGGAAATAAACTGGAAGTCAACCGCGACGTAATAAGTCTCATCCGGCAGCGGGCGAGCAGTTCCATTCGGCTCGGACTGGATTTGAACGGCGGAGTGGAATTTCTGCTGGAACTCGTTCCGGACGCGGACTTTTTAAAGACCGTAAAAGCGGAATCCAAGGAAAAACACGACAGCGTGGAACAGGCGAAGCAACGCCTGGAAGACCGGTTTCAGTACTACCGCGACATCGCCATTGAAATCCTGCGCGCCCGGATGGAAGCGCAGAAAATCTTCGAGGCCGAAATTTCCCCGGCCGGCGGCCATTACGTCTCTCTGAAAGTACCGGTCGTATCCCGGGACGAAAAACTCAAACTGCTCGAACTTATCAAAATGAGCGCCAAACTGCGCTTTTGCCTAGTTCATCAGGACAATGCCGCTTTAGTGCAGAAATATCTGGCCGATCCCAAATCGTTCGCCACGCCCAGCGGTTACAAGCTGATGAAAATGGAGTCGTTCCGCACAGGCAAAAAGGCGCAGTCCATCTGGTATTTCATTAAAAAACGCTGGTCGATGAGCGGCAAGAACATCACCGAAGCCTACCCGTCCGTAGACCAGTTCGGCCAACGCCAGATCATCCTGAAATTCAATAATCAGGGCGCCAAACATTTCGCCAAACTGACCGCGGAAAATGTCCATCGCCAGCTGGCGATCGTACTCGACGACCGCTTATATTCAGCCCCGGTCATCAACTGCGCCATCACCGGCGGTTCGGCGGAAATAACCGGCCAGTTCTCCCAGGACGAATGCAAGGCCATTTCCGACGCCCTGGTCAGCGGCAGCCTGCCGTTTGAAATTAAAGTCGAGG